>JBAXRV010000001.1:0-117004 GCA_037131045.1 Actinomycetes bacterium
CCATTTGTGGCATCTTTGTCATCTGAACCCGCTTAGCCGCGATCCAGCCAATGACTGAACCAATTGCTGTCGCGATGATGATGAACGGAAGGTGCTGAATTGGTCCACCATAAAATTTCTCACCGTAGAAGAAGGCAACAACTGTGGCAACAGTTGCGCCTGTTGCGCCGAGCAAGTTTCCGCGGCGGGCAGTCTTTGGAGAGGACAAACCCTTGAGCGCAAGAATGAAAAGAACCGACGCTGCTAATTCAGCAAGACGTACCCATGTTGGTGTCATTTCGATTCTCCTTCGTTTGGTTTTGGCTTAAACATTTCAAGCATGCGGTCCGTGACTACGAATCCGCCAACCATGTTGATTGCGGCAAGCACAATTGCAGCGAGCCCCAATCCAAGTTCCAAAGATGTGTTCGCTTTACCCGTGACCAAAATGGCGCCAACCAGAACAACACCGTGAATAGCGTTAGCTCCGGACATAAGTGGCGTGTGCAACACCGCGGATACTTTCGACACCACTTCCATACCTACGAAAATGCTCAACACAAAAATTGTTAATAACGCAATTGCATCCATGCGCTACTCACCGTCCTTTGCTAATGGTTGCAGACCCAAAGTTTCACGGGCCATGGCGTTACGGACTTCGCCTGCAAAAACTACTGCGCTTCCGGCGACAACTTCATCTGATGGGTCAGGGTTAACTTCGCCCTCAGTGGTGATCAAAGTCAGTAACGAAACCACGTTTTGGGCATATAACTTACTTGAGTGAACTGAGAGTTGACTTGGTAAATCCTTGCAGCCGATCACAGTCACGTCGCCACCAGCTGTAGGTAAAAGCACGTCTTGTCCGGCAATTGAGCCTTCGACATTTCCGCCTGATTCAGCGGCTAAGTCAACGATGACCGAACCTGGTTTCATATTTTCCACCATCGACGCAGTCACAAGAAGCGGTGCCTTGCGACCAGGAATTGCCGCAGTGGTGATGACTACATCTGATTCTGAGATGAAAGGCTTTAACGCATCTTGCTGTGCTTTAGCGCGATCTTCACCCATTTCGCGGGCGTAGCCGCCTGCACCCTCGAGAGTTTCTAAATTCAAATTAATGAAGGTGGCACCCATCGACTTCACTTCGTCAGCACTCGATGCCCGAACGTCGTATGCACTGACCACTGCGCCGAGACGTCGTGCGGTTGCCATCGCTTGAAGCCCAGCTACTCCAGCACCCAAAACAAGTACCTTCGCGGGTTGTACAGTTCCTGCAGCCGTCATTAGCATTGGGAAAAATTTTGTTGACCGTTCGGCGGCAATCAGCGCAGTGCGATAACCAGCACACAGCGCCTGAGATGACAATGCGTCCATTGATTGAGCACGTGAAATACGAGGAACTAGGTCAAACGATAATGCTGTGACACCTGCAGCACTCAGTGCCTTGATCTCGTCAGGATTATTAGTCGGCGATAAGAACGACAGAGTTACTGCGCCTGACTTTAAAGTTTTACCTACAGCAGGATCTAATGGACGCACACTTGCAACGACATCAGCCGATGACAGTGCTTTGCTGATGTCGCTAGTACTCACAATGGTGGCACCAGCAGCAAGATAGGCATTGTTATCTTGGTTGGCCGTAAGACCAGCACCATCCTGGATTGCCACTTCAAGACCAAGTTTGATGAGTTTTACAACGGCTTCTGGCACAAGTGCCACACGCCGTTCTCCTTGGTGATGTTCAGCAGGAACTACGACTTTCACAAAATCCCCCTTCGGCAGGGTGTTGAATCCTCACGCCTAGATTACGAGAGTTTAGGTCAGTTCGCCTCTAGTGCGAGGAACTGCGCAGCATTCGAACGGCAATAGTTACCAGAATCACGCAAAACAGTGTGACCACCAATTGGTCTGAGGCCGTGGTTCCAAAAAAGCTGCTCACGATGGCTGCTGGAATACCGGCCACACCAGAGATCACACCGAGATGAATGTCAACGTTTCCGCGCTTGACGTGGGAGCGAGTTCCGGAAATCGCCGTGCCCACAATGACCGCGAGACTGGTGCCCCGGGCCATTGTGGCATCTATTCCTGAAGTCAAAATTAAAGCTGGGACAATCACAATGCCGCCGCCCACGCCCAACATTCCTGACATCACACCTGCTAGGAAACCAATGACTGCAAGAAGAACATCTGCAACAAATCCGTGAAAGACCTGATGCGGTGTTGCTGACCACAGCAATCGACCCGCGGAGATGATCAACACGGCCGCGAAAATTAGTTGGATCGTGCGAAGTGGGAGCTTACCTAAAAGGTGCACCCCGTATCTAGCGCCAAATACTGAGCCAACGAGTACTAGGAAAACCGCAGACCAATCGACTTCATGTTGAATTGCGTAACTTGTTGCTGCAGTTGTTGCAATCGGAATTATTGCTAACAGCGATGTGGCATGAGCACGCTTTTGATCAACCTGCATCCACAGTACGTAGAGCGGCACCATAATAAAACCGCCACCGACTCCAAAGAATCCCGAAAGTAGACCAGCAGCTAATCCGACTGCAATCGCCTGAGCCGTTTCGCGATTTCTTGCAATTGCCATTTAGGCATCTCTCAAGTGAAACCGCAAAGTGGCAAGAAAATAGAAACCGATAACCCAGGAAGCAAAAATCAGTCCTGCGAAATGTAACTCAGTAGATTGGTCCATCCACGCCGATGCATTGTTGAACGGCAAGATGTGGACGAGCCAGTCCCATCGACCTTTTGCTAATGAGGCAAACCCAGTAATCAACGACTCAATCAGAGTTGCGCTCAACAATGGCAAGATCACACCCAATGCGAGGTTTCTGGTAAGTACAGTGACACTCATCGCAATGATGCAATAGGCGAATCCAAATACCGGAACTTGCCATAGATGAGGAAGGCCGCTGCCACTCATGCTGAAGCCAACAACATCGGCAGACATACGCGAAGGCTTTGTGGCCCCAACTGCGCCGAGGACTGACCACCCAACAATGGTCATGATGGCTACATAGAAAGCAAGGATTACGGTTTTAGCAATCATGACGCGTTCACGTTTTGGAAACTCGCTCAATGTCAAACGAATAAGACCATAACGATATTCATGACCAAAGGTCTGCGCCGCTACCACACTGAGCATAATCAAGCACAGCAGGTTTCCTGACGAACTATAAAGACCAATCCAGGATTGTTTTGCCCCAGAGTCTAAGTACAACGGAACTGCACCAAGAATGATTGCCATCACAACATAAAGCAAAGACATTACCCAGGTAGATCGAACCGACCAGAGCCGGCGCCATTCGTATACAAGTGCTGATCTCATTGCACACCACCAATACCGGACTGTGGAACCCCAACACGATATTCCTGCCCGCTTTCTGTGAGCTCTAGAAATACACTTTCCAGGCTTGCTGTTTCAGCTGTGAGTTCCAAAAGTGCAACGCCACTTCGAAACGCAATGTCGCCCACTTGATCTGTAGTCACGTTAGGAATACGCAACTCTTCTTGAGCATTAACCGAAAGCGCCAAGCCCTCAGCGTTAAGTGCCTCAGCGAGTTTGCGAACATTGTTTGTACGCACCTTGACAGCACTCCCACTTGATCGAGCCAGAAATGTATTCATTGATTCAGCCGCAATGAGCGAACCTCGCGCAATCACCACAACATCGTCAGCCAGTAGCTGCATTTCGCTAAGCAAGTGACTGCTCACCAGAACAGATCGTCCTTGTGAAGCGTAAAACCGGAGGAAGTCGCGCATCCATTGAATGGACTGTGGATCAAGTCCATTTGCTGGTTCATCAAGAATGAGCACCTGCGGGTCGGCCAAGATTGCGCCGGCTAGGCCCAATCGCTGGCCCATGCCCAGCGAAAATCCCCCAGGTCGCTTCTTGGCTACCGATTCCAAACCCACTAATTGCAGGACTTCGTTCACCCTGGCCTTAGAAACTCGGGATTCAGCACCAAGCATGCGCAAATGTGCGTAGGCCGTTCGCTTGGGATGGAAAAACTTTGCATCCAAGTGAGCGCCGACTACTCGAGTGACACTTTTATGACCTGTAAGGCTCTTGCCATCAAAAAGTGTGCTCCCGGCTCCGTTATCAAGTCCTAGCATCAATCGCATTGATGTGGATTTACCAGACCCGTTTGGGCCCAGAAAGCCAGTTACTCGGCCAGGTTCGACCGCGAAACTCAAATCTTTTACCGCATGGACTTTACGAAAGTGTTTATCTAGACCATTAACCTCAACGCGCATACCTTCACCCTATTGCAGGTGATCGCTTGGTTTTGGGAGCGTGAAGGCTTTGCTTTCACACTGGCACATTCAAGACGATTTGATGATTGATTCAACGCCTCTGTTATGCCGTTAAGTGGTTGCGCTCGGTGGTGTTGGTCCGATGTTATGCACTCAGGGTCGCTGATAAGGCCTGCACAAAACTTGATACCGCTTTCTCAAGTGACTTGTACGTTTTGTCATGAATGTCTTTAGTGGAACCATGAGGATCATCGATGTCAAGTGTGTGATGTTGCGCTACCTCGCCCGAGAATGCGCCCCGCGAGGCATTCATTTCATCCAGCAACCATTCCCATCGTTGCGAGTTTGTACCGGGCAGTAGCGAAACTGCATGATGAACGCCTATTGTTTCGTCGGGACTCACAATGCCGCGTGCCACATCTAGTGCCTGACCACTTTGTACTACCCCGTGGGCTTGCCGCGCAGCTTCAACGAGCGTGTAGATGCCGGAGCGTCTACTTGGCATAGTGCGAACGAGTTCACTGCGCTGCTTAATGGTCATAGTCAAAATTAAGTCAAATGGCTGCAAGTCCACGGTATCTACGTGCCTGGACATTCCATTGGGTTCCAGGTCTATTCGTTTTTTGGCATAGTCGCAGTAATTTTGCTCAAGATAGGCTTCTGTGCCTGCCGACTCTATGATCAATCCGAGTGCTGCTGTGTGAGGATCCGCACTAAGCCGATTGTGGAATACAGCAGCGGTATACGGGCTTCTACATACGTTGGCGGCGCACACAACAAGTATTTTCGCTGCCATACCGTTCCTATTCGCTTTCTCGGAGTTGTCGACCACATAACCGCTGTTTGATCCAGAACGGTCATTGACTTTTCTACCTGTTGTGGGATTGCGCTGCTTGCTTGCGAACAATGACCTTATTTGTCATTCGCTGCAGTTGCGCCCTCTAGGCCGTAACCATATCCATAACCGTAGCCATAACCGTAGCCATAACCGTAGCCATAACCAGTTGCGCCACTTGGTACGAAGTTCACAACTGGGCCGATAAGCCGAGCCTCGACGAGCGCTAGGTTCTCTACTGATCGTTGAATTTGTTCGTGAGTCGTCTTACCAAATCGAACGACGAACATAACCCCGTCTGTAAGGCGCCCTAGGATCGCTGAATCTGTGACTGGCAATAACGGCGCACTGTCAATAATCACGTAGTCAAAATCTTCCCGAAGGCGTTCTAGCAGAGCTACCATCTGCTGACTGCCAAGCAATTCACTTGGATTAGGCGGCGTAGGACCTGAAGGAAGCACACTGAGCAATCCACGATTCCACGGCACTATTGCGTCTTCTAATTTCGCTTGACCTGCAAGAACATTCGTCAGACCGAGACCCCCGTCTATACCGAGGTACCCGGCCAGGCTTGGCTTTCGAAGATCCGCATCAACCAGGCAAACCTTGGAACCTGACTGCGCAAATGTGACTGCCAGATTGATGCATGTGGTTGATTTGCCTTCTTCGGGCAGCGCACTTGAAACAACGATGACATGAGCAGGGTGGTCGACATTTACAAATTGCAGATTTGTTCGCAACGTTCGGTAGGCCTCAGAACGCACACTTCGTTGATTTAATGCTGCAATCGGATCCGCCTTGGCGCCTGGGTCAAAACCAATCACCCCGATGGGGTTGACACCTGTTGACCGCAGAATGTCGTCAAATGACTTCACCGTGTTATCAAGAGTTTCTTTTAGCATTGCGATTCCAACACCGAGTAAGCCACCAAGTAAGAATCCGAGAACTAAGTTAAGAAGTGGCCGAGGCGCGCTTGGACCTTCTGGCGTGCTTGCAGGCTGAACCACTGTTGCTCTGATGGGACTAATAGCAAATGGAGTCAACGGTGTTTCGAGTTCTTGAATGACGCGAGTGAGTTGAATCGAGACTGCATTCGCGATTGCGGTTGCTTTGGCCGGGTCACCGTTTGTCGCTGCGATGTTAATTAACACGGTATCAAGTGGGCTACTGGCGCTGACTTCCTTGGGAGATACTTGAAATCCAAGCGCAGCTGATACGGGAGAAAGCACTTGTGGCATTTTTACAAGTTGGGTGTAAGTCTTTACGCGTTGACTTGAAAATTGCGCTCCAGTAAGAATATTTCCAACGTCACTGCTTGATCCAGATGTGGCCACAAATAGCTGCGCATTCGAAACGTAGGATTTTGGTGTCAAGTAGGTGACGAGTCCAGAGAGAAAAAGAGTTCCGAGAAGTGAAACAGTAATCACTCTCCACCTCTTGCGAAGAATGCTCAGGTAATCCTGAAGTACCACGACAAAATCTCCTAGCTACGTACTGATGGACATCGAACTCTGCCTATCAGCCAAGAAGAAACCATAAACCCATTGTTTGTGTGGGTACAAAAATCTTAGCAAGAGGCGACAGGTTTCCCGTAATTTCTCTTCCTGGACAATCAGGTTTCGGTACTGATGTTAACTGTTAGAAAATCTAATCGAGCCTGTGTAACTTAAGCTACCCACCGTAACCACTACCGACTTTGTGGTCGCCGTACTTGATGACACAGTCACAGTTGCAGTAAAAGAATTACTAACTGTCCTGTATTGGGGTGATTCCGAACCTACGACAACGCTGACAATCGCACCGGGCTTGGCGTAGGAGACCGAGATGGTGACATTCTTATTCTTTTTTCCTGAACTTGGAATTGTCACTTTAGGCACAAACAAAGTAGTCGTATCAGTTTCGCTTCGGCGGGTAACTGTGTTCAACTGTGTGACTTTAACCGTGTAACGACCAGCACTTGATGGAGCCTTGGTAGCCACACTCTTGGATCCATCACTTGTGCTCGTAGCAGACTTTGACAAGTCTGAGCCGAATCCATATTTGAATGACTTATTTGGGATTGCATTGTTGACCTTAAGAGTTACATCACTTGAAGGCTTCACCATGTCAGGCACAACACTCACGCTCAAGGCACGCCCTGGTGGATACGCCAACGCAGTCAACGGGATGCTCACGCCCGCGACAAACGTGACGAAGGCTAGAGCGGAACGACCGCGAGTAATATTCACACCCTAAACCTAGCCTTAACAAATCATTTAAGCAACGCCTAAAACCTTGGGCTTGACCAAGTAAATGGGAGGAAACCCCCCATTTTGTCCCCTGAAGTTATGATAATCGATGAAAGTGGACTAATTAACGCCTTCGAGCGAGCACGGTGGACCCTTTGTGGCAGAACCAGTCATGGGCACGGCCATTGCCTGTTGCCACAGCTTCGGAGGATATTCAGTCCCCATAGCAGGCTCCTTGAACGAGACCACTAAGTCCGTGGTGCTGCTAGCAGGTAATTCCACATCAAATCGCCACACTTGCCGACCGTTGTCTATGCCTGATCTCACGAGTGACACCTGGCTATCCCCAATTACTGCATCCTGAAATTCCGATCCCAACGGGACGTGCACGTAAACGAGCATCTTTGCAGAGCCTGGATGTTTAGGCACAACTTGTCCTAAATCTAATCTCGGCACAACGTATCCAGGAAGGCCGGAAGAGGGCGCATCATTTTTCAAGACGATTCTAAAAATTGAGGCACGAAATGGAAAATACGGAACACACTGGCCACCGTTATAAGAAACTTGTGCTTGAACGTAGGCATCAATTTTGTTTCCGCCGCCATTTGAAAATGCAACAGCATGTGTTGGGTTTGCAAGGTCATCAGTACTTGCGCCCAACACACTTTTCTTAATGACAGACTCGGTATCCGGATCTGAGCTCCACAACCTGATACGCCCATCAATCACTGCTGGCACCAGCGCTTCAAGCATTTTGATTTGGCCTGCATTGACAGAATTAAGATTCTTGAATACCTGGCCGACAATCGAAAATAAAGCGCGATCTTTTTTCTTTGGATCTGCGTAGTCCTGATAGACGGTTTTAGTCACATAGTCAACGATATTTTCCGACGTCAAGGTTCGCGAACCCACGGTCACTGGTCCAGTCACTTTCATGATTGATGCAAGTGCATGTTCATCCATCGCGATGACACCATCAGTCATTTGACCCGTATCCTGCAGATAGATTGCAGAAAACAGTTTTGCGTTGGTTGGGAAATCTGGTGACAAGCTCATGTCGGATAGTCGGGTCAAGTCACTGCCATAGAGATCAACAAGCTCTGGCGACACCAGACCATCCAAGCTGGTCAGCGGTTGGGCCATAATCGCATCATTAGACTCAAGTTTTTCTAGGGTCAATTTCCCGTTCTTTGAATTAAGAATTCCTAATCCGCCTGGGAACCCGCCTGCGGCTCGAGCTTCTGCACCATTTTGGAAAACTATTAACCACGTTTGTTGTTTATCAAGACCAAAAAGAACTGGCGCTACTTGTGCCAACTGCGCCCCCGAGTTTATGTAGGGTGTCGCTGTGGTCAGAGTACGCCGTAAAGTCTCGATTGGTTTTTGCACGGACGACGGCACTCCGAGGAGCTGCAAAGAAAACAACTTTTCGCTCGCCTGCGCAACAGGGACTTGTATGTCAGCCAAGCCAGTTGTGAGATTTTGCAGGAATGGCGAACTCAGTAATTCCTGTGAGCTGTCGCGCAGAACGATGGCGTCTTCTAGGCGAGTTGAACGTTGAAGAATGGAATCAAGCGATTCGGTCAACGTCCTTACAGCGCGCGGAGTATTTCCCAGAACTGGAACCTGAGCTGAAAGCCACCAGATTGGACCAGTGACTAATTTATGAGCGGCATGGACGTCGGAACGAACCAGGTTTAGCTCATTCGCTAAATGGTTAGTGTCATCAAGTGACTGCCAATTCGCAACGCTTTTCAAGTGAAGTTGCGCGGCCTTGAGGTTCTTCGCGGCGATGAAACCCGAGACGCCAAGCCACATTACGCACAGAGTGATCGCGCTGAGTGTGACAAATACAAACTTGCGCACCATTGCAGGTTCCTTATTCTCGGCGCCCATGTGAGAACTCCCAGCGTATCCCGACGTAATAAATTAAAGTGCGATGTGCATTTATTTAGTAACGAGTATTTGTTGTGTTCTTACAGCCTTCTGCACACTAGAGATGGAAATTCCGCGGCGTAAACCGAATTTTCTTTTCTCACTGCTTTCTGGCTTAGACACAACATACAGTAAAAACCCCGTGTCCCCTAGGGTACATTTCTGTGGTGGGCAAATACGGGTCAAGAGTTTTCATCAGCGACGTGATCTCTTGCTTGCTGGGATTCGCCGTGCTTTACACACTGCGGTTCGAAGTTTTTTCAGACAGCAGAGGAGACGTCACAACGTACCAATTTCTTGGACTCCTTGCTCTCGCTGCACTGTGGATTGCGCTCCTATCGGCATACGGCACGTACTCGAGGGAATTCATCAATTCCGGTACTTTTGCCTACGCCAGAGTTATTCAGGCTTCTTTGATGTACTTTCTCATCACCAGCTCTGCTCTTTATCTCCTTCATTCTCAGACCTCACGAATATTAGTAGTTGGTTCGATTGCTACCTGTTTAGGCTTTACATTAATTTTGCGCATCGCATTGCAAAAACTCCTTGTACGAGGGTTTAGGCAAGGCCTCAACATACGCAACGTCATGTTGATCGGGGACACGGAATTTCAAAACAGGATTTATAGAGAAATCAACGCACATCCAAACCTTGGTTTACAGACCAGTGCTCGTTTCAATTATCCCGAACTTGATACACCCGATAGTTGGTCAGATGTCATTTTCGCCAAAGCGGTCGCATCGCACATCCAGGTGTTGGTAGTTCAAGAATTAGCAGACATCCCCCCTCGTCAGTTCGGGCATCTTTCGTGGCTATGCCAACAGGCGGATATCGAACTTCTCACGGCTCCGGTGTACATGGAGTCACTTGGACCTAGGTTCCAAGTACGTCCACACCTCGAGCTATCTCTGCTGCGTATCGACGAGCCACATTTAACGTGGGTGACGGCATTTTTTAAGCGCGTAATTGACATCATGCTTAGCGCAATTGGAATTATCTTACTTTCGCCATTTCTCGTGCTGATTGCTCTTGCTATTCGGGTGGGTAGTAAGGGTCCGATATTTTATGTCGAACAAAGAGTGGGAAGATTCGAAAGACTCTTTACGTTCCCTAAATTTCGAACGATGTACCAGGGATCGAACACACTTCGTTCGCAAGTAATAGGAGTTCCAGATGAGAACATTACGACGAGATATAGAAATGACCCGCGACTGACCCCTTTTGGTCGTTTTCTCAGGCGATTCTCGCTCGATGAGACGCCGCAATTTTTTTGTGTCCTGATTGGCCGGATGTCAATCGTCGGTCCCCGCCCAATTCTCCAAGAGGAGCGTCTACTCATTGCTCAAGGTGAGGAGAGACGACACCTGTTGAAGCCTGGGCTTACTGGTCTGTGGCAAATAAACGGGCGAAAGGACACGACATGGGAAGAACGGATTCAATATGACCTGTTCTACATCAACAATTGGTCAATTGGACTCGATTTTTCGATTCTGCTCAAAACAGTTAAGGCAGTTGTCACTGGACGTGGCGCCTACTAAGAGATTGGTTTGGCTCTTCCTTTGCCAAGCAGTTTGTCTCGCGCGCACTACCACCCTAGAAAAGGCGCAATCTGTTCGTCTGTTATCGCACCATTGAGTACATCCGAGATTGCATCCGCAATAATCTGTGCACCATGAGCTAAGTCGTCACGACCTGTCGTTAACGCTGGAGTAACTTCCAAAATGTTTCCACCCACGTAATAGACCACGACTCCAAGTTCCCAAGCACGATAAATCACTTTGCGTGCCAGCATTGGATCGCGCGTTTTTGTATTGCGATCACTCACTAGGTCTACTCCGATGGTGAGTCCGCGACCGCGCACTTCGCCAACCACGTGTGACACTCCGCGGGAATCAAAGTGTGACAACAAAGACTCTGATAAAAACTCACCCGAGCTCTTCGCTTGTGAAACTAAAGATTCGGATTCCAACACTTCCAGCACAGCCAGACCCGCTGCGGCCGCGATTGGATTTCCGGCAGTGGTAAGTAATGCCGAAGCCACAGGACCATCAAGAATGTCAGCTCGTCCTACTGCCGCAGAAAGCGGAACCCCACCACCTAACACTTTTCCAAACGTCACAACATCAGGCACAATTCCTTCTAAATCAAAAGCATGAAGCAAACCTGTGCGACCTAGGCCAACTTTGACTTCATCACAAATCAAAATCACACCATACTTATCGCACGCTGCCCATAACGCCCGTAAAAACCCATTCGGTGGAACAACAATCCCGCCATCTGACTGAATTGCTTCGACGATGACACAGGCAACATCTCCCGCACTCAACTCATTGTCTAAACGCAACATGGTGTCAGACAGCACCGTATGCGCATCCCCAGTGTGTGGACGGAAGGGGTCGGGAAATGGAATGAAGGTTGCGGCTCGAGCTGCCGGGGCTCCGGCTTCAACGTGGACGCCCGATACGCCCATTGCAAGACCAACACCCCCGTGGTAACTACCACTAAAGGTAATTATGCGACTATTGCCCGTTGCATGTTGGCAGCACCTTAAGACCACATCGTTAGCATCTGTTCCAGAATTGCCTAAGTACACCCGGCGATCGCCGCTTCCCGGAACGATGTCTTGCAGTTTTTCAGCGAGCTCCACCATCGCAGGATGCACAGCCGATATTCCGCCAGCTCCGGGTTGGTGAAGCGCTGCCCGATGAATCGCCTCAACCACGTGCGGGTGTCCGTAACCCAGGCCACCTGCTGTCCACGAACTTGAAAAATCTAGAAGTTCCCGACCGCCTACTTCCGTGAGGAAACTTCCATGCCCTGCTTGCACAGCCAGTGGGAAGAAGCGAAGTTTTTCTACGCCTGCGATGGCGCGAGCGTCTCGCAACAACAGCGCACGTGAAGCTGGCGGAACAAGGAATGGTAAATCAGTCACACCCTGATTCTGTCCGAATTCAGCGGCTTTGGCTGAGAAACAATCGCACTCATCCAACGTCTTGTGAGTGCATAGCGAATACACTTTCGATTATGGAGAGCTTGGCACTATTAGTTTCAGTGATTTTCCTTGGCGCGATCGCATCAGGTGCGATTGCTTTGGGGTTAAGTTTTGCTCAGCGACCCGGACTCTTAGTTGTGGCAATCATTCTTGGAATCGTGGGCATTCTAGGGGGCCTCGCTCTGGCGGTCCCACAGGTGGGAATAGGCGCACGTATTATCGGCGTTGCCTGTGCCGGCTCCGGTGTCAGTGCAATCATTCGAAGCACCAAAAAACTTCGTCAAGAAACCTAAGAACGTACTTTCGTGTCTGGCGTTCGTACGAGTGATTTTGTCATTATTGGTGCTGGCATCATCGGCCTTGCCATCGCTCATGAACTGATTTCGCAGAACCCGACTCTGTCAATCACAGTTTTAGATAAGGAAAATGCACTTGGGGCTCATGCGTCGGGGCGTAACTCAGGTGTGCTTCATGCCGGCTTCTACTACTCTCCGGAAAGTCTTAAAGCACAGCTAACTCGTGACGGTAATCGTATGTTGCACGAGTTTCTGACTGCCCACGATGTTCCGGTTCGTCGCACAGGCAAAGTTGTTGTTGCATCACATGAATCCGACCTTGCAGCACTGTCAATGCTCAACGAACGTGCCCTCGCAAATGGTGTCGAAGTATCTTTGGTTTCGGCCCAACAGCTGCGAGACATTGAACCTCGCGCTCGCACTGTCGAACAAGCCTTATGGTCGCCCACAACAAGCGTTGCTGATCCGCTGGAAGTAATCAACGCTTTTGCGGTAGCAGTGCGGCAATCCGGCGTCAATGTCCACCTGGGACAGCACGTTATCGATATTGCACCAGGGCGAGTCACCACAGCCTCACACCAGTACGAAGCAGCACACATTATTAATGCCGCAGGACTCTATGCCGAGCGCATCGCCCACTCATTTGGTTTTGGCTTGGACTATGTGATGTTGCCATTTAAGGGTCTGTATTGGTACGCCGATTTACCGAGCGACTTTTTACATCGTCAGGTGTACCCCGTGCCCGATATGAAGAATCCATTTCTCGGTGTTCATGTCACTCTTACGTCTCACGGTCGCATCAAAATCGGTCCAACGGCCATTCCCGCACTATGGCGCGAAAACTATTCCGGGTTGTCACACTTTCAATCCGATGAATTCATTGAATCCGTCAGGACCTACCCAAAATTTTTATCCAGTCCGCATCACAATTCCTGGAAACTCTTCGCCCAAGAGTTCCCTAAGTACTTCAAACAAATCATGGTGGGTCAGGCTCAGCAATTGGTGCCCACACTGCCACGCAACGTATTTAACACTCGAGGCCGCGTAGGTATCCGCGCGCAGTTGTTCAATACGAAGAAACGCTCACTGGAGATGGACTTCATCGTGTGCGGCGATCGGCAAAGCACTCACATGCTCAATTCCGTGTCACCCGCATGGACATCAAGCATGGCAGTAGCACAGTACGTTGTAGCAGATTTACGAAAACGTCAAGCTTTGTAAAAATTTCTCCTGCTCGGAAAAATTATTTCAGACAGTTAGTTCTGGGTCTCAATGCTTAATGGCGCATCGCCACGAAGTTCAATAACAGCTTCAGCTAAATCGTTGCGACGTTCATGAAGGTGCGCTGTGATGTCAAGTGCAGACTTCTCAGACTTACCAAGTTGAGCGCGGATACTGCTGAAAGCATCGAGCAAAGATGCCACAACATCACGGTTATGGTCGATGCCAAGAAGTACTTGCTGGCGGTAGACCGCGGCCGCACGACGAATCGTTTCAGCCTCTCTCGATGCAGCGCCCTTTTCTTCATCAGATATGTTGCGGGCATCCGTGAGAATTTCGTCTGCGCGAACCTGAGCTGCAGCGACAACTTCTTGATGACGACGAGTTGCCTCTTCAATGGACGCACGTGAGTCAGCACTTGCGCGCTCTACCATCGCTTGGCTAGCAGATGTTGCTTCAGTAACCAGGCGCTGCGATTCAGCCGTGGCGGCAGCTAGCACACTTTCACTTTCACGAGTCTTCAAAGATTGGAATTCATTGAGCTCTGCGGTAACACGAGCACGATAAGCAGTCATTTCGTTTTCAGTTGAATTACGAAGCGCAGCAAGTTCTGCTTCAAGACTTGTGCGGAATTGCTCTGCGGCTTGCACAGTGTCGCGTGAGCTGCGTGTTGCCTCTTCAAGCAGTCGAGCGACGGTGGCCTGTGTTGTTTGAATTTGCTCATCAGCATCTTCTTGGGCTGCTGCGAGAAGCTGATTGGCTTGCACTTGAGCATTTTCCAAAGTCGCTGTTGCTTCGCCGCGAAGTTTGCGGGCATCTACGTTGGCAGCATCGCGAATCCGGCGAGCATCAAGTTCAGCACTTGCACGCACCTGCTCGCGATCAAGTTCGGCGCTTTGTAGCGTCTCAGTAGCTTGTTCAACAAGCTTGGCTGAGCGGGCTCGTGCTGCGCGGATAATTACTGCAGCATCTTCAGCAGCAATTTGAGTCAGGGTGTCGTCATCGATATCAATGAAACTTGGGCGACCAATAGCGCTCTCGAGTTCAGTGATGCGCGAACGCAACGCTGCGATACTCTGCATTAACTCGCTTTCGCGGGCAGCAGCCTCACTATCAAGAATTTCAACACCGTTTTCGTCAACTCCACGGAAGAATCGACCCAAACCACGCGCATTTTGCTCGCTCATGAACACCCCTCTAACTTGTAACAACAGTAGTGCCAGAAGCGCTTAAAAGGAAAGTGCTCGATTAGATAGCAAACCGGCTGCTACCACTTGCGGGCCCGTGGTGATGAGGGTTTTCCGCCTCTGCGAGCAGGTGGTCGGCCGCCACGCTTTGGCGGTTCCGTCGGCGCATGCCATGGGATACCTGATGGTTCTTTGGCTCCTGTAATGCGAACCATGTCCTTATTTAACGACCGAACCTGAACAACAATCGGATTTACTCCCGCCCGCTGCATCATGGCAAGGACGGATTTTTGCTGACGTGGTCCAGCAAGGGTGACCACTTTGCCTTCTTCGCCAGCTCGAGCCGTGCGTCCAGCCCTATGTAAGTAGTCCTTTGGGTCCCCCGGTGGATCAATGTGAACCACCAAAGTGACTCCATCCACGTGAATTCCGCGTGCAGCAACGTCAGTTGCGACCAATACGTCGGTCACTCCATCTTTAAATGCCTTAAGCGTTTTAGTGCGTAGCCCTTGACTCTTGCCGCCGTGCAGCGAACCTGAAGCAACACCTGCATGGGCAAGATCTTTGGAAATTCGATCTACGCCGAGCTGGGTGCGACCAAAAAACATAGTCTTTCCGCTGCGGGAAGCTATTTCAGCGATAACTGCTTGCTTGTCCTCGCTATACACCACAAACAAAAAATGCTCCATGGTGGACACTGATGCTTTTTTAGTTGCAGTGGCATGTTCAATCGGATCATGAAGATATTTCTTCACAATCTTGTCGACATCATTGTCTAGCGTTGCGCTAAACAATAGGCGCTGCGAGCCTTTCTTAGTGAGATCAAGAATTTCGGTGATTTGCGGAGTGAACCCCATGTCACACATTTGGTCAGCTTCATCAAGAACAGTGACTTCTACTTTGTTCATCTCGACATGGCCCTGGGCAATCAGGTCATTAAGTCGACCTGGAGTAGCAACAAGAATGTGTACGCCGCGACGAAGAGCGTCTATCTGCTTGGCATAAGGCATGCCACCAGCAATCAGTCGCAGATCCAAACCGACGGATTGTGCAAATGGCATAAGGGCATCATTAACTTGGGCTGCGAGTTCGCGAGTTGGCACAAGTACCAAACCAAGCGGGTGATTTGCGATTCCCTTGCGGTGGGCCAAACGAGTCAGCATTGCTAGGCCGAATGCAAGCGTCTTTCCAGAACCTGTCTGGGCCCGACCAAGAATATCGTTACCTGCAATGGCATCTGGAAGTGTTTTGGCCTGGATAGGAAATGGTTTAGCAATTCCGGCGCGCATCAAAATTGGAAGGAGTTCATCGCTGATACCTAAATCTCGCCAGGCATTCGGCGCCGAGTAATCAAACGTGTCTTCTTCAATAATTTCTTCTACGTCAGGTTTAGACGAACGAGTAGATTTTGGTGCCCGAATCGGACGGTCTTCATAGACCCGATCCACACGTGGAGCACGAGCTGGCCGATCATCGCGACTCGCACGACTATCTCGATCACGAACTGGGCGAGTTGGAGCATCATCACGTGTACGCGCTGGACGATCATCGCGAGTGCGCGGTGCGCGGTCATCTCGATCTACGCGAGCACGCGGTGCGCGATCGTCAAAACTACGAGTCGGGCGATCATCGCGCGAACGTGCAGCCCGAGCTGGTGCTTCATCGCGACCTCGTGCGGGACGAGAATCTGCTCGATCAGTGCGCGAACGTGCCGGAGCATCATCCCGATAACGAGCAGGCCTGGTATCACTGGCACTCTTGCGGCGCGGATCAACATCAATGCGACCATCAGTTGAACGCGTTGGCCGGTCATCTCGCTCACTACGTCCCCGCGAGGGACGATCATCTTCATCGCGGCGGCGGCGGGGTCCTGCGGGACTAGCGCCACCCTTGCTCTGTGGTTTTCCAGATGGATTCCATACTTCTTTGCCTCGGCTGGGACGTTCTGTGCGAGGGGCAGAATCAGAGCGAGGTGCACTGGCATCTCGTTTCTTGGGCGATCGGGTTGTTGAATCCTCAGTATCATCAATGCGCTTCTTGGCAACAGCTGAGCGCTTCTTGACAGGTGCCACACGAGTGGCTGCAGCAGCCTTTTTGGCAGCAACGTGACGCGTTGAACCCTTCTTTTCACCAGTAACGGCGCGGTCGCGCTCTAGTTTTCTGGCGCGCGGTTTTTTCTTTGGACTTGAGGAAGGGGTCACGATTTGCCTTTCGATGCAACCTCAACGGTAGGTGACAAAGGGTTATTCACCTAATCGCCCGCGCGGTTAAGCCGAATTTGTCAGTTGCTAATGACACACTGATGCCCATGACGACATCAAATTTAACCTTCGGTGCACTGATTATCTCGGTTGCCACGCTTATCCTGCTTTCCGTTGTAATGAACCGGCTCAACCGAAAGACAACAGATCTTTCGCGTGATGACTACCGCGAGATCTTTCGTGCTGCCACAAATGAAGGGCTTGTAGCAGTTCGAGCCGCATTAGATGACGCAACTGAGAGCCGGCTTCGCACAAATACCGAACACATGTCCGCTCAAAACTCAGCAACGACTGAAACTATAAAAGCCACCGTGGCACCTATTTCGACAACAATTGCTGAATTGAAGGCCAAAGTTGATGAACTAGAAAAGGCGCGAGTGGGCGCCTACGAATTGCTCAACGAACAGGTACGCAATACCGGATCTATGCTGACTGATTTGAGTGTTCACACCAGTGCCCTATCTAACGCAATGAAAAGCAGCACTGTGCGTGGGCGTTGGGGCGAAGTGCAGTTGGAACGTATCGTCACCATGATGGGAATGTCCGAACGAGTCGATTTCGATAAGCAAATCCAGCAACAAGGCGAGGGACGGGGTCGACCCGATGCCACCGTTCACCTACCTGACGGTCGTGTCCTCTATATAGATAGTAAGTTTCCTGCCTCAAAATACCTTGACGCCCTCGAAGCCACCGATCCAGAAGCGCAAAAAGTTCTCTTGAAGGAACACACTGATGCCATGATTGGGCACATTCAGGAACTCGTAAAGCGAGATTATGTCGGCGATGCGCGAGCTCTGGATTATGTTGTGATGTTTGTTCCGTTAGAACCCGCTCTTTCTGCCGCATTCAATGTGCGCCCCGACCTTATTGAATACGCAGCCGAGCGCAAGGTCGTTCTGGCTTCACCAACGTCGTTGATAGCGATTCTGAATAACTTCGCACAACTGTGGCAAGCCGAGGACCGTGACCGCAACTCTGAACAGATTCTTAAGCACGCTCTGGAACTTCAAAGTCGATTGACTAAGTTTGTTGAATACCTAGCCAGTATCGGAACTAATTTAGATAAATCTGTCAGTTCCTATAACGAAGCGATCGGCTCTTTTGATCAACGGATCATGCCTGAAATTCGACGGATTGAAGATTTAGGCAAGGTCTCAAAGATTGCACCTAATACCAGCCCCGTTGATTCCACGACACGCACGTCGCGCTACGAAGGCGAAACGCAAAACCTTACTGAAGACCGCTCGGAATCACGAACGGGTCCAACGCACCTATTCGAAGAGTCCGATACAAACGATGGGCACGTGGCTTAACGAGCTGGTCAAAGTCAACGTGACGACGAGCAGCACCTGACAGTTGACCTAGCGCTTGACGACAAATCTGATAACGACAGTTGTTGCCTTCGGTTTAAGTCCAGACCCAAGCTTTGGGGCTTGTACTGTGATGCGCACCGTACAGTGACCCGACCTTAATGTGTGCAATCGAGTCCACGGCCGTACACAATATTTTCTTGTCCTGTCTAAGCGGACCAAGGATACCTTTGCGTGTGCTGGGATTTCTAGCCCAATTCTCCTGGCTAAGTAGGCAGCCGAGTAGTACTTCTTTTTCTTAAGCGTTAGTGCCCCAAGAGTCACAGTGCTCTTATCAAACTTCCACTGCGCATAAAGTGTCAGGCTTCCTTCGGATACGTATTGTGATAACGGCTGACACTGTGTTCGTACATCGTCGGAGTAGCACTGACCTCTGAAGTCCTGCATGTCGTTCCATACATGCCAATAGGATGCTCGCGGTTGCGTAGTTATCACAATTCCAATGTCACCGGCGAATGCTCCCAGCCCAAGCTCGGTCACAGTATCTGGGATAGATACGTGCTTGAGAAGAAGATTATTCGCAAAAGCAAACTCGCCAAGAGTAACTAATCCCGTAGGAATCGAAAAGTTAGCAAGTGAAACATTATTGGCAAATGCGTAGTCTCCAATTGTGGTGACGGAATTAGGCACGGATATGCTGACAAGAGAAGAGTCGTTTGCAAATGCGGAGTCGGCAATTTCGATAAGCGAATCAGGAAGAACCACTTTCTCAAGTGCTTCATTGTCCTTTAACGCCGATGCAGCAATGGCCACGACCCCACTTGGGATTGTCACGGAACCTACACAGTCGGTGTGACCGACGACTCGGTTGTCTTCGACTGTGACAGAACCACCACCAGAACAATCACCATCGACTAACCACTGCGAATAAAGCTGATTTCCACCTTCCGCCAAATACGCAGACAGTGTTGCTCCGGAGTATGACGCACCTTCGAAATTCACATCCTCATACCAGCCGAATAGCTTTCGATCCGTCAGAGTTTCAGGGACTAACTCAACATTTGTGTCCCCAAAAAAGGAGGTTCCTGCAATGCTCACCAGGTTGCGGGAAATTTCTACCAATCCAAGCAATTCGTTGTGAGCAAACGCTCCGCTGCCAATGTGAGTAATGCCCGAACCGATTTTTACGCTTCTTAGATTTGTTGGCGAGTCCGAACCATAAAATGCAGAATCTCCAAGTGAGGTCACGCTATCGGGAATTACTACCGATGTCAGTGCTACATCCCCCGAGAAAGTACTATCGCCGATTGTGTTTATCCCCGAACCCAGGCTCACGCTTGTCAGTGAAGTATTTTGAAAAAATGCATAGTCGTCAACTAATTCAACGCTGTCAGGTATCGCGATGTTTACTAAGGAGGTGTCGTGAGCGAATGCATTTTTCCCAATCGATTTCAGACTCGTACCTAGTGTGAGCAAGGCAAGGTTGGCGTTGCCTTGAAAGGCACTATCACCTATTGAGATCACCGAATCGGGCAGGTCAAGGGTTTCTAACGACGGGTTGTTAGCAAACGCATGAGCGCCAATCGAAATCAGACCTATTCCGAATGAAATATTCGCCAGTTTCGCATTGTTGGAAAATGCATGATCGCCAAGTGTCTGGAGTGAATCGGGAAATGTGACGGAAACTATTTGCGAATCACCATAAAAAGCACTTGAACCAATGGCGAGCAAACCAGACCCAAATGTCACCGTGCTTAATGCTGTGTCGCTAGTAAATGCGTTGCTGCCGATAGTTGTCACACCATCAGGAATTGCCACTGTCTGCAGCATCGTGTCATCACGAAATGCATGAGAACCAATTGAAATCAATCCTGCACCGAGTGAGAGGCTCTGCAAGTTTGAGTTTTCACGAAAAGCGGAATCGCCTACAACTAGAACGCTATCTGGAATGGTCACCTGAATGAGAGCTTGATTACCTGCAAATGCAGAGCCCCCAATTGCAGTCACAGGAAAAGTGTCTGGGTCAATAGAGATGCTGCCCGGGATATGTAATGAACCCTCACATGTGCCACCACTGGTAATTGTCACTTCTGCATTGTTGATTGCCCAGTCAAGACACCCGTCAGTACCCGTAACCGCAAAGACTGGGTTGATCAAAAATCCGAGCGACACGAGCAAGAGTGACAGCACAATGCTCAAAAATCGTTGCACAGGAATCTCCCACTCTGTTACCTCGACATTACGACCACGACACACGGGTGGCAATGCACAGCCGCAGATTTCAAGATTTGATTCAGAAAAGTAATTTACTTAAGGGGCGCCGATTGCGGTTAAGTCTGGCGCGCTCGAAGGGATTCGAACCCCTAACCTTTTGATCCGTAGTCAAATGCTCTATCCGTTGAGCTACGAGCGCAAGCCGCCGAAGCGACAGAAACCTACTCTAGCCCACGAATTGGATTGCGCAAAAAGGCAAGAATTGCCTTAGTCAAGTGCTGCTTCCAAGGAATCATGAATTGGAATCAGCGAATCTAAGCCTGTGATTGAAAAGATTTTCAAGACTCGTTCGTTGGTCAAAACCAAGTCAAAATCAATATTTGATTCACGCGCCCGCTTTAATCCTCGCACGATTACACCCAGCCCAGTTGAGTCCATAAAAGACACTCCCGACAGGTCAACAATTACTTGTGTCGGAGCGGACGAAATTTCACTGAGCAACGCGCTATCGAGAATCTCTGCTGACACGATGTCCACTTCGCCTTCGACGAAAATGATGCTGCGGTCACCATCTTGGCTTGCTGATACAAACATGTCTCTCCTGAAGTGCCGGCTTTGCTTTCTAATCTAGAGCATGTCGAGCAAAGTCAGCCAGAGCAGGCACAATCTAACTATGTCCTGGGAACCTATGCTGCGTGAACGCTTCGGAGATGACCTTGACATACGCCAACTACCGCAGCGACTTGCCACCCAGGCAACGCTGCCCGAATGGGTAAACCCCACTCTGGCGCAAGCACTCGAAGTCCGCGGAATCTCGTCATTGTGGCCACATCAATTGGAAGCACTCGATCTTGCGCATCTTCGAAACAACATCGTTGTATCCACTGGCACCGCTAGTGGGAAATCTCTGTGCTACCAGATCCCCATCGCACAAGCAGTTCTTGAGAACCCAAAAGCGCGGGCACTGTACTTAGCGCCGACAAAAGCTTTAGCCCGTGATCAAGTGCGTGCCCTCGACGAGTTTCACATATCCGGACTACACGTGAGTGCCTTCGACGGCGACTCGGATTTCTCAGAACGTTCGTACGCTCGCGATCACGCAAATCTCGTAGTCACGAACCCCGACATGATTCACCATGCGCTCTTACCCATTCATGCACGCTGGGCAAGTTTCTTTCGCAACCTAGAGATCATTGCAGTTGATGAATGTCACATGTATCGAGGGATGTTCGGAGCGCACGTTGCAAACGTGCTTAAGCGCCTCATTCGAATTGCGCAGCACCATGGAAGTACACCGCAAATCATTATGGCCTCAGCCACAGTAAGTTCTCCTGCAGCACATGCGCAAATGCTCACGGGACAGAAATTTCACGCAATCGAGAACGATACCTCGCCTCGCGGGGCAATCACGATTGCGCTGGCGTTACCCAAAGTGACATTGGGTAGAGACATTGAAGGTGAATCTATTCGACGCTCCGCAATCGCAGAAGCCGCTGATGTGTTCAGTGATTTAGTCGCTACTCACACACGCACGCTCGTATTTGTTCGCTCACGAAAGGCTGCCGAAACCGTTGCCACAATTGCACGTGACAATCTCACTGATTCTTCGCCTGAATTGGTTTCGAAAGTAACCTCGTACCGTGCTGGATATCTTCCAGAAGAACGACGAGCAATTGAACGGCAATTACGTAGTGGCGAAGTACTTGGCGTTGCCACAACTAATGCATTAGAACTGGGCGTAGATATTTCCGGACTCGATGCCACTATCTTGACGGGTTGGCCCGGTACCCGAGCAAGTTTTTGGCAACAGGTTGGTCGAGCTGGGCGAGAGCAGCAAGCTGCACTTGCTTTGATGATTGCAAGTGATAATCCACTTGATCACTATTTGGTCAATCATCCAGAATCAATTTTTGATCAGCCTGTTGAAGCTGCGGTCTGCGACCCAACAAATAGCAACATTCTGTATTCCCACCTTGCCTGCGCGGCGAGTGAACTACACCTGACGAATGATGACTTACCAACGTTTGGGGAATCTGAAAAAGTTCTTTCCGCACTTCAGGCGCTCACTACTGACGGGTTAGTGCGACAACGTGCCACCGGTTGGTTTTGGGCTGGCATTGGTCGCGCTCACAATCTTGCAGACCTGCGCGGATCTGGTCGATTTCCATATCACATTGTCGAATCTGGCACCGGTCGTCTACTCGGAACCATCGACGCTGATGCAGCATTTCGTCAAGTACACGCTGGTGCGGTGTATACCCATCTTGGTGAAACATTTTTAGTGGATCAACTTGACATTGATAATGGCGTCGCGTTTGTTACTGCCACGCAAGTCGATTTCTCAACATACGCCCGCGAAATAACGACGGTAGAAATTGTTGAAGCACAAGAGTCGAAAACCTGGGGGCCTTTTACGCTCACTAAGGGGATAGTCGATGTCACTGAGCAAGTGATCGGATACCAACGTCGCCGAATGCTCACTGGCCAAATCATTGGTGATGATCCACTAGACCTTCCTGCTTTGACATTGCGCACCCAAAGCATGTGGTGGACTGCAACAGCAGAGGCCTTGAGCGAACTCCAGATTGGTGATGTTGCCGGATGTGTTCATGCGGCTGAACATGCCGCAATCGGGATGTTGCCACTGTTTACGCTGTGCGATAGATCAGACATCGGTGGAGTTTCTATGGCGGAGCATCCTGATACCGAGCAAGCAACTGTTTTTATCTATGACGGATATTCTGGTGGCGCTGGTTTTAGTCATCATGGGTATGACGTCGCAGATCAATGGCTGGCTGCAACACATAACGCGATTGCAGAATGTCAGTGCCTACAGGGGTGCCCGGCGTGCGTGCAGTCTCCCAAGTGCGGAAACAACAATCACCCGCTGGACAAAGCTGCAGCCGCACGAATGTTGAACACTATGGCTACTCACAGTAAATAGCCAGCACGAGCGGTCGCCTTCACAGTTGGCATGAAGATGTGGATCGACCTGTTATTCGTTTCTCGAATCACTGTCACTTGAATTGCAGAACCCTGGACAATACAAGATTCCAACACTGCACCATTGATCTGTGCCACAGTCTGCGCGACGCGGCACACATCATGTGCTGAGTCGCCTAGATTTTGAGCGGCGGCTAATGCTGCCAAATCAGCGGCGCCGCGGGCACGGTGCACCTCAGCGACAAGTGACACCATACTCAAGGACCACACCAACAAGGTTGTGATTGCGAAAATCAGGCATGCCGTCAAAACCGTCACATTGCCCGAATCACTCTGTTGACCTTTTTCGAAACTGTCGTTGCCCAGCCGGCCCGTGGACTCATTCATCTGGCACTACTGATTCACTAACTCTGATCGCGCTGTCGCTTGCGCATGCAGTGTGACTTCCCGCAGTATCAAAGGAACCTTTCGCGTCTCGCTCAAGTCAACGCCGACCATTTCGTTTTCCAATTGAACTTTTATCGATCTACTGGGATGCGCGGCGAGTGTGACAGATTCTGGAACTGTGTCTCCTCGAGCTAGGAATCGCACTGCGGTCTGGGCATCGTTATGCAGCTGCAACTCGAGCACGCCCAGACCTAGCAGCCACATAGAAAGGTATCCAACAAAAACTATGACGGGCAGAACAATCGCAAACTCGACCACTGCAAAGCCGTCCATTGCGGTGCAGAGGATGCCTTGAGACAACTTCTGCACCGCATGGCTGCGCGTTTTCATTAGTTAAAAATGGATCCGAACGCTGTTTGAATCAATTTCCAAATCAGCGCTTGCATTTCAGATGAGGACAACAACTTAATTAGTAACCCACCTAAACTTGCAGCAGCAATAGTGCCAACAGCATATTCAGCGGTCGTCATTCCCTGCTCGTCACTTAACTTTTTGATTAGTCGAGATAGCATGCGTTTTTCCTTTGTAGGTTGAGCACACAGTGTGCGCTGACAGTGTCCTATCCGTGCGCCTCACATCGCGAGCGACATCATTCGAGCGGGGAGGAAACGAGGCTGGGGACTAACTGAAAACGCCAGAGATGAGTGAGCCGGCAAGCGGGATAACGGTTACTGCGATGAATGCTGGTAAGAAACACAAGCCAAGAGGCAGTACGGCTTTCACTGAGACAGCACGAATTTGGGCACAAATGTGCGCTTCATGAGCTGTTTGAAGATCTACTGCGATCGAATGCAAACTCGAATTTACAGGAACTCCAGTTTCGTGAGCACGCGCCAAAATCCGCACTACATTGTTCGCGAGCGGCTGATCTTCAAAGGCGCGATGAAGAGAAACTGGCGCTGAATAGCCCGCTCTTGCAAATGATTCATACTGTGTTAAACACGTGTGGATTCGAGGTGAAGTGCGTTGCTTCACAGATATCAAGGTGTCATGCAGCGATGCCCCCGCTGCCAGACCAATGTGCATTCTGTCTACCCACTCCACAACATCCTGATAGCTCAAGGTGTTAGATCTTTGAGCGTCTCTCGTTTGCGCAAGCGGGACAATTTTTCGTAGAGCCAGGTAAATTGCAACGCACAGTACGACTCCAGGTAATCCAGGAAAGATCATGAACCCCGTTGCGGCGAGCAGAACGTCTCGCGTGTGAGTATTCTTCGGGCCAGAGTTACGTGCTGTCTTTGTTTTGTGCAATCGCGCAGCAGGCGGCACGCATAACCATACGGCGCCTGCAATCAACATTGCTCCTAAAAACTGGATCACAGGCTTCTTGTCGCTCGCGCGATGAGGGCGCGCACCCACAACATTCCTAAAGTTTCTAACAAAATGGCAGCGACAAGACACCCTCTGCCCAGCGATGTTCCTAACAACCATTGCAAAGAATGAGCGCCACTCATAGTTGATAAAAGGAATCCAAGAAGAGGAAGTCCAGCAAGAACCATAATTGAGGCTCGTGTGCTGGCGAGTTCAGATGTAATCAGGCTTGCGCTGCGGATTCGGTGACGAACCGAATCAATGAGAACGTCCAGCACACTAGTGAGCGAGACACCCGTGTGGATGCTCGCTTGGATTGCAAACCTCAGAGAATCACATTCAGATTGCAACACCGGAGCAAATCGCGCAGCAAGCATGGTGTTCAAGTCATCAAGATCTCTTGGCCCAGCTACATGTGACGAATTGTGTGGCATTACGGCCCACTGGAATGCTGATACGACTCCTTGCCCAGAAAGCATTTCATTGCGAAACAAAATCAGGAAATCTACAAATGTTGGTAGCAGCACCTTTTCTTGTTTAGATTTTGTTACCCGAAACCTATCTACGGCCTTAACTACCGTGCGTTGGACAAACCCACCGCCAACACTGCCCGGCGTGCTGGTGTAAACCGAAACATGAGTAGGAATCGACTGACGCAGATACATCGCAGTAGACACGGCAAAAGCAAAGAGATACTTCATGAGCCGAGCTGGATTCGTGAAACTAATGTGTCCCAGCCTTCACATTTGTTAACTTCGTCATCGATAACAGCGCATGGAATGAGCTCTACGAGGCCGTTGCTATCTCTGGTTGTCATCGATATTTCGCGCACTGCACGTCTCCCATCGCTGGATTTTGCAACATGAATCACCACGTCAATGGCACTTGCAAACTGCGAATGGACTGCAGGTCGAGAAATCCCACTGAGCATTCCCAACGCTTCAACGCGCGCAATAACATCGCGTGAGGAATTGGCGTGCACTGTCGATGCCCCGCCCTGATGTCCGGTATTCAGTGCAGTGAATAGATCAACAATTTCGGGTCCTCGGACTTCGCCGAGAATTATTCGATCGGGTCTCATGCGCAAGGTTTCTCTGACAAGTTGGCGTAAACCAACGGCGCCTACGCCTTCGATATTGGCCTGTCGGGCCTGCAATGAAACAACGTGCGGATGTGTGACAGCAATTTCCTGTGTGTCTTCGATTATGACTACTCGTTCGTGTCGGGAAACCTGGCCAAGTAGCGCACTAAGCAAAGTTGTTTTACCTGAGCCAGTGCTTCCGGAGATGAGAAAAGATTGCCGACTCGCAACAATCGCAGTCATGAGATCTGTGACTAATGTTGGCTGATGCGCCAATAGCTGAGCGACGGGTGTGCCTAGCAGTTGAGGTACTCGGATCGATAGCGCAGTGCCACCGATGGAAACTGGGGGAATTGCAATGTGACAGCGCATCCCACTTCCTAGCTTGAGATCAACGCAAGGATTGAGGTCGTCGAGTCTGCGCCCCACAGAGTTTGTAAGCCGCGCTGCGAAAGTACGAAGGGTCTCTTCGTTATCCCAAGAAATCTCGACCTTACGCAAGCCTGTTGCGCAATCAACCCAGACATCATCAAATCGATTAACCAATATGTCGGTCACTCCATCAATGAGTAACAGATCTTCAAGTGGTCCGATGCCCGTAAGTTCAGCCTGGATGCTGGCTACTAGATCAACAAGTTCGCGATTGCTCAGCAGCGGCGCGATTCTTCGCGTGGCCTCTGCGATGTCGCTTGTCGATGCCGTTTCTACTTGTTGAAGAACTAGCCTCTGAATCTCGTTGTGGTGATCACGCAGCACGTTCAACTTCATCTCGGTATGACAGGTGATTTGTGAGGTGGGAAATTGCGCGACTGAAAGAGCCCAGAGTTATTGCTGCTGGACCACACCCTTGCTCAATTTGTTCGACAATCCTGGAATCCGTTGGAATGTTTGTCAGTAACGGAATATCAAGTGACTCAGCGATGGTCATCGCCGACAGGGAACATCCAGAAATACTTCGAACAACCAGTCCTTTGCGTTGTGCTGGTAACGAAGCAACAAGATGTTTTGTGAGCGTCACTGCCCGAAGTGTGTTTGGTAGGACAACACAAAACCAATCAATCATGTCTCGGATATCAACAAGAAGCGGGCTTGTGCCTGAATCTATGATGAGAAACTCTGTCTGGCTTCGAATTGACTTCACAACATCAACGCTGAGTTGCGTTGCGGTGATAGGTCTGCGCGATGTCAGAAACGGAAGCGAACCGGCCCGAGGTAACGCCGAAGCAAAGTCACTGCCGCGATACGAGCTTTCGCTGCTGACAATGTCATCCCAACGAGTGCCAGCACTTTTTTCGGCGCCGAGCACAATATCGAGTGCACCTTGTCGTGAGTCAAGATCGACAAGCACTGCTGACTCACTTGTTCGTGCAAGTCGGGCGGCAACGGCCGCTGCGGTCACACTTGCGCCACTTCCGCCTACTGCGCTGATAAATGCAATTGTCGTGGCTTGCTTAGTTTCGGTATGTGTAAGCATTTCGGTTATAGCACCACGCGATTGCGGAAGCGAAAATACAAATGCTGCACTGTGCTGTGAAGCGCACTGCCACACATCGAGTGTTGGTTCACCCAGATGAACTACCGCCACTTGTGAGTAACTCAATGTAGCGACGTCGAGTGCTGGGTCAATAAACACAAGTGTGCAATGTGGCGGCAAATCGTGTGCTCGATCAAGAACTACCAAAGATGTGTCCGTAATTGAACAAATTACTTTGAATTCGTCAATAATCCGAGAGTCGTGGGAAAAAAGCGCGACGGCTATGTGGTGCGGCATGTGACAAGAGTCGTTTAATAGCAACCTGTATGTGCTCGGTATGAAACTGGTGTGCACAAACCAGGGCTGTGAAAAGTGCGAGCCCTCTCGGGGGTGAGAGGGCTCGCGTATCGACACGGGGGTGTGTCGATTGCCAGTCAACTGGCGATTCAATGGTTGCGGATTTGCTGAAGTGGCGCAACTAGAATCGGCTACTTTGTCGCCTCAAATGTCGCACGAGTATGCAAAATACCCGATTCTAAAGCCTGAACAAAAGTTTCAACGTACTGTGCCATGTCATCCATGTTGCCTGCGGTGTAATTGCGCAACGCCTTGGAATAGGCGGTGCGGCCCATTTGATGCAAGCCAATTTCTAGGCAGGCGAACCCGCGTGGGTCCACACCCCGACTCATTAAAATGAGGCGGCCAGTTGCCCTGGCAACAATGTACGAACTTTGATTAAATGGCCGCAGCGTAGCTATCTCCGCATGTGCAATCGCACTGACCAAAACAGCTGGCGCTTCTGAATTCACTATGAGGTTGGCCAGCGCAGTCAACCGCGGTACGACCTGAGTTGCATCCGGTAACTCACCCAGATGCAGCACATCATTAACTTGATTACCCACGCGTGGGACCCCGCGTTCGGAATCTTCGCTATTGAGCGAATGCAGTCGCGCCCACACTTGAAACGGAGAATGGGCAAAAGTTTTTACCAGCTCATCAGCCTGAGCAGTCATCACCAGTGCAAGATTCGATAACTGACCCATCGGTGAAGAGTCCGGTTCTTCCGTCGGAGCACTCGGTAACGACGCACCATCTAAAGCTGCGGACGCATAACCACACATGCGACGGATGTGAGTAACAAAATCAGTAGAAGCATTACGTAAGTCCCGATCCCACGACAGGTCATCTAATGCTTGCAACCCCCGTGAACACGACTCACTTATTTGCTTATTGCGCGAAAGATTACTCAGCGGGTCGTCAAACACACTCAATCAAGTTCCTTCAACCAAGCAACTAAAAGCGAAATCACATCATCAGCCCGTTGCTCGGGAAGCAAATGACCCGCTTCCAGAACATGTGAGGTCCATGAACCATGAGCCCATTCCTGGGAGTCCAGCGATGTCTTGAGCAAAATACTCGTGTCATCACGGCCGTGAATGTGAAGCACGGGAACCTGAACTCCGCCCTTCATATCGACAGCAAATGTGCGGCCGTCAGGACGAGGCACTGACCGCAATGCCCAACGATGAAATTCGATGGCACAGTGTGCCGTATTTCCCATAAGAAAAGCATCTCGATAAATCTTCTTGGTTTCGGAATCCAAAACATCGGGAGCTACCCAACTTTCAAGTAATTCACCAACTGCGCGAGCATGATTCTTTTGAAGAGTTCGTTCTGCAAGCCATGGGGTTTGTAGCGCAACTACATAACTCAAGGCCCGAGTTTGGGTAGGGC
Organism: Actinomycetes bacterium; assembly: GCA_037131045.1. Classification (GTDB taxonomy): domain Bacteria; phylum Actinomycetota; class Actinomycetes; order S36-B12; family UBA5976; genus UBA5976. The sequence continues at coordinate 29,712 of JBAXRV010000001.1, forward strand.
TAGTGATCATTGCGTTGCGTAGTGCGTTGGGATGAGCTGAAGCAATCGAACCTATGGCTCGCACCGACGACGACTGCAGCGTTGCAGCAGTCCATGCAATTAACCCACCAACACCTTGGCCCACCACAATGGCATTCTGAAATCCAAGAGTACGAATCACTCCGGCGACGTCAGCAGCAAGTGTGCGCGGATCGTAACCTCGAGGTGGATGGTCCGATGCACCATAACCGCGCATGTCTATAGCTGCTGCTTTAAAACCTGCTTGCGCAACGGGTGCGAGGAACTTGCGCCACAACCACCAAAACGTTGGGAAGCCGTGAAGAAATAACACAAGTGGGCCTTCGCCTTGGATTACAACATGGAATCGGGCGCCGTGGGCGTGAACAATTCTGTGTTCCCATTCACCTGGAATGAGTACGGGGTTTTCTGACATCAAAAATCTACAGAGTCCATTAACCCAGTTACAGCATCAAGAGTCTTCTTGAGAGAGTCTTTTGTCTTGTTGGGATTTGCAGCGCGACGCATTTTCTTCACACCGAAATAGGCCAAAAGCCCACCAACAATGAGTAGCGCTAGAGCGGTAATAAGGAATGACTGCCACACCGGCAACCCTGCTGCGTTAAGTCCGTAGGCCGCAGCAACAAAAATCAGAATGATGCCAAGGTTAATTAAGGCGATAGCTAGTAAAAAGAAAATCGATGATGTAAGAGCGTTTTTGATGCTCTCTCGAATTTCAGCTTTCGCTAACTCCACGTGTCCGCGAACGAGTGATGTGGCGTCCCGAACAACGGATTCGAGCAATGTTGAGAGTTTCGATGAATTCTTAATATCCATGGCCTGGCCTCCTTGACTTAAGCCTAACGCCCTAGTGACCTATCGATAACGGCCAATAAAGCGCGAGCGCAGCGCAATAGCAAGTAAAGCAACGCTGATCGAAACAATATTTGTCAGAACAATGGCGAATTTAGCAATTCCCAATGTTGTTAAATCATGCCCAAATGACACCTCACTGACCAAGAGCGCGACGGTAAACCCAATACTTGCTAAGGTTCCGACAACTAAGACGTCCCACCAAGTGAGTTCTTCATTCAGTGTGCCGCCCGTGACTTTTGTTGTGACATAGGCAGCTAACGTCACTCCAAGAGGTTGTCCAATCACAAGTCCTAGCAAGACACCTAATGTCAGTGGATGTGTCAACGCCGCCATAAATGAAAATCCACTCAATGACACACCAGCAGACAGTAACGCAAAAGCTGGAACGCACAGTCCAGCAGAGATAGGGCGCAATGCATGTTCGGCTTGATCGCCTGGTGACATTGATTCCGCACCCCGGGCAGTTACTCGCATGGATAGCCCCAAGGCAACACCTGCCACTGTTGCATGAATTCCGCTTTCAAACATTGTGTACCACGTCGCCAAGGCAAGCGGAATATAGATTGCAACATGCTTTACGCCACGCGACTGCAGAAAGGCGAAAAGCGCAACCAGCGCCACGGCCGCTGCGAAATAGTTTGGATGAAACCCGTGTCCATAAAAAATCGCAATGACAGTAATTGCACCCAGATCATTAACAACCGCCAAGGTTAAGAGGAACGCTCGAAGTTCTATTGGAAGTTTGCGACCAGCGATTGCTAGAACGGCAAGCGCAAATGCAATGTCCGTCGAAATCGGAATTCCCCAAGCACTGTGAAAGCCACTTGTTCGATTGATCACCAAAAAGATGAGTGCAGAGGTCGTCATGCCACCCAGCGCAGCGGCCATGGGGACTGCTGCTTTTTGTGGCGAAGACAAAGTGCCCGAGACAAATTCGTGTTTGAGTTCCACGCCAGCAACAAAGAAAAATACTGCTAACAAAAAATCGGCAGCCCAGATGTTGAGTGGCAACTGAAACTGTGGGGTACCCAATGGGAGGTTCGCAACCTGCACATAAGAATGAGCCCACGGTGAATTGGCCCACACCAGAGCAACAACCGTGACAGCCATTAACAATAAGCCACCGGTTGTCTCATCGCGAAGTGCTCTCAGCACCCATCTCCGTTGACTTACCGGTACAACGTCTAATGCGGTAACCTCGGATTTTTCTGGCAATTCAGAATGCTTCATGTGCGAGATAGTTCGCTTCTTTTAGTCTTCACCGGAGGCATTACTCAATCCTGAACTAATCAAATTCATCACCGTTGGATCAGCCAGCGTTGTAACGTCACCTAACGTGCGGTGCTCAGCTATATCACGCAACAACCTTCGCATGATTTTTCCAGATCGAGTTTTAGGAAGTTCTGCAACGATGAGAATCTGGCGTGGTTTGGCAATCGCACCAATTTCACGCGCCACGTGATCCCGTAATTCTTTTGCTACACCGGGTCCGTCTTCGGACCCAGCGCGCAAAATAACGAAGGCAACAATTCCTTGTCCGGTCATGTCGTCCGTTGCACCCACCACCGCTGCTTCAGCAACTGTGGGATGCGACACCAAGGCAGATTCAACTTCAGTTGTAGAAATCCGGTGACCTGAAACATTCATCACGTCATCGACGCGGCCAAGCAGCCAAATTGCGCCGTCGGTATCCCACTTCGCTCCATCACCTGCAAAGTAGTTTCCCGTGAAACGTGACCAGTAGGTTTCTTTAAATCGCTCTAAGTCGCCCCAAATACCGCGCAACATAGCTGGCCATGGCTGCGTCAACACCAGATAGCCACCACTTCCGTGTCCTACCGCCTGGGCATTGTCATCAAATATCTCCGCACTAATTCCAGGCAGTGGTCGCATCGCAGAACCTGGTTTGCAACCAGTGACTCCTGGCAGTGGGCTAATCATGATGGCACCTGTTTCCGTTTGCCACCACGTATCAACAATTGGGCAGTTACCGCCGCCGATGATGTCCCGGTACCACATCCACGCTTCAGGATTAATGGGTTCGCCAACACTTCCTAGTAGTCGAAGGCTCGATAGATCGTGCGCTTGCGGAAACTCATCGCCCCATTTCATAAACGTGCGAATTGCCGTAGGTGCTGTATAAAAAATGGTGACCCCGTACTTGGCGATGATTTCCCAGAACCGAGCCTTATGAGGTGTATCTGGAGTTCCTTCATACATCACTTGGGTGGCGCCATTGGCCATAGGTCCATAAGCAATATACGAATGTCCTGTGACCCAGCCGACATCTGCAGTACACCAGTACACGTCGGTTTCAGGTTTGATGTCGAAAACTGCTCGATGGGTATAAGCAACTTGAGTCAGGTAGCCACCAGTGGTGTGCAGAATTCCTTTTGGCTTTCCCGTTGTACCAGAGGTATACAAAATAAATAACGGATGTTCTGAGTCAAATGATTCAGGGACGTGTCTAGTCGATTGTCGACCAACGACGTCGTGCCACCACAAGTCTGTGTCACTATTCCATTCGACGTCTTGGCCGGTGCGCTTAACAACAACTACTTTGCGCACTGTTGGACATTCTTTAACAGCTTCATCAACTGCAGCTTTCAGCCCCAAAGCAGCGCCTCGACGATATCCACCATCAGCGGTAATCACTAAAGACGCACTGGCATCCTCAATACGACTACGAAGAGCCTCGGCAGAGAATCCCCCAAAAACTACAGAGTGTGCCGCACCTAAACGTGCGCATGCCAACATGGCAACAACTGCTTCTGGAATCATTGGCATGTAGATCGCGATTCGGTCACCAGCAACAACACCAAGTTCGGTCAATGCGTTTGCCGCCTGTGACACTTGATCTTGCATGTCTTGATAAGTAAGAATCCGGGTATCGCCAGGTTCGCCTTCAAAGTGAATCGCCACGCGGTTACCGTTGCCTGCTGCGACATGGCGATCAACACAATTTACGGAAACGTTGAGCTTGCCGCCGACAAACCACTGTGCGACTGGTGCTTGCGACCAATCAAGCACGGTGTCCCACTCGCGGTCCCAGTGCAGCGCCTTTGCTTGCTCTTCCCAAAACCCAAGCCGATCCCGTTCAGCATGATCATAAAGTTCCGCCTTGGCATTAGCGTGAGCTGCAAATGCTGCCGGTGGAGTAAATACTCGGTTTTCGGTCAGGAGATTTTCTAGGGCCTCGTGCAACACATCACCTTGATCGCGCAGATCCTGATTTTCATTGTGACTCATTACAACTCCGTCTCGGCCGTGAGGTAGTTCCAAAATTACTAGCGATACTTGTATTTATACGGCAGAACTACAAGGTCATTTCATTGGTTATTAGTCTGATTCGATCCGCAATTGACCCAAGTACATTAGATGGTTCCATTGGACCATCCAAATCCGCCATGAAACCTATGAACTCATACAGCCCAGGAAGCGCACCAGTGCGATTCATGTGAACCAATGGATTGTGGGAATGTGGTGCTTCGTCCCGATGAGCCAAAAAGCCCTCCCACGATGTCTCCCAGGTGGCCAGGATTTCAACCTCTGAAGGTACGGAAAAGAAGTGCCCGACTGGAGAGTCGTGACGAAGGGTAAGCACTGCCGATTCTTTAAAACGTCGGATGAGCACCGTCTTCCATGACAGTGACTTATCTCCGCTCATCACGGAGCACGGATTTCGACACGTGCGTTGACCATTGTGGGTACTCGCTGGCTCAGGTACACCACCACACACAATGAGAGCACCAGCGACTCGGGAATGGCCGTCTTTGAGATACGTCTGCCACTTCGCGTCGCTTTCTAAAGCAACAGACACCGATGCAAACGCGTGACGTTCCTGTCGATTAAGCGGGCATGACTCCTGGTTCCATCGTGTTGTTGGCGCATTCAACTGCGCTTCAAATTTCACTGGATCACCAGCATGCCCCAGAGTGGATTGCCAAGCCAAGAGCGGCAGATACTCAGCAACTAAATGAAGAACCGACAATGCCATGGCCACTTCGCCGCGTACCGCCAATATTTCAATGACCTCTAAGAGCAACTGGTATGTCGGGACTAAATCGTGCAACGGGCCACGTTCATTAGTCATTGCCTGTTTGGGCCAAGACAATGTCAATAATGCTGCCTCTAGCTCGTCATTCACCACATGAGTATCGACAAAATTTGCAACGTCTTGCAGATTCAAATTGATAACCGCATTTCCCAGCGTTGCTAACTTAAGAATTCGTTCATGACGTTGCGGTATCACCCAACTCTGGTCCTTGAGTAGCGCCTCGCGATGCACTGCATCTAGAAGTCGAATGATGAGCGGGTATTGATGAAATGCGAGTAAGTCATTAATGGCACGCGGAAGTTGCTGCGTCGATGTCCCCGCGAGTTGACTATAAATTTGTTCAGTGCGTGCTTTCAGATGCGGCTCAGTCCACACTCGACTAATTGGTGAGTCAGCCATTTGAGCATTTTCCTGTCGACACCGAAGTATGACTCACGGCGATTGATGCCAATGCCTTGGCAAATTCACGGGGTGAAAGTGCATAACCAGTGAGAGAGTCATTAGCTGCGGAGGCAAAAACTAGTCCCGCTACTTTTCCATCCGTGGTGATGAGCGGCGCACCAGAGTCACCTTGGCGAATGTCAGCGCGAAGTGAATAGATTTCCCGAAGCACCATACCTTTACCGTAAATGTCGGTGCCTTTAGACGCAGCTACATTGCGAACTCGCGCAGGAATGAGAGAGAGTTTTCCGCCTCCGGGGAATCCCGCAACAACCACGTCAGTTCCTCGACTTTGTGCTGTCGTAATTGCCAACCCATGGCCGAGAGCATCTTTGAGTTTCAATACTGCGATGTCTACTTGGGGATCAAAGTAAATGACGGCCACGGGAAATAGGCGACCTTTTCCTTGCAGCCGAACCCCAGGTCGATCAACTCCAGCCACAACGTGAGCATTGGTTATTACGAAGCCGCCATCAATAATAAAACCAGTTCCGCTCAGTCTGGCTTTACACAATGATGCGATGCCTTCGACACGTACGACACCGCCCAACGCATCCTTAACTTTGCCATTCTTTGTGACCTTAGAATCTGGCGCATCAACTTGTGGCGACAGCAAGCCACCGGTGAGATTTGATGGCAAATGCGAGTCAGATACAAAACCACGCACTCGTTCCATGCCGTCACGAACTTGTTGTGGCATATACGTGTCAAGAGCAGTAGTGACTCGCGAATCATCAAGAGCATTTGTAATAGCAGATGTCGGTGTTGCTAATAGCAGTGATGTCACAAGCCAGCTCACGATTGACCATGTCGCACATGATGTAACTGCGCCACCAAGCGAATCAAGTTTAATCAAGGGCCGCCATTTAAGAAAGGTACGAAGCCGTCGCCCAACGAAAGCTCCAAACGCACTACCTAATGCCAAACCACCAAGAGCAATCGCAGCCTCGCCCGCAATACTCCACATTGTCAGCGTGGTATTTCCCGACGTGTATGTGGCGAGCAGCCCGCGCGCAATAAAGGCTCCCGCAACAACTCCACCTAGCGACAACACGCTGACAAGTAATCCGCGTCGCCATCCAGTTACAGAAACAAACAATAGAAAACACAGGAGAGCGAAGTCGAGCATTGAGCCTGTCATTCGTGCACCTGACCAAGATGTGATTGTGGAACTTCGACAACAATCGAATCGTCCCACGGGCGACTCCACCCCGCCAAGTCGAATAACTGTGACAACACGCCGCCAGTAAATCCCCAAACCAACATGTTTCGCACTCGAAATGCCGGGCCAAGGAATCCGGAACGCGTCATCACTCTGACACGATTTTTCGGATCAATGAATTCAGAAATAGGTATCCGGTGAATAGCCTGCACTTCAGTTGAATCGACAATCGCTAAATCATGTGGCTGATCCCACCACGCAATCACAGGACTGACTTTAAAACGAGAGGGCTCCAACCACAATTGTGGCAGCTGAGCAACAACCGTTACTGAATCAAGCTTCAATCCGATTTCTTCGTTCGCTTCCCGAAGTGCTGCCGCTGCAAAACTGTCATCGCTGGTTTCCACGCGCCCACCAGGAAATGCCGGTTGCCCAGCATGTGAACGCATGTGTGCTGGCCGTTCAATGAGAACTACCTCGGCACCATCACGCAATGGCCCAAACAAGATCAAGACCGCAGCTAACTTCTCTTCAGTATCAGGCACCGGCTGCCAGTGAAGTTCTTCCAAAGTTGCAGCATTAGCTCGAGCTACAAACTCAGCAAACCATTCGGGATACATCACGATTCACTTGCCTTAATAAGTCTGACAAGTGAATCGTGAGTGAGCTCGCCGTACTCCACATCAACAATGACGTGTTCGCTGTTCACTGCAATCGTGAGAGGTAATCCAGTAACGCCAAGTGCCGTCATCAAGGTGTCATTCTTATCTATATAGATAGGGAATACATCTGCGGTGGACGCAGCAAGTGTTCTTGCTGTCGACAAACCAGCTGAACTTTGGCTCAGGTCTCTCACATTGATAGCAACTACTTGACCTGCAAATTCGGTGCTTGCCAGTAACGCAAATTCCTTACGGCATGAGGAACACCACGTCGCCCATAAATTGATGACTCGCGGCATAGCGATGTCATGAATGGAGATCTCGTTTGTGCCGCTTAGTTGCGTCAAAGTAGCCGAAGGTAAGTCGGTTGTCACAAGCGCTGGTTGGCCAGAGATTCCCGGCATTCCCGCCGAGTCAGATGGTGAAACGGTTGGAGCACAGGCGCATAACATCAGCACAGATAAGAGCATCGCAATTCGGCGCATTACCAGCCCTCAAGTTTCAAAAGTTTTGAAGCTTCCACAACATCCGTTGGCCCCTCACCAAAGGAAGGGCATAACTTTGCTAATGGACAGGCGCCGCAGGCTGGTTTCCTGGAATGACAAATACGGCGACCCAGAAAAATTAAGCGATGATTCAGTAAAGTCCAATCCTTTGGCTTAAACACTTCCATGAGGTCGAATTCCACTTTGACCGGATCCGTATGTGTTGTCCAACCAAGCCGGCGAGCAATGCGTCCCACATGTGTATCCACTGTGATGCCAGGCACGTCGAAAGCATTTCCTAGGACAACGTTTGCTGTCTTTCGTCCGACACCAGGAAGCAAAATAAGTTCCTCTAATGTGTCGGGCACCTGTCCGTTGTGGCGTTCGAGCAATGCAGCGGCTAATCCCTGAATCGATATCGCCTTATTTCGATAAAACCCCGTCGACTTAATGATGTCTTCGATGTCAGTTCTGCTGGCACTTGCCAAATCCTGCACCTGAGGAAATGCCTTAAAGAGAACTGGCGTCACCATGTTGACGCGCTTATCTGTGCACTGTGCTGACAAAACTGTGGCGACAAGTAGGTGTAGCGGGGAATCAAAATCTAACTCACACTTGGCGTCTGGGAATGTTTTTGCCAAGATGACATTAATTTTGGCCGCTCGCTTAACCAGATCTGGATGTGTTTCCTGCGCTGGCACACCACAAGCCTAAAGGGCTTTACTTCGCCCGCTTAGCCAGTCGCTCTTGATCGAAAATTTCAACAGACCGAGTCTCGAGACGAATCCAACCCCGGCTAGCAAAATCTGCCAAAGCCTTGTTCACTGTTTCGCGGGAAGCGCCAACAAGTTGGGCTAATTCTTCTTGAGTCAAGTCGTGATGCACGAGTAAGCCGCCTTCTGTACGGCTACCAAATTTTTCACCAAGCTCTATGAGGGCTTTGGCAACGCGACCTGGTACATCAGCAAACACCAAGTCAGACATGATTTCGTTTGTGCGTCGCAGTCGATGTGCCAACGCTTGGAGTAACGACTGTCCTACTTCAGGGTGCCCTGTGAGCCATGGGCGCAAGTCATTATTGCCGAGTCCAAGCACTTCTGAATCCGTAACAGCAACTGCCGTTGAGGTACGCGGGCCTGGATCAAAAAGCGATAACTCACCAAACATGTCACCAGGTCCTAAAACCATGAGCAAAGATTCTCGTCCATCGCCAGAAGCATGAGTTAACTTAATTTTTCCGCGCATCACAATGTAAAGACGATCTCCAGGTTCACCTTCTTGGAACAGGTGCTTTCCCTTTTTCAGGGCTTGCGGAACCATGGAGCGTTCCAGTGACACTGCAGCTTGATCATCGAGGCGTGAAAACAACGGTGTGCCGCGCAAATTATGATCCATGCCGCAACTCCTTTGTTACATTAAATAAAAATTAGTAATTCAAATTCCGACTTACCTCGATAATAGTTTCACGCCATAGACGCAAGACAATATTATTTAGTCGCGGACCTCGACAATTATTTCAACCTCAACAGGTGCATTCCGCGGCAATGAGGCAACGCCTACTGCTGACCGAGCATGAACACCTGCATCACCAAATGCCTGCGCAAAAATTGCACTCGCACTATTGATAACCACTGGCTGATTCGTGAAACTTGGGTCGCTTGCAACAAAGCCCACAACCTTGACAACACGAACGACCTTGTCAAGATCTCCAATGAGTGCCTTCACTGCTGCAATGGCATTCAGTGCACATTGTGCGGCGCATTTACCCGCTGTGTCTTCATCCACTCCGGCGCCAACAATTCCTGTAGCAAGTAACTCACCTTGGGACATTGGTAGCTGACCGGATGTAAAAACAAGATTTCCCGTGCGCACCGCCGGAATGTAGGCAGCAACAGGTGCCGCGACGTCAGGAACAATGAGGCCTTGTTCAGCTAGGCGAGCTTCGACTGTACTCATGTCTGTACCTACTAATTCTTTGGTCGCTTGAAGTAAGCAACAAGGTTCTCAGGATTTAGGCCGGGTACAACTGCAACTAACTCCCAGCCATCTTCACCGAAATTATCAAGAATGGCTTTGGTGTTATGCACCAATAGCGGTGCAGTCAGATATTCCCATTTGGTCATAATTTGACTCTACGACACGTACAGTCAGCGTGACTAATCGCGGTCGTTATCGGCCACTTACAAAGGCAACTGGGTCAAGGCGGTCGTATTCCTGTCGAGCCGACATGAGCAGTTCACGCCACGATGTCACATTTGAGCGACGTCGGAGTAAGGCACGACGCTCACGCTCCGTCATCCCACCCCAGACACCGAATTCAATCTGATTATCAAGCGCATCGGCTAGACATTCGGTTCGCACCGAACAACCCGCGCAAATGATTTTTACGCGATTTTGGGCCGCCCCTTGGACAAACAAAACATCCGGATCTGTGTTCTTACATGCGGCCTTTCGGCTCCATTCAGAATCCCATACTTGCGTCACTAAAAAATCCCCTCATACCTGGACTTAAGTCGCACGAGTGCGTTGGCTCAACTATTGACGGTTCATGCGGCTATGTCAATACCCATTTTTGGGAGATTTTGGTGGCATATTTCGATGCAAGGCTCGGGCCAATTCCCGATTACGATATAGGTCTATGTCAAACCAGCCTGAAGAGCGCTCTTTAAGTCGCTACGAGCTATTGTCACGAATGGCTTTCTTCATCATGATTGCCGGACTTGTGGCGTCCTTAACTGCTTTGCCGTTAGTGGGTAGCGTTGGATTGCTCACCAGAAACTCAGTTCACGATTTTCAAAATCTTCCTGCTGATTTAACGCAGTTCCCACTGCCACAACAAAACATCATGACAGATATTCATGGCGAACAAATTGCAGTCCTTTTCGCGCAAAATCGAATTGCAGTGCCGCTCGATCAAATTTCACCAATTGTGCAGCGAGCTGTTATCGCGATTGAAGATCAGCGCTTTCTGCAACACTCAGGAATTGACATTCGCGGCACACTACGCGCCACTGTATCCACGTCAACTGGCTCTCAGGTACAGGGCGGTTCCACAATTACGCAGCAGTACGTCAAACAGATGTTGTTGGCAGCTGCTCAAACTCCAGATGAGCAAAAAGCAGCCACTGCAGTATCGCTATCTCGCAAAATACGCGAAGCCCGATACGCAATTGGATTAGAAAATAAACTCAGCAAGAAACAAATTCTTGAAGGATATCTCAACATTGCCTACTTTGGCGCAGGGTCTTATGGAGTAGAAATTGCATCCCGTCGATATTTTTCGGTGCATGCAAGTGAATTAACTTTGACACAGGCTGCAACACTTGCAGGTCTCGTACAAAATCCATCGCGCTATGACCCAACTCGATTTCCCGCATTAGCAACAAGCCGTCGCAATGAAGTTCTTAATGCCATGGCTCGCGTGGGATACATCACGCAAGCGGTTGCCGATCAGGGCAAACAACAAAGTATGAAGGATGATCTCAAGCCATCCGAAATTCCCAACGGCTGCACAACATCTATCGCGCCGTTCTTCTGCGACTATGTACTCACCGTGCTGCACGATGATCCAACTTTCGGTGACACACCCGAAGCCCGATCGAGATTGCTCGACGTCGGTGGGCTCACCATCAAGACCACCCTTGACCTCAAAGCGCAACGTGCAGCTCAAAAGGCTGCTAACGATCGCATTCCAGCAACTGATCCAAGCCAAAAAGCTGTCGGAATAACAATGATTCGCCCGGGCACTGGTGAAATCGTTGCTATGGCTCAAAATCGCACGTGGGGTCGCAGTGGTGCTGGTAAGACAGCTGTGAACTACAACGTTCCCGTTGCACACAATGGCACGGTCGGCTTTCAGGCAGGGTCAACGTTCAAAGCCTTTACTATTGCCGCAGCATTTAAACAAGGCTGGGATCCATTTAAAGTCCTGCCTGCCCCAGCAAAGAAATCTTTTACGAAGTTTGTTGAATGCACTGGCGGGGCACCCATTGCGCCATATGACGTAAAGAATTCCACGCACTCTGGCTCATTTAACATGCTCAGTGGAGCGGCATACTCTGTGAATACTTACTTCGTAGGGCTAGAGGAAAAAATTGGACTATGCGGACCGGCCGAAATGGCAAAAGCCGCGGGCGTGAAGCAAGGCAATGGTGAAGACCTCAAGACTTACCCCTGCTTTACTCTTGGGTGTTTCGATGTCACAACTCTCGACATGGCAAATGCGATGGCAACATTTTCAGCTCATGGTATTCACTGCGATCCAGTTGCAATATCCACGATCACCGATCGATTTGGTAAGACTGTTGCAGTGCCGCTAGGCAACTGCACTCGAACTATTGACTTACAAGTTGCCGATAGTGTGACCGCTGTTTTAGCTGGTGTGATTGATGGGCCAATCCCTGGACGCACTGGCCAAGCAATGCACCTAGATAGACCCGCTGCTGGTAAAACGGGAACAACAGATAGCTCTGCTGCGGTCTGGTTTGTTGGTTACACGCCTGACTTAGCAGCCGCGGTGTGGGTTGGCGACCCTCGAGGTGGACAGCAATACCCAATGAAAAACCTCGTCATCAATGGAACTTTTTACGCACAGGTCTTTGGCTCACTTATGCCAGGCCCGGTCTGGCGCGAAGCAATGAAGGGGGCGCTTGCTGGCACCCCCGCGACACCATGGACCTTGAGCACGCTTAATGGACTCAATGCTGGTGGTTTTGGTAATCCACTTGGACTGCACAATGGTCCATGCGCGGGTCTTGAAGGTGCCGAATTGATTGCCTGCAAACTTGCTCATACCACGCCAACACCATCACCGGTGCCAAACCCATCAGGTACGCCGTAGTAGACATAGTCGCCTGACAACAAGATTCACCTAGGAGAATTCACATGACAAGCCTTAAGGTAACTCTTCAATCTGATTTGCATGCAGCCATGCGCGAACACAATGCACTGGTGACATCGACGTTACGGATGGTGCTTTCTGCTATTACTAATGAAGAAGTCTCTGGGAAAGAAGCACGTGAACTAAGCGACCAAGATCTCATCACTGTGCTGAACCGCGAAGCGAAGAAACGTAAAGAGGCAGCAACGGCCTACGACGATGCGAAACGGCCAGAGCTCGCCGCTAAAGAACGCGAAGAGCTTGATGTCATTTCTCGATACCTACCTGCAGCAATCTCTGACGATGAATTAGCAGGCATCATCACTGCTGCTGTAGCAACTGTTCTTGGTCAAGGTCTTTCTGGGCCAAGTGCTATGGGCGCCGTGATGAAACTTGTTACGCCCCAGGTGGCTGGTCGCGCTGATGGCGGTCAAGTTGCTGCAAGCGTCAAGGCTGCACTCGCCTAACCCTTGGTTCCTACGTAACTTGAAAATTGTCCCAAAATCCTTGCGTTAAATTCTCACAGTTAGCCTGTGGCCTGCGCTTAACGCGGTAGGCGTAGTCTGACCTACGTGAACCATAAGACTCGAGTGGCGCTATCACTCTTCACGATGTACATCGCTTGGGGCACAACCTACGTTGGTATCGCATTCGCAATTGAGACCATGCCCGATCTGGTGTCCATGGGCTTTCGGTTTTTAACAGCTGCAGCAATTCAGTTTGTTTTTGTCGGCAGCCGTACCGGTTTTCTGCAGTACCGCATCACAATGAAGCAGCTGCGCAACTCGATTTTCCTTGGAACAATCATGCTCGCTGTTGGTTTGGGAACAGTAGCTACAGCAGAACATGTCGTGCCACTGGGTGTGGCTGCTCTCATCATTGGCTCAATGCCGTTATGGACTGCTTTGCTGCGCATCATCGATCATGATCGTCCACGTGGAAGAACATTGCTCGGCATACTCGCAGGTTTTATTGGATTGATGATTATCTTGCAACCTGGTCACACAATTCCCCGACCAGGCGGCGCTGGTCACAACATCACACTATGGATGCTCATTCTTCTGCTTGGCAATTTGCTTTGGTCCATCGGTTCGTTTGTCACATCTCGACTTGATACGCCACCAAATTCTCTTGTGCTCACAACGTTCGAAATGTTGTCGGCCGGGGTTGTACTACTCGTCATTGGGTTGATACATGGTCAACACATTGGCGATTTCCTGCGAGCATCAGGACGATCATGGGCAGGTTGGAGTTACCTGGTCATCGTGGGTTCAGTTATCGGTTACTCAACATATAACTGGCTCCTGGCGAACGCCCCAATATCTTTGGTGTCGACGTACTCTTACGTGAATCCGGTAGTAGCAACAATTCTAGGAATCGTAATATTTCAAGAGAAACTCACGCACAACATTCTCGTTGGCGGTCTAGTGGTTTTGGTGAGTATTGCATTGGTGATGACTTCGGAAAGTCGTAAGAATGTAACCACACCTATTGTGGAAACGACTTAATAATTTCTACGATGCGCTCTAGTGGCTCGACTTCTCCAATGCTAATACGCACGCCCTCACCGGAAAATGGTCGCACTGCAACAGCTTGGGCATTGCATGCCGAAACAAACTGATCTGTCTGTGAACCCAAAGGAAGCCAGACAAAATTGGCTTGACTATCAGCAACGTCGTGGCCGTTAGCCCGAAGTTCGTTCTCGAACCACTCGCGAATTTTCACAATGTCAGAAACCCGGCTGAAAAGTTCTGGTTCAAGATCTAAAGAAGCAACAGCTGCCGCTTGTGCAATTGTTGATACCCCAAAAGGAACCGCAGTTTTTCGTACGGCTTGTGCAACAGGTGCTGGACCAATAAAGAATCCGATACGTAATGCGGCTAATCCGTAGGCTTTTGAAAACGTGCGCAAGATTCCAACATTGGGATATGTATGCACACAGGCAATGCCATCAACAGAATCTGGGTCGCGGTTAAATTCCACATACGCCTCATCTATGACCACGAGAACATCCGTGGGAACCCGTGTCATAAAAGCATCAAAGTCTTTCTGCGAAACACTTGTGCCAGTCGGGTTGTTGGGTGTGCAGACAAAAATCAAGCGCGTCGCCGCAGTGATTGCATCCGCCATCGCTTCCAAGTCATGACCGAAGGATGAATCCAGCGGTACCTGAACTGATGTCCCGCCAGCAATCAAGGTGATGATGGGATAGGCCTCAAATGAACGCCATGCGTAAATAACTTCATCCCCTGCGTCCACAACGGCTTGCACAATTTGCTGACACACACCAACAGAGCCTGTGCCAGTAGCAATCATCTCGGTAGGCACACTAAATCGCTGCGCGATGGCTTGCGTTAATTCTGTACTCAGTGGATCCGGATATCGATTGACTTCAAGGGCAGCGGATGTAATCACCTCGAGAATTCCGGGTAACGGAGGCATGGGATTTTCGTTACTTGATAATTTGAAAGCATCTAAGCCGGCAACAGCATCGGCTTTTTTGCCGGCTTTGTATGTGGGCAACGCCGCCATGTGCGCACGCATGCGTATTGCTTCAGTCACACTGACAGCCTACGGGTGATAACCACTATGGACACATCGTCATGATTCCACGTCGTTGAAAACTTACGAGCCTGCGAAAGTATTTGGTTCCCAAGAGTGTGTGAGTTTTCGTTTCGCCCTTTGATAAGAGCCGAATCGACACGTGTCAGAGCGAATTCATCGCCATTCCCATCTCGAGTTTCAACTAGGCCGTCAGAGTAGAGCAGGATACGTTCACCTGCGGCGAATCGAAAAGTGTGCTGCGCCCATAACGTGCCAAGTGCCCCGAGCATTGGACCTGTGGAGTCCAAGTTCTCGACTGATCCATCATGACGAATGAGCCGGCCCGGGGGATGACCTGCACTCACAAAAGTTGCATCGCGTGTTACATCATCAGGAATCACACAGATGGCAACGGTGGCAGTCAACGAATCTATTGAACTTAATCCGCTAGAGACTCGCTCTAGCAGTTCCGTTGCCGCAAGCCCAGACGACAGGCCAGATGTGATGATTGCTTTCATGTGCAAGCCTGCTACACCAGCGGCTGGACCATGCCCTGCAACGTCAGCTGCTACAACTGCAACACCGTCAGGCACTTTAACGACATCCCACCAATCCCCTGCTATCACTCCTTGGGCTGGATCAACGGCGCCAAATATATCCAGATTAGGAATCGTAATCGAATTGGGTTCCAGCGCTGCTTTCATCGACAGCGCTAGTGGTGCTTGCGCATTGAGACTTTCAAAAGCTGCTCGCTTCTGATCAATTTGAGCAACGAGGTGCTGGCGCATAATTTCGGCGTCTCGAGCAGCTGCTCGCAATTCATCGGGGCGATCTAAGGTAATTACTGAATGAAGTTGGCCATCAGCTACAACTTTGAGTTGATCGCGAATCTCATCTAACGGATCAAGCACCCAACGTCGCAAGTATCTCCAAGCTAGAAATAGCAGCACCATATCTAGGAGCAATGAAAAGATTAAAGTCTCGCTGAGTCGCGTGCCTGCTTCATCAAGAGTTATTGAGTCAGCAACAGCTTGGCTCACTTTTTCCCGAGCAAATTCATATGCAGTTATCTGCCACACGGCTGCCAGCACGAGAACCACAGCAGAGCACGCGATAATCGCATGAACCCTAGAACGCAAACTCACACTGATAACTCTATATTCCGAAGGCCACTTACTGCATTACGACTGCGATGTAAGTTCCTTGAGCGCTTCTTCGAAAAGTACTGCATGCAAATCAACATCCTCGATAGAGGTGCTTGGACACATTAAAGCCATGTTGTGGAACGGTGTCATTAGGATTCCTCGATTGCACATAAATAGATGCATAAATTCGTCTAAATCGTCATCACCAGCGAGCATGGCGGCCGTTCCGTTTGTTGGTGCAGGTGAGACAAAGCGATACTCTGCACGAGCACCTACTTGTGCGATGCTCCATGACACCTGATATTTGCCTAATAACTCTTGCACCTGCTCGGTATACCGATCGCACAATGCAATCATGTGCTCAAACGCGTCTTCAGTGAGTACTTCACTTAACGTTGCCCGCATCGCAGCCATTGAAAGACTATTGCCGGCTAACGTTCCACCGATTCCTCCGACGTCGACAAGGTCCGCATCAGGATGTGACATCACAGCATTAGCTACTTCGTGAGTCATGCCGTACGCACCTGATGGAATGCCTGCTCCGATTGATTTGCCGATGATGAAGATATCTGGTTTTAGGCCATCACGTAACGTCATTCCTCCAGGACCGGCAGAAAATGTGTGCGTCTCATCAATCATTAAGAGCGCGCCATATTTTGTTGCCAGATCACGCATGCCTTGTAAAAAGCCAGGCTCAGGTAAAACGATTCCAATATTTGTCATTGCTGGTTCGGCTAGGATCGCTGCCACATCGCCATGGGCAAGTTCACGTTCTAGAGCTACAAGATCGTTGAACTCAACGACTCTTGTGGTTTGCGCAACTGGAACTGGCGGAGCAACGTTGCCGGGACGTGCTGTTGGCAGACCGTTCACGTCAAGGACAGCGAAGGTCTCGTCCACTGATCCGTGATAGCACCACGCAAAAACTAAAATCTTTGACTTACCTGTGGCAAGGCGAGCAAAACGAAGCGCCCACCGGTTTGCGTCAGTTGCAGTAACGGTAAATGACCACAGTGGAAGACCAAAGCGACGTTCAAGTTCGCGGCCAACCCACTGCGCATCGGCAGTAGGCAGCATTGTTGTTAAGCCACCTTGATCAACCATGCGATGCACAATTGCTTCAAGGCTTGCTTTTGGCGAGTGCCCCGCCATCGATGCAGTATCACCGAGGGCAAAATCAATGTATTGGTTTCCATCTACATCGGTGATGCGATTCCCGTGTGCGGTATCGAGATACAGCGGGAACCCACCTGACCATTTATTCATCCACGGCATAGGTACGCCGCCAAAAAGATTGTGCGCTTGCTCGTATAGTTTGCGTGATTGAGGATTACGTTCTTGGTAGAGCGCACGTTCGCGCTCGAGCAACGTTGCTAATTGGTCGCGGTTAATTACCTTTGACATGCGCTGGTCCCCTCATCAGACACCAGAGTATTGTACGTCGGGTTATGGCTGTGCCATATCGACGAAGCGACTGTAGTGGCCCTGAAAGGCCACAACAATATCAGCCGTTGGTCCGTTGCGATGCTTAGCCAAAATAAAATCAGCTTCACCAATGCGCGACGTTTCTCTTTCATATTTTTCTTCTCGGTGAACAAGCAGCACCATATCAGCATCCTGTTCAAGTGATCCTGATTCACGCAAATCCGAAAGCATAGGCCGCTTATCCTGACGTTGTTCGGCGCCACGATTCAACTGACTAATTGCAACAACGGGAATGTCGAGTTCTTTGGCCAGCAATTTAAGTGATCGAGAAAACTCCGATACTTCCACTTGTCGGCTTTCAACTTTTCGTCCACTGGACATCAGTTGTAAATAATCAATAATCAATAGTTTGAGATCAAAGCGTTGCTTAAGCCGGCGCGCCTTTGCTCTAATCTCCATCATTGTCATGTTCGGCGAATCATCAATGAACAATGGTGCGTCGTTAACTTGACCAATTTTGTTTGCAAGCCGAGCCCAGTCGGCTTCGCTCAAGGTGCCGGCACGCATGTGGCTCAAATTAACTTGAGCTTCTGCGGAAAGCAGTCGCATCACAATTTCGTTGCGGCTCATTTCAAGTGAGAAGATTGCCGATGTCATGCCGTTTTTGATGCTTGCCGAACGTGCCAGGTCTAGTCCAAGAGTTGATTTACCCATCGCAGGCCGGGCAGCAAGAATAATCATCTGACCACCTTGTAACCCATGCGTGATTTCATCGAGTTGTGCAAAGCCGGTTGGCACGCCGATAGAGGCGCCACCTCGTCCTTCAATAGCTTCAATTTCTTCCAACGTGCCTGCCATGATTTCAGAAAGTGGGGCATAGTCTTCTGAAAGTCGATGTGAGGTGACTTCATACACTTCAGCTTGTGCTCTATCGACGAGAGCATCTACTTCACTATCACCCGCATAACCCATTTGCACGATTCGAGTTCCGGCATCGACCAAGCGGCGCAGAATCGCGCGTTCGGTAACAATGCGTGCGTAATAGGACGCGTTAGCTGCGGTGGGAACACTTGCTACCAAGGTGTGAAGGTAAGCCGGTCCACCAACATTGGCAATCGAGCCGTGTTTAGAAAGGTAGTTGGCCACGGTAATTGCATCGGCTGGTTCGCCGCGTCCGTACAGGTCCAAAACAGCACCGTAAATGGTGGCGTGAGCTGGCTTGTAGAAGTCGACTTCTCTTAAGTGTTCAACAACATCAGCAATTGCATCTTTGCTCAGGAGCATGGCCCCTAATACGGACTGTTCTGCAACAAGATCTTGAGGCGGTGTCAGTGTGTCGTGGGAATTCACGTTGCGAGGAAACTCTGCAACACTCATTTAATTCAGCCTCAAAATCTCTTGTGTGGTCTACAAATCGGTGACATTAGCGTCTCGGGGAGGGAACTTGTGGGAGTTCTTCGACATCTGTGACTCTACGAGCCTTATCTGACATCCACAATGAAGCCTGTGGATAAAGGGGTGGATAATATGGGGAAAAGCCATTGGTTTAGGCACTTCGGCATGGGGACAACCTGTTGATTACCAACTCCAGTTTTCCCAAATATCGCCAATAATCAGGTAAAAGACTGTCCACGGGGTGTGTGCAGAAACTAATTGGAAAGAATTCTGCCATCTTCCTCCGGGGTCAATTCTTGGCGTAGTCGGACTCCAAGAAATCCCGCAATGGTCAACCCCACAAGGATCATCCCAAGCCACAGATTGACCCTTGCCTGCTGGAGCAAGACTCCCGAAATCGCTGGGCCAAGTGTCCCAGAAATCACCCACACCAGCCCCGAGATGGCGTTATACCGGCCACGAAGGTGCTCAGGAGCGATCACGTTTTGCAACGAGGCACCGATTGGTGACCAAATGGTCTCACCGACAGCAAAGATGGCAGTGCCAACGCATGCCAAGAAGAAAGTCGCACCAGGACGGGCCACTCCAATGCCGGTGACAAACCAACCCGCCGCCCATAACGCACAGACCACCCCAAGCAAACGAGTACGGCTACGACCTTCAAGCCGGTTCAAAATTGAAATCTGCAACACCACAATGACCGAGGTGTTTACTGCCCACAGTGGTCCCAGTTGTGACACCGAAAGTCCGCCGTACACAGTCAGCAGGGCAGGCAAACCCGCATCCATCGATGCGTAGCCACAAGTCATCATGACTACTCCAACAATTGAGAGTTTTATCAGACGGCGATCACGCAAGACTTCACGATAGCTGCCCGCGTTTTCTTCTTCGCCTTCTTCGAGTTTCAATCGACCACCAATGCCGCGAAGGCTAGCAATGAAAGCAAAGTACGTCAGGTAAGAAGCGGCATCAAGCAAATACAGTGTGGTGAAAGATTCGGGCCGTTCAACCCGAACGATGAATGAGCTCACCATGCCGCCGACGCCAAGACCCAGGTTAAGTGCCATGAATTGAAGTCCAAAGAATTTTTGCCGATCTTCGGCGCTCACCATGCGTGACATCAACGTTGATTGGGGCGGCCAAATTCCAGCATTACCCAGAGCAACAACCGTGCCTACTAGGTAGGCACGGGGTACGGAATCCGCTAAAGACCACGACGCCGTGCCAATAGCTTCAATCAGAATGGAGCCTAACAAAATCGGCCGTGGACCAAATCGATCAACGAGTGTGCCAAAGATTGGAGAGAACGCCAAGCCAGTGATGGCCATCCATGACAAAACCAGAGATGCCGACGACATGGACATGTGACGTACTTGGTTCAAGTAGACAACCATGACCGGAAGAGTGAGTCCGCCGCCAAGAGAATTCAATAGCGCGCCGATCAGAAAGCGCTTCATCTGCGGTGTTGCCTCTGGCAAAAATGTTGACATAAATTTCTACTGATCGATTTCTTCAATACTGGCTCATGCAAGTATCGACTGATGTGGTGAAATGAAAAAAGAGGTAGCGCTAACTACCTCCACAAATCACTTCATGTTGATTCTTGAGTGGAGAATAGGGGACTCGAACCCCTAACCCCCTGCTTGCAAAGCAGGTGCTCTACCAATTGAGCTAATTCCCCGCGGTTTCGCGAAACGCGGTGCCTCCAAAGTTACTCGGAAGTGGCTTGAGTCCACAAATCCTGTCCAGCTTTAGTTGCTTCGATCTGCTGGTAAATCACATAACCTGCTACGGCCATGAGAGCCAGAGACAACAATTTTTTCATGAGCTTTACCCTACCTTTTTCGTACGTGGGCCTAGATGGACTTGAACCATCGACCTCTTCCTTATCAGGGAAGCGCTCTAACCAAGCTGAGCTATAGGCCCTTGCGGTTTATTAAGTTGTAACGCCAGAAATGCGAGTTTTTGGCGCGAGACAAGAGGTTACCGTAATTCGGGCTCTGCCCAAAATGAGACGGCTGACTTACCCTTACGAACGATCAGTCAGAGTGACTTCAATGCCGCCAGTGAAGCCCACGCTCAAGTTGTACAGAACTGCAAACAAAGTCGAAAGTGCGCTCAGCAACACAATTTCAACCGCAGAGACCACCATGGACAGACCAACTAGTCGACCAAGGGACAGGAAACTCACGCCACTGCTGCTACCCGAGACGTCCTTAAATAAACCAGTAACAGCCTCAAATACACCTGCAGCAGACAGCATCAGCCATAAAGCAATACACGCCACAATCGTGATACCAGCAATTGTCACTCCAAGCATGAAAGCGCCCTTTGCTACTGACCAAGGGTCAAGATGCGTCAGGTGCAGTTTGGCTTGTCGCACAGGTGCGTCCATTTCTTGCTCTTGCTCGTCCATAGTTGTCGTCACGACTACTCCTCTCCACCATGAGGTGGCGAAACTGGCTCGTCGGCCAGATCAAGGTCTTCAAGTTCGGCTTGCGCTGTTGCAGATGACCGGGCAACTCCAACAACCTGCACGTCGTCGTCAACGCTCATCAATTTCACACCCATTGTGTCACGCCCTGCAACTCGGATTTCCGATACCGAGGTTCGAATAACAACACCATTACTCGCAATGGCGAAGATCTCGTCAGCCTCGTCACAGACAAGTGCGGCAACAAGTGCGCCTGTTTTGTCATTTTTAGTATCCGCAGCAATGACGCCTTGGGTGCCGCGACTCTTCGCATTCCATCCGGTCGTCATCGTTCGCTTACTGAATCCGTTTTCGGTAATGGTCACTACATAGGCGCCAGGTCGCGCGATTTCCATGCTGATGAGGTAGTCGGCACTGCGCTTAAACTTCATGCCGATTACACCTGCCGCTGATCGACCCATTGGTCGTAACGTGGAATCGTCGGCTCGGAAAAATACTGAATAAGCATCTTTGGACACTAAGACGATGTCATCTTGTTCATTTGCTAGCTGTGCAGAAACTAAGACATCATCGTCTTTCAGAGTTATCGCAATTAATCCTGTGGATCGAGGCGAGTCATACTCAGTCAAACGCGTCTTTTTCAAGATTCCGCCGCGCGTACCCAAAACCAAATACTGCGCCTGCTCATAGTCTTTAATATCAAGTACCTGTGCAATTGATTCATCCGGTGACAACTGCAGCAAATTAGCAACATGCTGCCCGCGTGCATCGCGTCCTGCGTCGGGTAACTCGTAACCCTTCACTCGGAATACGCGACCCTTGTTTGTAAAGAAGAGAATCCAGTTATGCGTCGAGGTCACAAAGAAGTGCTCAACAACATCATCTTGTTTCAGTGCGGCACCTTTAACGCCACGGCCGCCACGCTTTTGTGATCGATAAAGCGCCGCTTTGGTCCGCTTTGCATAACCATCCTGTGTCACCGTGACAACAATTGGTTCAACCATAATGAGATCTTCGCTGTTTACTTCATTTTCATCAGCAATGATTTTTGATCTACGTTCATCGCCATACTTATTGACGCTTTCAGTAAGTTCGTCGCTGACAATCTGGCGCTGACGAGCTGGCTTAGCAAGGATGTCCTCGTAGTCAGAAATTTCCATCATTAACTTGTCATGCTGGGATTGGAGTTCGTTGCGCTCCAACGCAGCCAACTTACGCAATTGCATATCCAAAATCGCTTGAGCCTGGACTTCGTCGATCTCAAGTAAGTCTTGAAGTCCTTGTTGTGCAGCTGAAGCAGATTCAGATCCACGGATTAGCGCAATGACTTCATCAATTCGATCTATTGCTTTAAGCAATCCGATCAAAATATGAACACGCTCTTGAGCAATCCGAAGCCGGTATGCCGTACGTCTCTGGATTACTTCGATTTGGTGAGTAATCCAGTGCGATACAAACGCATCCAAGCTCAGTGTGCGCGGTACGCCATCAACCAACGCGAGCATGTTTGCACTGAAGTTATCTTGCAATTGTGTGTGCTTGAAGAGATTATTCAGCACAACTTTTGGAACAGCATCGCGCTTGAGAACTACAACGATACGCATTCCGGTACGCGACGACGTTTCATCAATAATGTCTGCGATGCCAGAAATTTTTCCTTGGTCGTGTAACTCAACAATTCGCGCAATGAGATTATCGGGATTCACTTGATAGGGAAGTTCGGTGATTACAATGACCGTGCGACCGCGTTTGTCTTCCGTGATTTCAGTAACGGCCCGCATCGGGATGGAGCCCCGACCAGTGCGGTAGGCATCGCTGATTCCGCGGCGACCAACAATAAGAGCACCTGTGGGGAAATCCGGTCCCGTGATGCGCTCTAGGAGGGCAGCAAGTAGTTCTTCGCGGGACGCCTCAGGGTGTTCTAGTGCCCACTGCACGCCCGCGGCGACCTCTGTCAGGTTATGAGGTGGGATGTTGGTTGCCATGCCCACCGCGATGCCCGAAGAGCCATTAATGAGCAAATTCGGGATGCGGCTCGGCAAAACGGTGGGTTCTAGGTTCTTGCCATCGTAATTCGGTACGAAATTAACGGTGTCCTGATCGATGTCACGAACCATCTCCATGGCAATCGGAGCCATCCGAGCTTCGGTATAACGAGCTGCCGCTGGGGAATCGTTTCCTGGCGATCCAAAGTTTCCTTGACCTTGGGCCAATGGGTAACGAAGTGACCACGACTGCGTCAATCGCACCAACGTGTCATAGATCGCGCTATCGCCGTGTGGGTGGTACTGACCCATCACTTCACCCACAACACGAGCGCTCTTGTTGAACGCCCGATCAGGTCGGTAGCCACCGTCATACATTGCGTACAACACCCGACGATGAACTGGCTTGAGACCATCGCGTACGTCAGGTAGTGCGCGCGACACGATGACGCTCATTGCGTAGTCCATATAGGACCGCTGCATTTCGACCTGTAGGTCGACTATTTCAATTTGGTCGTGTTGATCAGTCATTAGATATCCAAGAACCGTACGTCGTGCGCATTGCGCTGAATGAAATTGCGGCGACTTTCTACATCTTCGCCCATGAGTGTCGAGAACAATGCGTCCGCTTGCACAGCATCTTCAACTGATACCTGAAGTAAAACACGTCTGGCTGGGTCCATCGTGGTCTCCCACAATTCCTCGGCATTCATTTCGCCAAGACCTTTGTAGCGCTGCACATCTTCTTGCTTAAGTTTCTTTCCAGTGCTCAGGCCTGCTTCAACAATCGCGTCACGTTCCCGATCGGTGTAGGCGTATGCAGGCGCTTCACGTGACCATTTAATTTTGTACAAAGGTGGTTGTCCAAGATAAACAAAGCCACCATCAACCAGTGGTCGCATGTAGCGGAACAAAAAAGTTAAGAGCAATGTGCGAATGTGTTGTCCATCAACATCAGCATCAGCCATGAGGACAATTTTGTGATAACGAAGTTTGTTGATGTCGAACTCATCTTGGATTCCAGTACCGAATGCCGAAATCAAACCTTGCACTTCAGTGTTTGCTAAAACTTTGTCAAGACGAGTTTTTTCAACATTAAGAATTTTTCCTCGGATGGGCATAATCGCTTGGATGCGCGGGTCGCGGCCTTGGCCCGCTGAACCGCCGGCCGAGTCTCCTTCAACGATAAAGACTTCGCATTCAGTAGGGTCTGTGCTCGAGCAGTCTTTCAATTTTCCTGGCAATCCACTACTACCCAGTAAGCCCTTGCGATTACGGGCAAGGTCGCGCGCTTTACGTGCCGCAAGACGTGCTGATGCAGCTTGTAGTGATTTGCGCGCAATCTCTCTACCTTCTGCAGGATTTTTTTGGAACCACACTGATAGTTGTTCATTGACAACTTTTTGTACGAAAGTTTTCGCTGCGGTGTTACCTAACTTAGTTTTTGTTTGACCTTCAAATTGCGGCTCGCGTAATTTGATTGAGACGATTGCAGTCAGGCCTTCGCGCACATCTTCACCAGTAAGGTTTGTATCTTTCTCTTTCAGGATGTTCCACTCTCGAGCATATTTATTGACGAGTGTTGTTAACGCGGAACGAAAACCTTCTTCGTGAGTTCCGCCTTCAATTGTGTTAATCGTGTTTGCAAACGAATAAACAGATTCGGCGAATCCCATGTTCCATTGCATGGCCACTTCAAGGCTCATGCCTAACTTCTCATCTTCGGCATCGAATTCGATGACAGCGCCGTGAGCCGCAGACTTCGACTGATTAAGGTGCCGCACGAAATCGGAGATACCCCCTTGATAGGAGTAGCTCACACTTCGGAAACCTTCTTCGTTGCGATCAAGCTCGCCCTCGACACCAGCAAGTCGAGATGATGCTCGTTCGTCAGTCAGGGAAAGATTAAGTCCGCGATTAAGAAAGGCCATCTCTTGAAAGCGCCGAGAGAGTGTTTCAAAGTCGTAGTCGGTGGTTTCAAAAATTTCCCCGTCAGCCCAAAACGTTACTTGGGTTCCGGTCTCGTCAGACTTGCCACCTTTTGCCAAAGGGGCTACGGGTACACCGTAGGCGTAGCTCTGCGTCCACACGTGTCCTTCGCGACGTACTTCCACGTCCACGCGAGTGGACAGGGCATTCACCACGGAAACACCCACACCATGTAATCCGCCTGATACTGCGTATCCGCCGCCGCCAAACTTGCCGCCAGCGTGCAGGACTGTAAGTACAACTTCAACGGCTGGTTTGCCTTCTGAGGGCACAATGTCAACTGGAATGCCACGACCGTTGTCTCGCACCCGAACTCCGCCGTCAGCCAAAATGGTGACTTCGATGTGGGTGCAATATCCTGCTAAAGCTTCATCAACAGAGTTGTCTACGACTTCATAAACCAAGTGATGCAAACCGCGTTCACCAGTGGATCCGATGTACATTCCGGGGCGTTTACGAACGGCATCAAGACCCTCTAAAACTTGAATTGCACTAGCGTCATATGACACGTGAGATAGGCCTTTCACACAGGTTGCAAATCGCCGCAAAAACCTTATGAAATAAGGGTATTTTTGCCTTTCGAAACTGCTTTCATCCTACCTTATGTAGGTCAAAAAAGCACCTCGGTTTACTACCCGTAAGTGTCTCTAGGACCGCGTCCTTTCACGCTTCTTAAGCCATGTTTCCAGCTCGGTGCAGTCGGTCCATTCACCACAATTTCTGATACTCGACCAAACCCAATCGACTCGTCTAATTGGGTTTGAAGTGATGCAAGTAAGTATCGAATTTGGGTAGCCCAGGCGGTTGAATCTGCTCTGAGGACTAAGACGCCTGATTGCCCGCTCGGATCTAGATCAAAGGTCTCAATGGACACATGTTGGGCGTTTGTGTGACCAATCATTTCAGCCCACCCAGCATGTAGTTGCCCGGTAGCAACATTGAGGTCCCAGCCTCGGTTCACGATCAGCCGATCAATTGCTCCACCAAGCAAGGCCGGATCACGTTCATCAGGCCCGGCACTACTGCGCACCTCATCACTAGATACTTGCCAGCCGCGCTGAAATGGCTTGGGATTGTGGTGTGTTCGAGTGCGCGCCCGCGACAATAACGAGCGCAAAAACTCCTGTTGGTTAGCGGTCAGCATGACACTCAATCTTCCAACACATATGTTCGATCTAACAAGGCTTGCGGCACATCTTCGGGTACTGCTGCCGTGATAATAGTTTGCTCTACGCCGGTGACAGCGCTGACTAATCGAGTTCTGCGCAGAACATCTAATTCTGCGAACACATCATCAAGGAGCAAAATGGGATCATCTTCGAATTCCCGCAACACATTGAACGTAGCCAACCGTAAAGCCAGAGCGATTGACCATGACTGTCCGTGAGAGGCATAACCTTTCGCCGGAATTGCACTGAGTTGAATATCTATATCGTCACGATGAGGGCCGACAAGTGTCACGCCTCGTTCGAGTTCGTCACGATAACGCTCATGAAGTGCATGGGTGAGTTGTGTCTTTATCGCAGCTTTGTCACGAGTGTCTGTCTGTAACCATGTGGCGCTGTATTTAACCTCTAGTGGCTCAGTACTAGCGCTAATCATTTCCCCGTGTTCGCAAATCCAAGGAGACAGCTCATCTAATGCAACAAGGCGAGCTTCGACTAATGCAGAGGCATGATCAACATATTGTTCATCCCACACGTCGAGGGTTTCCTGGGCACTCACACTTAAAGGCCGGCGGCCGGCGGACTTTAATAAAGCATTGCGTTGTCGCAACACTTTGTCGAAGTCATGACGCAAGCCAAGAACCCGGGGTGCACGTTGAGTTGCAAAGTCATCTAGATACTTTCTGCGTGCGCTCGGATCACCCGATACCAATTGCAAATCTTCGGGAGCAAAAACAACTGTGTGAATTAATCCGATAATTTCTTTGGGGCGAGTCAATTGGTTTCCGTTAAGCGTGACACGGTTTGGTTTTTGATCATTTATGTCGATTGAGACCGCAGCTGTGCGTTCTTGTTTTTGGACAACAGCTGAGATCGTTGCACTTGTTTGGCCAATTAAAATAAGTGGGGCATCGTGCGCTACTCGATGGCTGCCAAGGGTCGCCAGGTAATTAATGGCCTCAATAATGTTGGTTTTTCCGCGGCCATTTCGCCCGATGATTGTTGTGCTTCCAGCCTCGAAAGTCAGGCTGATGCTTTCGTGATTGCGATAATTCGCTAACTCGATTTCGCGAATTCGCATTGCTTACGGCTGACGGATTGGCATCAATAAGTATTTGAAGCTGTCATACGGCGGCGCATCGACTTCTTTAGCGCCTGTAATCACAGCGGGTCTAATTGGAGTCGTCATCGAAATCACTGCGGTGGGCGCATCAATTGCACCAAGTCCATCTAATAAAAATTGGTAATTAAATGCAATGGTAAGCTCGTCGCCGGACAAGGCACACTCAACATATTCGCGAGCCTCGGCAATTTCTCCGTTTCCGCCACCGCCACTGATTGCAGCTTCACCATTAGTGAAGTGAATACGAACCGGAATATCTCTATCAAGAACAAGGGACACTCGCTTGACCGCTTCAATAAGTTGACCGGTGTTGATTTGTGCCACGCTTGAAG
The DNA here is from genome assembly GCA_037131045.1 of Actinomycetes bacterium. GTDB lineage: Bacteria > Actinomycetota > Actinomycetes > S36-B12 > UBA5976 > UBA5976. Next base: position 57,809 of record JBAXRV010000001.1, read on the forward strand.
ATTCGCTGGGTAATAATGACTGATATTTCGGAAAATCTGCAGCGAGTAGTCGGCTCGTTGTTTGGCGACCTTCACCCTCGATTCCCACGAGTCCTTCAGAGGTAGAAGTAAACGCTAAACCAATCGATGCACTATGTGAGAGCGCTTTGGCGGTCTCGGACAAAAACTTTGCTGGCACTAGAGCATGGGTGGAAAGTGACGGAGATGCTGGTGACCATTCCAGTTCGCGCACTGCTAAGCGATACCGATCTGTTGCCGCCATCGTCATTGTCGAGCCATCAATGTCTATTTTAATTCCCGTAAATGGTGGCAATGTTTCGTCGCGTGAGGAGGCCACAACCACTTGGGCTATTGCTGCTGCAAACTCTGCGCCAGCGATGGTTCCACTAATTTGCGGCATGGTTGGGATGGGTGGGTAGTCAGCAACAGGCATTGTCGGAATACTGAACGAGGACCGGCCACATGTGATGTGTGCGCGAGAACCATCAATCGAAAATTCAATAGCTGCAGAAGGTAGCGAGCGAGTGATATCAGCGAGAAGGCGTCCTGGAATGAGCACAGTTCCTGGCTCAGCTACATCAGCCGTGATATTTGCGCGAGCACTGACATCGGCATCGCTGCCAGAAAAAGTAAGTCCAGTTTTATCCGCGACTAAATGAACTCCAGTAAGTAATGGTTGTGTCGATTTATTCGGCAGGCTGCGCGAAGCCCATACGACCGCGTCGGCCATGACATCTCGATCCACCCGGAACTTCACGGTTCAACACACCCTCTTAATAAATAATTCGTATTTATGAGCCTTAATAGTGCCACGACCTACTGATACACGGTAGGGCAGTATGCACAAATAAGTTAATTTGCTTGGTTTGAGTAGTTATCCACTATTTAGGCCCGCGTCAAGGAAACTTTGAGTTGATGAATATATCTTTCGTAGTAGTAGTAGCGCATGTGGATTCTGTGTAGAACCGCCATATCCCTGATAAAAGACACATTTCTATCCACACCGACCTGTGTATAAAAGCCACAAACAAAGCAAATATGTGTGTAACTAAAAAGTTATCCACAATCGTCCACAGGAAAATGTGGACAATACGCGGTTACCCCCAGGTTTAGGCACAGGTACGGACAATCTCTCAACTAAAGAGTGAGTTGTCCACGGGGTTATCCACAGGGTGGGGAGAAGTGACTGTTGGGATTTATGTGACAGTTTGTCATTATGTGAAACGCGATTACTCAAGCGCGCACGTTTATCCCTGCCGGGATTGTGACTTAATTCGAGCGGTCAGATCGCTGACCTGGTTGTAGAGACTGCGCCGCTCTGCAATAAGTTGGCGAACTTTACGGTCGGCGTGCATCACTGTGGTGTGATCACGACCACCAAACTGCTGCCCAATTTTTGGTAGTGACAAGTCAGTTAACTCGCGGCACAGATACATAGCTATTTGGCGAGCGGTAACTAAGACTCGAGAGCGGCTCGCCCCAGTGAGGTCATCAAGTGTCACGCCAAAGTAATTGGCAGTCTGGGCCATGATCACACCTGCAGAAATCTCGGGGCCAGTTGCATCGGTGACAAGGTCTTTAAGAACAATCTCGGCCAGGCCAAGGTCCACAGGCGAACGGTTCAAGCTTGCAAAGGCAGTGACTCGAATTAACGCACCTTCAAGTTCGCGAATGTTTGTTGACATTTTGGATGCAATAAATTCCAGTACCTCAGCGGGAGCCGTGAGTCGTTCCTGAGCGCTCTTCTTGCGCAAAATTGCGATACGGGTTTCTAAGTCAGGAGGTTGAACATCGGTGATAAGGCCCCATTCGAACCGCGACCGCATGCGCTCCTCGAAGTCCTGCAGCTGCTTAGGCGGCATATCCGATGTGATCACAATCTGCTTATTGGCATTATGCAAAGTATTGAAGGTATGGAAAAACTCTTCTTGTGTTTGCACCTTGCCAGAAAGAAATTGGATGTCGTCAACGAGCAGAACATCAACATCACGGTAACGACGCTGAAACTCTTTTGCCTTGTCGTCACGAATGGAATTAATAAACTCGTTGGTGAACTCTTCACTACTGACATATCGAACTTTTGTTCCGGCGTAAAGCGTTCGGGTGTAGTGACCCACCGCGTGAAGCAAGTGAGTTTTACCAAGACCAGATTCACCGTAAATAAATAGTGGGTTGTATGCCTTGGCGGGCTGTTCTGCCACAGCTCGAGCTGCAGCGTGTGCAAATCGATTCGATGCGCCAGGAACGAAAGTATCGAATGTGTACTTTGGATTAAGCCGGCTTCCCTCTTCTGAGGTGCGAGGTGCTGGAGCTGGGCCTCGACTACCCACCGGCGGCAGGGCGGGGTTGGGGTCAGAATTACGAGATTCGATATCTGCGTACGTGGCATCGGCCATCTCGTCGGTGGCCTCGTCGTCTAGATCAGGAGCAATGGATTCATCGATTGTGACTGCCAGACGCATTTCACGACCCACGATGCTGCTCAGAGCATCACACAAGATTGGCGCAAGCCGAGTTTCAAGGACATCTTTTGTGAAGTCGTTAGGGGCAGCAATTAAAGCGGTGTCGCCAACAATGCCCAGAGGCTTAGTCAGATTAACGAAGGCACGCTGCTGGGCAGTCATAAGTCCAGACGTAAGTGACTCCAGGGTCTTTGCCCAGATGACGTCTAGTCCTTGCTCTTCCATGATTCCCTCACACGTTTTCCACAGGCTGGACTTTGGAGACTACGGCCTGTGGATAGTGTCTGGCAAGTGGTTATCCACAAGTGCACTATTTTGCTTAAGATCAGTCGTTGCCGACACACTGCCTGGCCGCTCGCCCAGATCACACGGTCTGGGCAACTGACGCCAACGAAAGCCAAACACTGGGTTTGCAGGCAGCCTTAGTTTGACCCAACACCTCAACAGCACGTATCTTTGGTTAGTCGCACGCGGTCTCCCGTCGAATGTCCATGAGTACTCGTGGATGTCCGGTGGATAATCGAATCGCCAAACTTCTTCCAAAGAAAGTGTTCACATGTCAAAGCGCACCTTCCAACCAAATAACCGTCGTCGTGCCAAAACCCATGGCTTCCGTGAGCGCATGAGCACCCGTGCTGGCCGAGGAATTCTTTCGGCTCGCCGTGCCAAGGGTCGCACAAAACTGTCGGCTTAAGTTCGCATGTTGCCGGCCGATTCTCGGCTTAGGAAAACCGCGGACATCTCGACCACTCTTCGTCGGGGTAAACGGCTAGCAAGCCCACTGCTGGTTTTACATGTTGATAGTGGACCGGATGCGCATACCAGATTTGCATTTGCAGTAGGGAAAAACGTGGGTAACTCAGTTGAGCGTCATCGATTAACTCGTCAGTTACGTCACCTTGCCCAACAATCAACTCAAAATTTCCCTGTCGGTTCCTGGGTGGTCGTGCGTGCCCTACCCAAAAGCAAAGACGCTTCGTTTCTAGAGTTATCGAAATCTTTCGCTGCAGCCGTGGCTAAGGTGGATGAATTATGACTCGCATCAAAAATCTATGGGACCGCACATTAGGTCAGCTACTTGTCCTAATTTTTGTTGGCGCCATCCGCGTGTATCAGGCGACGCTGAGCCCACGCCTCGGTGCGGTCTGCCGGTACTACCCCTCGTGTTCGCATTACGGAGCAGAAGCAATTACCGTTCACCGTTTTACAAAAGGGACACTGTTAACTGCATGGAGAATCATGCGGTGCAACCCGTGGTCAGCGGGCGGGATCGATGCTGTGCCACCAAGAGGCCAATGGCCACACAAAGAACTAATTGAATTTTCAACTACATCACAGAGTCAGGAAGTTGCCTAAATGAATCCGTTGGTATGGATAGAGAAAGCCGTCTCATGGGTGCTGATCACTTTTCACTCCCTGCTATCGACAACATTCGCCCCTGACAGCGGTTGGGCCTGGGGTCTAGCGATTGTCGGCCTAGTGATTCTCATTCGACTGCTTTTGGTCCCACTCTTTGTGAAGCAAATTAAGAGCCAGCGCAACATGCAGTTGATTCAGCCGCAGGTTAAAGAAATTCAAAAGAAGTACGCCGGTGACCGCGAACGACAATCTCAAGAACTCATGAAGTTATACAAAGACACGGGAACAAATCCGTTGTCCTCATGTTTGCCACTGCTCGCTCAGGCGCCAATCTTCTACTCACTGTTTCGTGTTCTTCAGGGCATCGCTCAAAGTAAGCCATACGGTCTCATGACGGATGACTTAGTCAAGCAAGCACAAGCTGCAAAAATCCTGGGCGCTCCGATTTCTGGAACGTTTACGCATCGCTCCGAAACCACAAGCCCGACTTCGACGCTCTGGGTTACGTTAGTCATGATCGTGCTGATGGTGGCAACCACATTTTTGACCCAACGCCAAATGATTGTGAAAAACTCGGCATCGGATAACCCAATGGTGCAGCAGCAAAAAATCCTGCTGTACGTATTCCCATTTATCTTTTTAATTTCGGGCGTGAACTTCCCCATCGGCGTGCTGCTCTATTGGTGTATTTCTAACCTCTGGACCATGGGACAGCAGTTCTATGTCATCCGTAACAGCCCGCAGCCAGGCACGCCGGCATATGCCGCGATGGAAGCTCGGCAAAAAGCGAAACTTGAAAAACTTGGGGGAACCCAAAGTCAAGAAACCGAACCAGAAGCCGAAGAGCGCCTGGTTCGAAACCAACCTAAGAAGAAGCCCAAAAAGAAGCGCTAATAACGTTTCACGTGAAACCACCCAAAAACCTAAGAACATAAAGGACCAACAATGTCTGAACGAATTTCCGAACTTGAAAAAGAAGGCGACATCGCCGCTGACTACCTAGAGGGCCTGCTTGATATTGCTGACCTTGATGGTGACATCGAGATGGCCGTGGAAAATGACCGCGCCCTAGTCAGCATTGTCGGTGCTGATCTCAACATGTTGGTTGGCGACAAGGGAGAAGTGCTAGACGCTTTACAGGAACTCACCCGATTAGCAGTCACTCGTGAATCCGGGGAGCGCTCCCGCCTCATGCTCGACATTTCGGGTCACCGTTCTAAGGCCAAAGAACGACTAGCGATTATTGGTAAGGAAGCCGCAGAGAAGGCGCTGGCCTCCGGTGAACCTGTCGAACTCAAGGCGATGACTGCATTCGAACGCAAAGTGGTGCACGACGCCGTGGCTTTGGCTGGCGCGTCAAGTGTCTCAAAGGGCGAGGAACCAAATCGTCGAATTGTTGTGCAGCCCGCGCAATAACGGACCACAGATGTGTAAGTGTCATGTTTCACGTGAAACCTGACGAACCTAAAGGGAGGTGCTTGTGAGTAAGCACCTCCCTTTACTTAATACCTATCCGGATGCCGAAGCACAGTTGGATTCCTATGTGCAGTGGCTAACGACGGCAGGAATTGAACGCGGTCTTATTGGTCCCCGTGAGGCCGATCGGATGTGGGAACGTCACATTGCCAATTGCGCGGCAGTTGCCGAACTGATTCCACGTGACGATGACGTTTTTGACGTGGGTAGCGGCGCAGGCTTGCCGGGCCTGGTGCTAGCAATCGTTAGACCCGATTTACGCATGACTGTGATTGAGCCATTGCAACGGCGCTGCGACTTCTTAACGGAAGTGGTGGCAGATCTCAATTTGCCAGTACGGGTGCTTCGAGGCCGAGCGCAAGACTTCAAGGGTGAATCTGCCAAAACCGTTACTTCGCGCGCGGTAGCTCCGCTTGGGAAACTCTTGACGTGGTGTGCCCCACTGACCAAGCCAGGGGGTCAAGTTCTTGCAATGAAGGGCTCATCGGCAGAACGCGAGATTTCGCAGGCCCACCAGGAACTTGCTGGGCGACAAGCGGAAATTCTCGAGTGCGGGCAAGGATTTGTTGTACCGGCCACCACTGTTGTCAGGGTGCGTTTTTAGAATCTTGCCTTGACGGCATACGCTTTAGTCACCCACCACAGATACCTCAAGTGAGCGTGAGATGACCTTCGACGACAACGACACCCCGTTAGCACAAGCTGCGGCCGCTGCCGTCTATGTGCGCAATGGACTCAAAGGCTCATTCCAGCCACCGAAGTCCACTCGAGTGCTGACCATTGCTAACCAAAAAGGTGGTGTCGGTAAAACGACAACTGCTGTGAACATCGCTGCTGCGATGGCACTGGGTGGCTTGAAAGTTTTAGTGATTGACCTTGACCCTCAGGGAAACGCGTCTACAGCTTTTGGAGTAGATCACCAAGAGGATGCCACTGGCACTTATGACGTACTGGTTGACGAGCAACCGATTGCAGAGATGATGGTTGCGGCCGAGGGGTATGAGACGTTGTGGTGCTTGCCGGCGTCACTAGATTTAGCAGGCGCTGACATCGAATTGATTACCCAAGTGCCCGAAGCGGACCGGGCTTTTCGGTTGCGCACCGCACTGGATGCTTTTCTTGCCGAATACGACATGGACTATGTCTTTGTCGATTGCCCTCCAAGTCTTGGCATGTTAACGATTAATGCCTTGGCTGCAGTCTCTGAAGTCTTGATCCCAATTCAATGTGAGTTTTATGCTCTCGAGGGAGTTCAGCAACTGCTTCGAACTATTGATTTTGCCCGCGAGCGCCTTAACCCCAATCTTGAAGTCAGCACTATTTTGTTGACGATGTACAACGGGGCAACAAACCTTTCTACCCAGGTGGCTGACTCAGTGCGCCAGTATTTTGGCGACAAAGTCTTGGAAACTGCGATACCCCGATCAACGTATGTGGCTGAAGCGCCATCGTTTGGTCAATCGGTGATGACTTATGACCCAGGATCAACAGGTGCAGTCGCCTACTTAGCAGCTGCCCGCGAACTCGCGAAACGTGGATAGGAGATAGTCATGGCAAAAAGACAGGGATTAGGAAAAGGGCTTGACGCCTTAATGCCCAGTGTTCCACGTGAAACATCTCGGGGCGCTAAACCAGCGGCGAAAAAGAGCGCCAGCAAGCCAGCTGCAAAAGCGCCACAAAAACCGCCAGCTCGTACCTCGCCGCCACAAAAGATTGCAGCTGGCGTGGCCAAAGCTGCTGCTCCAAGCCCAATGGAGGTCGCCGGCCTGACGCTTGTGGAGTTACCGGTAAAAAGCATTTCCCCTAACCCCAATCAGCCTCGAACCGTGTTCGACGAAGAATCCCTAGCTGAATTAGTCTTCTCGATTCAAGAAGTTGGCTTGCTACAGCCAGTTGTTGTGCGAAAGTCAAAAACTGGCTACGAATTAGTCGCCGGTGAACGACGACTACGTGCCTCAAAAAAGGCTGGCTTGAAAACCATTCCTGCGTTAGTTCGAGATACTGCTGACGATGCCATGCTGCGCGATGCACTACTGGAAAACCTTCATCGATCCCAACTGACGGCCTTAGAGGAAGCCTCGGCATACCAACAATTGTTATCCGATTTTGGCTGCACCCAAGAACAACTAGCGACACGATTGGGACGCTCTCGCCCACAAATTACTAACACCATCCGGTTGCTTAACTTGCCGCCAGCTGTGCAACGCCGGGTGGCAGCGGGCGTGCTTTCCGCTGGTCATGCCCGAGCATTGCTTGGGCTCAAGCAAGCCGCTGATATTGAAAAATTAGCGTCCCGCATTGTGGCCGAAGGTTTGTCAGTGCGCACCGTTGAAGAAATTGTTTCGCTCGGAGATGGCGGGAAAACAAAGTCTAAGAAACCTGCCACAAAGGGTGCAGGAACGATTAGTGCACCAGGCCTCAAAGACCTCGGAAATCGAATGTCGGAACGACTCGATACTCGGGTCACTGTGCAACTTGGTCGAAGCAAAGGAAAAGTTGTTATTGAGTTTGCAACACTTGAGGACTTGCGGCGCATCGTTGAAATTGTCGATCCACCTAAGCGCGATGTATTCGGAGACCGACTGAAATAACGCGCTCGCAGGTTTTCCGCGAGAGGCACGGGATGGAGCTACTGTGAGGCAGCTCAGTGCTATCCGATTCGCGGAGCCAGAATGCGATTCACCGCGGCACTAACGGCAGCTGCGATGTGGTCTCGAACATCTTGGTCAGAGAGCTTTTCGCTGTCGTGTGGATTTGTCACATAGCCAAGCTCAATACGTACTGCTGGCATTCTGGTCATGCGAAGAAGATCCCAAGTTTTTGCATGTGTGCGGCAGTCAAGCAAATCCGTGTGGGCGCAGATTTCTTCTTGGACTATTTCGGCAAGACGTAAACCTGTAGCTGAGTGCGAAAATTCATGCCCAAAGTAATAAGTGGATACACCATGTGCCAATACCGAAGTACTTGAGTCGCAGCGTAGCGAGATAACAAAATCGATTTTTTGATCGTTAGCCAGCGCGGCGCGGGCTCTCTCATCGCCGGAATGATTGCGTCCAGAACGCGTCAGCACTGCAAGTGCGCCCATGGCCATCAGTCGGCCTTCGAGTCGATTAGCGATATCCCAACACACATCGGCTTCAGTCAGATCGCTGTGCAAAAGCTTGCGGGTGTCATCACTTGGGTCAATCAGAATTGCCACCTTGTCTATTGGCATCCCTCGTGATGCAGTATCCCATGAGGCAAGCTCGCGAAGGTGGGCCTGATTTCCGCCGGCTACTGTTCTGGAGAGTCGAGCTAATGCGCGAAACACATCAGGACCAGCAATGCCATCGACTGCTAATCCGACATTGAGTTGAAAGTCTCTGGTGGCTTTGTCTGTGATTCTGCCGAACACGCCATCAATGCGATCTAAGGTAAATCCAAGACCTAAAAGACGTTGTTGTAATTGAGCAACATCTTCACCATGTATCACGTGTCCTGGGGTATAGGACAAAACTCGATCACCTAAAGTCCAACGAGACTCCTCGAGCCTTCGCAAAGTTTGCGGGCCAACCGTTCCATCAACAGTGAGCCCGCGACTTTGTTGAAACTCGCGTAACGACGATTCAAGTTCATCGTCAAAATAATCAGATGTGTGGTTATCGTGGTCTGCAATCAACCCAAGTTGAATTAAGCGATCACGGACTTCAGCTACACCTGGTCCCGAATCGCCGTGTCGAAGGATCACGGCTGACATATGGTTCTAGATGTACTCAGATAACAAACCGAGCAACGTTGCTTTCGGCTTTGCGCCAATGATTTGCTGCACAAGATCACCATTTTGATACACATTGAGTGCAGGGATGGAAGTAATTCCATAATTTGCTGCCAGCCCAGGATTCTCGTCTACATTGACTTTCACGATAAGCAACTTGTCGCCATGCTCAGCGGAGATTTCGTCCAAAATTGGTGCCACCTGCTTACACGGACCACACCACTCGGCCCAGAAATCAACAAGCACGGGTTTGCTACTTTCCAGTACGACACTCTGGAAGTCGGCCTGCGAGACACTTATTGCTGAACTCATGGTTTCCTCATTTCGTTGTGACACGTTTTTCTCAGTGAACTCATCAAGCATAAAACGTATCGGGTTAGTTAGTTACTAATGCCTTGCGGTTAGAAAACGTTCGGCATCAAGTGCGGCAGAGCAGCCAGTTCCGGCAGCGGTAATGGCCTGCCGATAGGTATGGTCCACTAAATCTCCACAAGCAAAAACGCCTGCCACGTTTGTGGCTGTAGACCCAGGAGCTGTCACAACGTAGCCCTGGTCATCAAGAGTTACCACACCCTTCACCAATTCTGAGCGCGGGTCATGACCAATAGCGACAAACAAACCAGTAACGGCAAGATCGCGAGTCTGTCCAGTTTGGGTATCGCGTAGTACGACACCGCTGAGTTTTCCATCACCTTGCAGTTCTGCCACTTCACTGTTCCAAGCGAACTTAATTTTTGGATCGTTATGGGCTCGGTCAGCCATAATCTTGCTGGCTCGTAATTCATCCCTGCGATGGATCAGAGTCACGCTGTCAGCGAATCGAGTCAAGAAGGTGGCTTCCTCAATAGCTGAATCTCCGCCACCGACTACTGCGATGTTTTGATTTCGGAAAAAGAAACCGTCGCAGGTAGCGCACCAGGAAACGCCGTGACCTGACAATGCAGTCTCGTTGGGCAAGCCAAGTTGGCGGTAACTCGAACCCATCGCCAAAATAACGCTATGCGCTTGGTAATCTCGCCCCGAGCCATCCACAACAGTCTTTATGTCACCAACTAAGTCCATCGACACAATGTCGTCAGTAATGAGTTCACTATCAAAGCGAACACACTGAGCACGCATGTTTTCCATAAGAGCTGGTCCCATGATTCCTTCTGGGAATCCAGGAAAGTTCTCGACCTCAGTGGTGTTCATTAACGCACCACCAGCGGTGACCGCACCTTCAAACAGAATTGGTTTTAGTTGTGCCCGAGCGGCATAGATGGCTGCGGTATATCCAGCAGGTCCCGAACCGACAATGATGACTTCGCGAGGCGACATGAAATTCCTTGGGCGATAACTAGCAGGTATGGATAACTTTACTTTTAGGTAGTGACGCTACGTGAGTTGGTAGGCATCACCAGCCTAGTTACCTTCTATAACCCAACTTCAACTTCAGAAATTCCGCCCTGCCAACTGCCATTTGCAGCTTGCGGTACATGGGTGAGCCAGACCAGCACGTAGCGTCCGGATACGGCCTTGTCGGAACTTATTGTGATCTTGGTGTCAGCGGATTCAACGCTGCCAAAAGGTGTTGCGGCCGCGGTGTCAGGCGTTGGCGAATCCCCGACGAAAATTGAGGCCGAGTTGCCTTGTGCGCTGAAAGTAATTGTCACGCTACTAACTTCTTGCGAGGTACCTAAGTCAAGCAGCAGACCCACGCCTGGCTTGCCTGCCATGTTGCTTTGTTGATAGTTCACAGTCGGCCATGACGTAGTCAGGTCCCCATCGATAGCAAGTTTGGTCTTGTCAGGATTTTCGGTTTGGTCCCCAAAAGGGTCGTAGTCCGTAGCTGCAACAACTGTTGCCATCGAAGGTCCCTCGGATGGTGAAGGAAAGGCAGTAATCGCAGGTAACGGATCTAAAACAATCGCAACAGGGACATCTTTAGTAGAAGAATTACGAGTGAGCAGTTGCCAGCCTGTCCAACCAAAAATCAGAACGCATACCATCGCAATAGTCGTGGCTCGAAGCCTGTGTGATTTTGATTCCGAGGCGCCATGCCACGTTACAGAATGTGTGGTGAGCCGACTCAGTGAAGTAGATTTCTCATCGATTGTTTCCACGATTCCCACGCTGAGTGCACTAATCACATCCCGCATAGTGGCAAGCCCGCCATTTTGAGTTTGCTGATAAATGGCATCGATACTGGATGAAATTCCGCTTGTCACCATGCTGGGTACCAGATCGTTACCCGCGAATCCAGCAGCGGGTAAGTTATCTTGGCTGCCATGTGGCCAGGTTCCAGTCACCATGCAAAAAAGCAAATTACCTAAGCCCCGAATGTCAGCGATTTCACCATCAGCATTGTCTGCGCCAAGGATTGCACTTTCCACACCAAAGCCGGTGACTCGAATTTCTTGGGAGTCACCAAATACGATGTTGTGCGCACGCAGTCGAGCGTGGTGAAGTCCTTGGCCATGAACCTGCTCAAGAGTTCGGGCAATCGAGGTTGTGAGTGCCAGAGCTTGACTTGGGTCGATCAGCTCTTGGCTAAGAAGCAGGCGTTGATCAAGTGATTGTCCTTCGACCCATTCAACGACAACACCAAGGAAATTTTCTGTTGCGGACACATTAGGCATGCCCTCGAGCGTGCTGCCGTCAATGACGTCGATCACAGTGACAACATTGCGATCGCTGATACGGGAGATACTGAGCGCCGCTTCACGGAACGTTTCAGATCTGGCGTCAGAAACGGGGAGTAGGTAAAGGCACACCCACCTGCGCAGCACTTGATCCATGGCTCGCCACATGGGGATACCTACTACTGAGGTGATTTGAACGTCTAACGCGTAACGTCGAGCGAAGAGTCGTCCCCCATATTCCATAGCGATAACCCTACCAACCTAAGCACGCCGCACGAATCTTCTTAGCTCAGCGACCTCACTGACATTCATGGTTGAGGCTAAAGCAATGTAACAGGCGAAGAAGATCACACCGCACGCAGCAACATCTACAACCGTCATAGAGAAACTCAGATCACCCAACAGATGCTTAAATCCGAGGTGGGCCACAGTGCTGACTATCGCGGCAAGGCTAGCTGCAAGAAAGACCCGCACCAGGTGACGCACTACTTCGAAGGAAGACAGAGCACCAAACCGGGCACTCACACGAAGCCAAGTGACGCATGCAGTGATTGTGTATGCCACTGAATAAGCAAGGGCGAGTACAGCGATTTTAAGATCCTGACCGACGAAATGAAAGGCGGTCACCCCAATACCAATGTGTAGCAAGTTGAATCCAAAATTGATAAAGAAAGGCGTACGAGTGTTTTCCTGCGCATAGTAACTGCGAAGCAACACATAAAAAATTGAAAAAGCTGGAAGCCCCAAGGCAAACATTGATGCAACCAGACCAACGGCTTGACCTTGCACCTGTGTTGAAGCTCCATGCCCATAAAGGATGACGCCCAGCCGAGGTCCAGTTATGAAGAGAAAAAGCGCGCAGGGAACTATTAGAGCAATGACTAATCGAACCGAAGTCAACATTTCAGCCCCGAAAGAATTCAAGTCACCGTCATGTGACTGTCGACTAAGTCGCGGAAGTAAAGATGTAATCAGTGACACAGTAATGATGGAATGCGGAAGCATCATCATCAACTGTGCTTTTTGATACGACGTGAAGCCGTTTGCAACTTGACCTGTGTTGGCAGCTACAACGTTGGCATAAGTTGTGAGGTTAGAAATAATGAGAAAACTGATTTGATTAATTAGTACAAACCCGATGGTCCATGAAGCTAAGTTACGCACCTGGCCAAGTCCAGAATTTTTGAAATCAAATCGGGGACTAAACGCATATCCACTTCGCCACATTGTCGGTATCAAGATTGCGGCTTGAAGAACAACCCCCAATGTCGTACCCGCGCCAAGCAACGTGATCTGTGAACTCGTTATTGATGTCGTCGTGGGCTGGGCATGTGTGGCTGACATAAATGCCATGGCCGTTGCTATAACAACGAGATTATTAACAATCGGTGCGAACATTGGCACGACAAAGACATCACGAGAGTTCAATACTTGCGTGACAACGGTGTAGATGCCATAAAAGAAAATTTGGGGCAAGCACCACAGCGCGAAAACTGTAGCGACATGATGGTCAGCGGCAGCCCACGAGGAAGTTGAATATATTCTGATTATCTGACTAGCGAAAATCAGCGACAGCAACACGATCGCAACTAGGACAAGACCAATCAGGGTCAGTAAGCGATCGGTGAATTCCTTTCCCCCATCGGAGTCATCTTGCATGTGTCGCACCAGTGCCGGAATAAATACCGCATTGATTGCACCACCGGCAATCAGGATGTAGATGATGTTTGGAATCGAATTGGCAACAGAGTAGGTGTCGGAAAAGACGCTGGTTCCAATGGCAGCAATGAGTGCAATATCGCGCACAATTCCAGTCAGGCGGCTAAATGACGTGCCTAGTGCCATTCCTGATGTGTTGCCCACTCGTGAGCTCATTGGCTAGTCACTGTCCCTCATCCGTCGCTTTCGTAATGTGTTCAGTACTAAAACGAGCAAAAGCCCAAAAGCACCCCAAACCAGAGTACGTGCGAATGCAAGGTATGCATTGGATGAGATCGTCAGGAACACCGGTTTTCCGTAAGTGTCGCCCGAGCTAGTGATAAGTCGAGCTACTGCAGGTACCGATCCAACTCCGGGAACTGTAATGGGAACCGCAATAGTTTGTCGCTTACCCGCGGCCACCACAATTTCCTGAGTGAGGTTACTTCGTAGCCGAGCGGGATTTAGACCCTGCAGCGAGACTGAAATTTTGGCGTCGTGATTGGAATCGTTCACGACAGTGATTGGCAATTGAGCCTGGGCCCCACTGATGCTCACATGTGCTGACGTTTCGATATAGAGAGCGTCGGACAACTTTGTTGCTTGGCTTAAGTAAGCACGCAAAAAATTATTAGTATGACTATCGTCAATCCAGAAGTCACACAGCGAAACCAACGCAGCAGTGTGAAAATCTGCACTCAAGTTATTGTCTGCATACACATTTGAAAGAGCATCGCTAGCAAGATTTATCTCATGCACTAGAGAGATGGTTTCGTTTCCATACTTTGTGGGCACGTTGTTCACGGGGAGTCGTGGCAAATCTTGTGCAGGTGTACTCGTCAGTGCGGCCAGATTGACTAGGGAAAATGCCGAACTGCTCTGCAAGGTGGTAGTCAGTTCCTGAAGCAGTTCGTTATCTGCTTCCCATAAAGCTGGGGTGACTACCAATATTGATCGAGAAGTACTGGGCGACTCGGAAGTTGTCATTGCAAGCTGACTAGTTATACAACGTGCTTGCAAGAATGCTGATGCGAAGTTCATTTCTAGGCACTGCGAAATGCCGTCATCGTTAACTAAATATTCAACCTTGTTTGATGTTGTTAATGCCGAACTGGTAATCAATGGATTACCGGCTGTGATCGAATTTCCTGTGATTATGTGCAACGAGGGATAATGCGACAATGCCTGAAAAGTTGGTGCATCTATTTCGGCATCACCACTCATGTAATACGTTTTTCGGTCGCCTAACGCGCTCCCTATGGAAGCTGTCATCCCTGATGCCGCCATTCGACTGAGGTCGACATGTGCGAATGGTAAAAAGGCCGTGTCACTGTGTTCAGCAAGCCTTTGAGATATAGCGGATGCAAGGCTGGAATGGTCAGTGTCAGAAAAAGTGCTGAGCCATTGAGTGAGCATTGGGTCTTGCAACCAGGACATAGCAGCCAATTGACTAGTCAGTAAGTCAAGGCGCTCGAGTTCGTGACTATCAATTGGGGAAACAGACTCACCAATTCTGTGGTGAGAAAGAGTCGAGAGTTGCACCGCCATTGTCACATGGGTTTGATTCAATTCTGGAAAATTCGAAAACGACCAGTCGGGCACCACAGTGTGATCCGAGGTACCGTGCAGCTGCGCACCGAAACCGAATACCCCGAAACTGTTTTGCGCAGTGACCTGGTTGCGATCGAAAGTGAGATTAGTTGTTGTTGATTGACCTGGAGCAAGGTTGAATTGCCTACTCACTATTTGGGGATGAGTAATGGTTGCGGGAATGTAGTCACCCTTGATTAAATCCCACAGCGCTGTGCGAGTGGGAAGTGCCGCAGTTGTCACTAGTTCCAGATGGCTGGCCAACGTTTGACTCTGGGAGGTATTCGTGACCTTTACAGTCATCACTGTTTGCCTGCTGTGCGCCGAGTCCGACGCCAGACCTGTGCGCAGTTGAATAATCTCAAGGGCAGACACTGAAGGGTTAGCCGCTTGGACTGACTCCAGTGGAGAAAACGACAGTATTAATAGCAATCCCGCCACGGCCCAGGATTTCAAGAATGACTGCGGCCTCATAATCGTTAAGGATACTTGGCGATTTCCTAGACAAGCGCCGATTACATCTAGGCTAGAGCCCGAGATGAGCAACGAATCCACTCCTGAATTGATTGCAACCCAGGTTGTTACTGATGCAATCGGTCACATGCCTGCCGTCATGGAACTCGGTGAATTATTTGCTGCTCATAATGAATCGCTGGCCCTAGTTGGCGGCCCAATCCGGGATCTGCTGCTTAATCGTGCGATGCATGATTTTGACTTCACAACGAGTGCTATCCCAGACCAAATCATTGCGATTGTGAAACCGTGGGCCGATACCGTCTGGGACGTAGGAATTGAGTTCGGCACCGTTGGTGTGCGTAAGGGTGCCTTTCACGCTGAGATCACAACTTTTCGCGCGGAGCACTATGACAACGAAAGCCGAAAGCCGCACGTCTCTTTCGGCACAGACCTAGCTGGGGATTTGTTGCGTCGCGACTTCACAATCAATGCGATGGCAGTGACGTTGCCACAGCTCGAGTTTGTCGACCTATTCGGCGGCGTCACTGATTTACTCAAACAATATATTCGCACGCCACGAGAAGCAGAGTTGTCATTCTCCGATGACCCGCTGCGCATGATGCGGGCAGCACGCTTTGCTAGCCAACTAAGTTTCACTCCGGTAGCCGATGTTGTAATAGCGGCTACCGATATGGCAAATCGTATTTCAATTATTTCCGCTGAACGAGTACGTGATGAATTATCAAAACTTTTACTTGGCGCAAATCCACGATCTGGCCTTGAATTTCTGGAAGGCACTGGGCTTGCGCAAATCGTATTGCCAGAACTCCCAGCACTTCAGTTAGAAATTGATGAACATCATAGACATAAGGATGTGTACGAACACAGCGTCATAGTTTTAGAACAAGCAATTGCACTGGAAAAAAATCATGAACCAGAGTGTGAACCTGATTTAGTTTTACGGCTTGCAGCATTACTGCACGATATTGGAAAACCTAAAACGCGCAAATTTGAAAGCGGTGGCGGTGTGAGTTTCCATCATCATGAAGTTGTTGGCGCCAAGATTGCTAAGAAGCGACTCGTGGCGCTGCGGTTCTCGAATGACGTCGTAGATGATGTTGTGAAACTTATTGAATTGCATTTGCGCTTTCATGGCTACGGTGATGGTCAATGGACTGACTCTGCTGTGCGCCGATATGTCAGGGATGCAGGTGATCAACTAAATCGGTTGCACAAACTCACTCGTGCTGACTGCACTACTCGAAATCAACGACGAGCTCTGTTACTGGCTGCTACATATGATGACCTTGAAGAGCGCATCGCTGTGCTACTTGAGCAAGAAGAGCTCAATGCCTTGCGCCCCGACCTCAATGGCGCGGACATCATGGAGATCCTAGGTATTTCCCCAGGTCGTGATGTTGGACGTGCGTATGACTACATGATGAACGTTCGTTTAGATCAAGGTCCGTTGGATCGCCAAGAGGCAATAAAAATATTGCAGTCCTGGTGGGCTGACCAGAAATAGGTCAGTTGTTTGCTTGCCGCGATGACGTACTTGCGCGCTGCACCAAAAAAGCGCAAAGTACTAACGCTGCGCTCACAATGAGCACGGTGGGAATCGTCTTTTCGCGAATACCAGAACTAAGAGCATAAAGACTGATGCCGCTAACAATGGAAACATTGATCACCATATCAAATATAGAAAAGACTCTGCCGCGGTGTTCATCGTCAATGTTTTGTTGTACTGAAGTGTCAGCTGAGATCTTAAGAAACTGTCCCGCAAATGCCAGGACGAACGCCGTAGCGAATGCGGATACCTTATTGTGCGAGTACAGCAGCAATGCTGAAAGCGGAGCACTGGTTGCAGTCACAACTAACGAAGTGCGAATCAGTTTTGTGTGTTTGAAAGTTCGAGTTCCGGGTGTATCTGCAAGAACTGAAGCACTGATCAGTGCCGCGGCGACCGCACCCAAAGCGGCGCAACCGGCAGCAATGCCAAAGTCGGTAACGGCGGAATCAGGTTTTGATGCTGGATTCCAAATACTTCGGGATAGCAACAAAATGTGAACAGTCAGCACACCAAACGCAAATCGTTGGCAAGCCACGGCAGCCATGGAACGAATTGAGATGGCTGAATTGCGCAGAACTCGATATCCGTCAATGAGTCCCGCGTAAACATTTCCTATTGCCTCACGCACGCGAGCCTCTTGAGAATGTGGACCTAGAAGTTGTGGCGGTGAAATGGAG
Source organism: Actinomycetes bacterium (assembly GCA_037131045.1). Lineage (GTDB taxonomy): Bacteria > Actinomycetota > Actinomycetes > S36-B12 > UBA5976 > UBA5976. The sequence goes on from JBAXRV010000001.1 coordinate 75,472, forward strand.
GCCCCAATAAAGCTGGCGCTTAATGCCAGTCCCGCAGCACACACAATGAGACCGGCATTGACGGTGTCGCTATTGCTGAGAATTTTCTGAGTCGCAATTCCGCATGCCGCAGATACTGAGGCAAACATTGTTCCAGCAGTCGGGAACAGCGCATTGGCTGTAACGAGCTGATCCCCATCTACAACATGTGGAATGGAAGCCGACAGGGCCGCTTGGACAAAGCGATTAATTCCCAAACTCAGAAGTACAAGCAAGGCCAAAGTTGAGTTTGCTGAATGATGCGTGACCACGAGTGCGATGCACACCATCGTGATAGCTCGAAGCAGGTTAGCTCGGATCAAAATTCCGCGTCGAGACCATCGGTCAATAAATATGCCTACGAATGGGCCGACAACGGAGTAAGGAACTAGAAGTATGGCAAAAGCTAGTGCGATTCGCTTCGGGTCAGCCTCGCGCTGCGGTGAAAACAGAACGAAGGTCGCCAAGGCGGTTTGTAGCAGGCCGTCGCCTGCTTGTCCGAATACCCGCACTCCAAAGAGTCGGCGGGCATTTCTGGGCCGGAAAACTGCAGTGATTCTGGCGCTGGCGAAGGACACATCTTCACACTACTGTCACAGTGCGTTGCAGGCGACTAACTGAACGGGTTAGCTGCTCTACCTTCAGTACTGAGCAAGACCACCACGCTGTTTTGCGTCAGTCCCATATCGAAGCGCGATCCAGGTACCTGCAACGCACTCCTTACGCCCGCAAGAGTTGCTGCTCCGCAAGGACCGGCATCAATGTCAAGGTCATGCAATGTTGCAAGCGCTGCACGTGTGTCATCATCCGATATTGCAATAGCGGCATCAACGCCAGCTCTGTGTACTGGCCATGAATCACTCGAAGGAGTCCCGCAATTCATCCCCGACATAATTGTGACTCCGGTATCGACCGAAGTGAGCTCCTCATGTTGCAGTGAGGCTAGAACACATGCAGCAGCAGTAGGTTCGATGCTGAGTACAACGGGTCGTGAAAGTGCATTCCCGCGATAGTGCGAGACAACGGAATGAAGAAACGATCCCACACCCACAGGTACAGCAACTAAATCAACAGGAGCGCTCCCCATGTCAAGTAGCTGTTGATCAACTTCGACGCACATGGTTGCGTAGCCATCGATAATCCATTGCGGGATATCTTCATAGCCAGGCCAAGACATATCTTGAACATGGATACTGGTTGTAATCGAATGAGTAATGTCGCGGGCTCGCAATACTGCGTCGTCGTAAGTTCCATCGATAACTTCAACGCCGGCACCCTCGCCGCACACATTATCAATTGCTTGATCACTGACTCCGCGCGGAATAACAATGAAGCATTCCAGATCAAGTAGTTTCGCCATGTGTGCCACTGCACGACCGTGATTTCCGTCGGTCGCGGCAATAAGTGTTGGCGGCGCTTCGCGGTTAATGCCACTGGCGACCTGTGCCAGAGATGTTGGTGTGTCACCATCTGTGAGCGCACGAGCAACCGCCCATGAGGCACCTAATATTTTGAAGGCACTCAGGTCTAATCGACTCGACTCATCCTTGACGAATACTCGACCAACGCTCAATTCCGAAGCTATAGACGGAACTTCAATCAGTGGAGTGGGCGCGTAGTTGTTCAGGCTTTGATGAAAAGCCGCAACAGATCGTGATGATGGAGCAGCAGTCCACTCACGCGCTCTTGGATTCGAGTACCACACGTCATTAAGTGTAGGTGACATAGAAATGCCGGACTCAAAAAAACTGAGTCCGGCATTTCTTTAAGGAGTCTTAAATGCTTGCTTTGCCTGCAATGAAGTCTTCAACTTCGTTCTTGCATTTTGTATCGTCATACTGCACTGGCGGGCTCTTCATGAAGTAGCTCGATGCCGACAGGATTGGTCCACCAATTCCGCGGTCCTTGGCAATCTTGCAGGCACGAATCGCATCGATGATGACACCGGCGGAGTTCGGCGAATCCCATACTTCAAGCTTGTATTCCAGGCTCAGTGGCACATCGCCGAATGCGCGACCTTCGAGGCGAACGAACGCCCACTTGCGGTCATCTAACCAGGCAACGTAGTCACTTGGACCGATGTGCACATTACGATCTGAGATTTCATCACGTAACTGGGAAGTTACGGACTGAGTCTTTGAGATCTTCTTGGATTCCAAACGCTCGCGCTCCAACATGTTCATAAAGTCCATGTTTCCGCCAACGTTAAGTTGGTAGGTGCGATCGACGGTGACGCCACGATCTTCAAAAAGTTTGGCAAGAACTCGGTGCGTGATTGTGGCACCAACTTGGCTCTTGATGTCATCACCAACAATGGGAACGCCAGCATCCGCAAACTTAGCAGCCCATTCGGGATTGCTTGCGATGAATACAGGCAGCGCGTTGACGAAGCCAACACCGGCATCAATTGCACACTGTGCGTAGTACTTTGCCGCGTGCTCTGATCCCACAGGTAAGTAGCACACCATCACATCAACCTTGCGCTCTTTGAGAGTCGCAACGATATCTGCTGCTGCTTCGTCGGATTCAACAATTGTCTGGCTGTAGTACTTGCCTAAGCCATCAAGTGTCACTCCGCGTTGAACTGCAACATCGTAAGGGGGAACGTCGCTGAACTTGATGGTGTTGTTTTCGCTAGCGAAGATCGCGGCAGATAAGTCCTGGCCGACTTTCTTTGCATCAACATCAAATGCGGCAACGAACTTTACGTCGCGTACATGGTACGGACCGAATTGAACGTGCATCAATCCTGGGACAGATGCTTCTGGATTTGCATCTTTGTAGTACTCGATGCCTTGTACCAATGACGAGGCACAGTTACCTACGCCAACGATGGCTACTCTAATTTCACTCACTTTTCGACTCCTTGTTGACAGTGAATTTCTTACAAAACCGTTATTCGTTACTTGCGTTTATTTTTAGTCGACTTGATCGTGCCCGAAGTGCATCTCGAGTTGGCGAACCATTAGTCGCCATACCACCCGCTTCTTCGCGCGAGATTAGTTCGCCTAGCCAGGCAACTTCACGCTCGAGCGCATCGAGACCGTGTTGTTGCAGTTCAAGCGTGTAAGCATCAAGTCGTTCCCGACCCTTTGCCAAGTTGCTGCGCATTTGATCAAGTCGATCTTCAAGTCGACGTCGACGCCCCTGCAAAATGTGCAAGCGTGTGTCAGCGGCTGTTTGACCAAACAATGCAATGCGCACTGCGAAAATCTCGTCTTCCCAGGAACCAGAGCCATCATCTGCGACTAGCGAATTGAAATACTCGACACCAACTGGAGTCAGGGCATAAACAATGCGATTGCGCTTGGGGTACACAGCAGTAGGACTTGCGTCTTGTTCTGCGATGTACCCGCGTGTGACAAGTGACTTCAGCGTTGGGTAAAGCGCTCCGTATGAAATTGTCGTGAACAGTCCGAGCACAGAGACCAGACGTTTGCGTAGCTCGTAGCCATGCTGCGGACTCTCGGTGAGAACCCCAAGCACTGCTAATTCGAGCGCCGCTGAGCGTTTGGCTGCCATGGCACCTCCTGTTTGTATCAAAATGATACATCATTTCGATACATCAAAAAAACCTATCGAAAAGTACTAAATTCGGCCTTTCCTAATAGGCAATAGGCTCTGGATGTGGCACATTCTCGTAATCTGGGCTCAATTCAGGGCTCCCGTCTGGGTCCCGGTGGCAGCGAGCCGCCTCGCCCATTGCCCCACCCAGCCGAAGACGTTGCCGACCCAGCTCGCCCGCGTCACGTTCTGGACTATGCCCTTGCTCGCCGGCATGTGCTTGAAACGATCAAGTTTGATGCCCTATTGCGTGATCAAGTGTGTGATGCCGATCCATATTTATTACGCGCTGCAAAACATCACGGAGAAAAAACTGAAAGAACGTGTCCGATATGCCAACGCGGGGCTCTGGTCCACGTCATTTACACCTACGGTGATGACTTAGGTTACTTTGCTGGACGCGTGCGTTCTTCGCATGAACTTCCAAGTATGTCTGGTGAGTACGGACACTTTCGGGTCTATGTTGTCGAAGTGTGCCAAGACTGTGGCTGGAATCATTTACACCTTTCGTACGTTTTAGGCGACGGCACACCTCGCACACCGCCTCGTAAGCCTAGAGATGTGTTGGAATAGACAGGTGAACAATTCAAAGAAGCGCCGACGCGGAATTGCCCGTCTCTTTCCGTCATTTCGCCGATTGTTTCTTTTTGGACTCTTTGGTGCAGTACTAGGTGTTGGACTTCTCAGTTACGAAGTCAAGGTCACACACATTCCGCAACCGAATGAAGTGTCACAAGCGCAGGCGTCAATTTTTTATTACGACGATGGCATAACCGAACTTGGTCGCCTTGGCGAAGCCAACCGAGTTTCTGTGACGATAGATCAGATTCCTCTGGATGCTCAACATGCCGTGTTAGCTGCTGAGGATCGCCAGTTTTATCAACACGGCGGATTTTCTCCAAAGGGAATCTCGCGAGCAATTTTGAATAATGTTCGTGGCTCTTCCACACAGGGCGGCTCCACAATTACTCAGCAATACGCCAAGAACGCTTATTTAACTGATGAACGACGAATCCAACGCAAAGTCAAAGAGCTCGTACTCTCTATCAAACTTGAAACGATTACCAGCAAAGACAAAATTCTTGAAAACTACCTCAACACCATCTATTTTGGTCGAGGAGCCTATGGCATCGAAACTGCGGCGAACCAATATTTCGCAAAAAGTGTCAAGGACCTCTCGATAGAGCAAGCGGCGGTCCTTGCTGCAATCATCCAAGCACCGAATGGTTTATCTCCGGAAACTCATTTGCCGAAACTGAAAGCCCGCTGGAATTACGTGTTAGACGGCATGGTTTCGCAAGGATGGCTCGATGCAGCCACCCGTAATGCCATGGTTTTCCCACCAATTAATCCCCTCAAAACTGACCAAGTGTTCGGTGGAGCACAAGGACACGTTCTTGAAGCTGCTCGGCAAGCGTTGTATGCGCAAGGAATTACCGAAGATCAAGTAAATCGCGCTGGATTACGCGTGGTGACTACATTTAATAAGCAAGCAGAAGATGCCGCGATTGCAGCAGTCCAGGCCCAGGCGCCAACCACCAAGATCGACGGGTTACGAATCGGCTTGGCATCTGTGCGGCCCGGCACAGGTGAAGTTGTTGCCATCTACGGTGGCGCCGATTATTTGAAAGACCAACTCAATAACGCCACTCAAGCAATCGGTCAAGCAGGGTCAAACTTCAAACCTTTTACTTTGGCAGCAGCGTTAGAAAATAACATCACCTTGGCTTCAACCTTTAGTGGCATTAGTGGCACGAAAGTCAAGGGTTACGTTGTTGTCAACTACAGCGGGCATTCTTACGGAAGTAAAATTACGCTCTTGAAGGCAACTGAAAATTCCGTCAACTCTGCTTACGTGCAGTGCGAAGATGCCGCTGGCCTTTCAAATGTAATGAATTCAGCACTTCGCGCAGGCATCCCAGAAAATACCGTAGGGATGGATGCGAACCTCACTTTCACGTTAGGAACAGCAAGCCCGCACCCATTAGATGTTGCTTCTGCTTACTCAACGTTTGCTGCACGGGGTTTACAGGTAAAGCCAACTTTTCTTAAAAAGGTTTCTACAAGTTCAGGCGATGTGTTATTTGAGTTCTCGCCAAAGCCCGTTCAGTCATTTAGTACGGACATCGCGGACACGGTTAATTACGCTTTGCAAAAAGTCGTCACTCAAGGAACAGGAATAGCTGCGCAAGCATTAGGTCGCCCAGCTGCAGGTAAAACTGGAACAACGAATGACAATATGTCTGCTTGGTTTTCTGGCTATACCCCAGAACTTGCTACATCGGTGATGCTGGTCAAAGACGGACCTGACGGAAAGCCAATCTCATTGTCGGGTACTGGGGGTCTGACAACAGTCACGGGCGGATCATTTCCTGCAAGAATTTGGACCGCGTACATGAAAGGTGCGCTTGCGGGATTACCGATTACAAAATTCTCACCACTGCCTGTAGGTGTACTCAATGGGGCAAAGCCAACAGATTCTCCATCGCCTATGCCATTGCCAACAGACACTCCAACAGATACTCCATCTGGCACACCTACAGACGGACCGCAACCATCAAGTGCCCCTACTGGGCAAGTCACAGTCCCAGACTTCACCGGAGCATTAACTGATGCCCAAGCAACTGCGGTGACACTGGGAATTAACTTAATAATTATGGATAAGAACGCATCGGTAAATCGTTCTAAGCCGTTATATATCGGCGCAAATTCTCAGAATCCTGCAGCTGGCGCAAAAATCGCCGTCGGCGGGAAAGTGACAGTCACCGTTTCAAATACTGCACAGTAGGTATTCACAATATATAAGTGTGGCAATTGCCAAATTTATTTTTAAGAGTATCTGCAGCAACTAGTAATTTTTAGTTCCGTAGGTTTACTCAAGCCCAATGACTTGATCAAATGAGGCAGTTGTATTTCGAATCGTGCACGTTAACTCGTCACCAACTTTGATTGCTGAATCTTGGCACCACAACATCGACACGTGCATATGCGGAGGTTCGGCAAAAACCAAATTCTCTTTTTTCCATATAAACGGCGAGCGCACTTTACCGAGCGCCTGAGAGATTCCCTCGCTGATTGCGATAGCTCGTTTGCGTAACGTACGGGTATTGACGGGAGCTGCTAAGGCTACGCCGTGAGATGTGCCACCGCTGACAACAATGAGACGTTTGTGACCGTGGCTATCCACTTGTCCGTACCCAACGAGTGTGTGTCCGTACCCAACTTCATGCACGGCAAGTACGGTGCCGGTCACGCAGAGTGAATCTGGCGCCCCAAGCCACAACTGAGTGCCCACTCGCATATCAATAGTCACATCGCTTGCTGAAACATGATTGCGCAGTTGCTTGAGTTCATCAACCGAAAAATGCGAAAGACTCACATGTAGCGGCAAAGAATGTTGTTGAGCTAATTCGCGATACCACACAAGCCAACCAATAGTTTCAAGAACTCGTCCAGCAACTTTTTGTGACGGTGACGCAGGAGTTGATTCGAGCATTGCAACGTGGCTAATAGTTGGATCTGCGATGGGTAGATGAAGACTTAAGCCCACGACAGCAACAGTGCTTCCCACCTGGTCCAGCGCCGCACTTAATTCATATGTTGACATTCCGAAGCGATGCATACTTGTAGCACCTTCGACCAATACTCTTTCAACGCCAGCATGGGTTGCATCCACCAGCTGATTGCTCGCAACCGTTGCAATTATTCGAGAGGAGTGGTGCTTAAGAACACGTTTCCACTCGCGGAGTGCCACAGCATCATGAGAATTGAATGGTTCGAGGACTTGGATGTCGCCTGCAAAATCGCTAAGCGCCTGCTCTAACTCCCACACAGTGCCAACAGCAAGTTGACCGAGCCCGAGTCGTGTTACTTCGTGTGCGAGAACAGTGCGACCAAAACCGTATCCGTTGCCTTTGACCACAGGTACAAGTCGGGCAGCTACGTGGTTGAATTCCCGAACCAAAGATGCGCTGTGATGACGAAACTTCTCAGCATTAACGGTGAGAACAAAAGCCATAGTCAGTTACCGCCTCGACATGTAGAGAGCGAAGGCTTTTGCCCAAAGTGGTGAAATAACGAAGTCCCACTCACCCACATACTCTTGAGCATATCCACCTGTACCGAGTTTGAACTGAATCAAACCGAACAAGTGGTTAGTCGGGTCTAGCGTGTCGGAAATTCCCCGCATGTCGTAGGTCTGTGCGCCTTGACTTAACGCCTGCTGCATCATGTGCCATTGGATTGCGTTGCTGGGTCGTAATTCGCGCGCGTCAGTTGTCGAGGCTCCATACGAGTACCACGCATGATCGCCCACCTGAGTCATAGTCGTAGCTGCGATAGCGCCCTGATGGTCAGGGTGCTCTGCAATAAAAAGCAGCAGCCGAGATGCCTCTTCGCTTCGCATTGCATCCCACATGGAAACAAAGTAATTCAGCGGACGTGCTATGAAGTGATCGCGCTGCGCGGTCTCGAGATAACACGCGTGAAAAAGTGATAAATCCGACTTGTCCCCAATCCGAACAGTGACCCCTTCTTTCTGTGCCTTACGAATATTTCGGCGCCAGAGTTGATTAAATTGTGCAAATAACTCATCGGCCGTTTTGTTGAGCAAATCAACTTGAAAAACGTAGCGCGGCTGAAAATCACCAAATCCTGAATCCGCAGCCGCTTGCTGTGTCCAACCTGTTGCCAGTAGCACTGTGCACAGTGCATTTCCAGATGATGACACCTCATCGGGTGGCAACGTACTAATTGTCCGAACGTGGTTTTGCGAAATTGCGTCCTTGATTGTGTCGGCGCTCCACCGGCGAGTCCAGACGTGTGGCCCCATTTTGATTTGGAAAACGCCCCGCGCTTTGGAAAATTCAATGAGTGCAGAAAGCGCCCGACTTACTAGGTCCTCATTGTCCCAATCCAGATCGGGACCCTCAGGCAGATAGGCCAAATAGCGATTAACTCGTGGAACTTTTCGAAGCAACATCAAACCCGCCCCGACAAGTACGTCGTTATCGAACCAGCCAAGTGAGATTGGCGACCATCCGGCTTTTGCTTTACCCCATGCCGGCGTTTGCAAAAATGACACACTGCTTCGCGACGAAATATATTTCAGATGCTCACCATCGGTAATGGGACGTACCTGCATTCCGCCCTACTTTGAAAGTGCTTGAGAGAGAAGCTCGAGGTCGCTGGCAACACCATCGGCAGGTGTCTCCAAAATGACTGGAGCTTTAGCGGTTTTGATGCAATTAATAATATTGTCAATGTCGATAGAACCGTTACCTAGATTTGCGTGACGATCAGCTCCGGAGTCGAAAACGTCACGACTGTCGTTGCAGTGAATTAAGTCAATGCGCCCGGTAATTCCTAAGATAGTGTCGGCCAGATCGCTCATGTCGATTCCACCAGCGTGTGCGTGACACGTATCCAGACAAAAGCCGGGCCCCAAATCGCCAACGGCATCCCACAAATATTTAATGGACTCTAAGCGACGAGCCATTGAGTGTTTTCCACCTGCCGTATTTTCAATAAATACCGGCACCTTCATATCCAGTTGTGTAAGCGCTTTGTTCCAATTTTCATAACCCACAGCTGGGTCGTCTTCTGCTGTGACGTGGCCGCCATGCACAATGACACCTCGAGCCCCAATAGCTGCGGCCGCGTCCACGTCAGTCTGGAGCAGTTTTCGGCTTGGAATGCGAACTTTGTTATTTGTGGTCGCCACGTTAATGACATAACGAGCGTGTACATAGACATCTATCCCGGCAGCCTGGCCTGCCTGCTTAAAAGCTTCTGCAGACATATCTCCCGGAAAAACTGAACTTTTCCAACTTTGCGGGTCACCGAGAAATATCTGGATTTGCTTGATTCCCAAGGCCTGTGCCGTTTCAAGTGGGTTATCCCCAGCCACATGGGCACCAATGGGCACGATTGTCATACCCCAAGGTTACCGTTGGCGCTGTAAGAACGGTTATGGCAAGACAGTTCCGGCGAGATGGGTTGATCTGGCAGTTTTGGTTATGGGTCATTGATTGCCCTAAACTGAAGGCTCTTGATCCCTCCTGCCACGGAAAGACCGTGGCCGATTAGTCCATAGGAGGTGGGTATCAGTATGCGTCACTACGAAGTAGTAGTAATCCTTGATCCCGAACTCGAAGAGCGAACCGTTGCTCCATCACTTGATGCGTTTCTCAACGTTGTCAAGAACGATGGCGGCACAGTTGGCAAAGTCGATATTTGGGGTCGTCGTCGCTTGGCATATGAAATCAATAAGAAGGCTGAAGGTATTTACGCCCTCCTTGACGTCAATTGCTCGTCTGCCGCTGTAGCAGAACTTGATCGTCAGCTTGGGCTGAACGAAGCAGTTTTGCGCACAAAGGTTATGCGTCTCGACGCAAAGTAAATAGGAGAAGCACATGGCACAAGGTGACGTCGTTGTCACAGTAGTTGGAAATCTGACAACAGATCCCGAACTACGTTTCACACCAAACGGAGCAGCGGTTGCTTCGTTCACAGTTGCATCGACAACTCGTGTTCTTGACCGCACCTCAAATGAGTGGAAAGACGGGGACACTATGTTCCTGCGTTGTAGCGTGTGGCGTCAGTACGCCGAGAACGTTGCAGAGTCACTCACTAAAGGAACTCGCGTTATCGTGACAGGTCGCTTGAAGCAACGTTCGTATGAAACCAAAGAAGGCGAAAAGCGTTCTGTGGTTGAACTTGATGTTGATGAAGTGGGTCCTGCCCTTAAGAATGCCACCGCAAAAGTCACCCGTGCTGCTCGCAGCGAAGGCGGCTCTACAGCTGGTGCACCGATGGATGATCCATGGGCTGCTCCAGTCTCCACTGAAGAACCTCCGTTCTAATCCACTATTCCAACTACCATTCCGGATAACACCGGGCTCTAAGAAGGAGCACCACAATGGCTAAGCCACCAATTAAGAAATTCAAGAAGAAGGTCTGCGGTTTTTGCGGCAAAGATGCAGCAACGATCGACTACAAGGACATCGCAACTCTTCGTAAGTTCATTTCCGATCGCGGCAAGATTCGTGCTCGTCGCGTAACTGGTAATTGCACCCAGCACCAACGCGATATCGCAAACGCAGTAAAGAACGCTCGCGAGATTGCCTTGCTGCCTTACACCTCGACTGCTCGATAAGGAGAGTCACTGATGAAACTCATTCTTACTCAAGAAGTCACAGGACTAGGCGCCCCTGGCGATGTAGTCGATGTTAAGTCCGGATTCGGACGCAACTTTTTGTTGCCACAGGGTCTAGCAACTGCATGGACCAAGGGCGGCGAAAAGCAGGTCACTCAGATCAAACGCGCTCGCGGAAAGCGTGCAGTACGCGACCGGGAACACGCTTTGGAAATTAAAGCTGCGCTGGAATCTAAGCCAGTTGTGATTTCCGCTCGAGCTGGCGGCGAAGGCCGGCTGTTCGGTTCGGTCACTGTGACTGACATTGCTGAAGCAATCCATATCGCAGGAGTCGATAAGCGCAAGATCGTTCTTGGCTCACCTATCAAGTTAGTCGGAAAGCACTCTGTTGCTATCCGTCTGCACCCAGAAGTTATTGCCGATGTCACACTTGATGTGCGTGGCGCAAAAAGCTAGTTATTAAAGGCTTTGGGCCTGTGTGTTCGATTTCGAGCATGCAGGTCCAAAGCATTTTTGTGAGAGGATTTTAAGTATGACAACCTGGACACTTCACACCAATCATGGTGATATCGCAATAAATATTTTTGACAATCATGCACCGAAAACCACTCGAACAATTCTTGGCTTGGCAGAAGGAACGCATGAATGGACGCACCCTGCAACTGGTGAAACCTCGACAAGCCCGCTTTATGATGGAACAATTTTTCATCGCATCATCCCTGGATTCATGATTCAGGGTGGAGATCCTTTGGGCCAGGGTTTCGGCGGACCAGGTTTTAAATTTGAGGACGAACCACATCCGGAATTAGTTTTTGATCGCCCGTACCTTTTAGCTATGGCGAATGCTGGACCTAATACGAATGGTTCACAGTTCTTCATCACTGTTGCGCCAACACCGCACCTGAACCGCAAGCACACTATTTTTGGTGAAGTTGCAGATCAGTCAAGCCGCGATGTTGTTGACGCGATTGCAAATGTCACAACCGGTGTTGGAGATCGTCCGGTTAATGACGTTGTCATCGAGAGCGTCACCGTAACTCGGGACTAAAACTTCGTGAACACTTGCTACCGGCATCCGGATCGAACATCTGCAATTGCGTGTACTCGCTGCGGACGAACGATTTGTCATGAATGCATGATTAGTGCGCCGGTAGGTTTTCAGTGTCCAGAGTGTGTTAACGCTAATCCTTCACGGATTATTAATGTGCAATCGACATCGGGTTTGGCGGGATTGCCACTCATCACCAAAGCCATTATTTATGTGTGTCTTGGATTGTTTGTTGCCTCATATGTCGTTCCGGCTTTTGACAATCAAAATCTGGGAATGGCTCCATTTTTGGTAGCTACTGGGCAATGGTGGCGCCTCATCACAGCCACATTTATGCATAGTGGTGTTTTTCATGTCGGCTTCAATATGTATGCTTTGTACTTTCTTGGGCCAGGTCTGGAACGATTTTTTGGACAACGGCGTTACGTCGCGCTCTATGCGCTATCAGCCTTTGGTGGGTCTGTCTCGTCCCTCATGTTTTCACCAGTAAATACGCTTTCTGTGGGAGCCAGCGGGGCAATTTTCGGTTTAATGACAGCAACCATCGTGGTGGGACGGGCGGTCAAACAAGACGTCTCGCAGATCATGGGACTTTTTGCCATCAACATCGCATTGGGATTCTTTTCCTCTGGTATCGATTGGCGAGCGCATCTTGGCGGTGCGGCGGTGGGAGCTTTAGTGGCGTGGATAATGTTGAACTCGGTCAAGCAACGCAAGCCAAATCTGGAATTTGCTGGCCTGGCACTATTAGCTTTGGGGCTGGTTATGGCAGTTGTGTATCGAGATCACCAAATCATCCAGTACCTGAGCTCACATCCACTTGGCTGACCAGGAACCCAGACCGATCAAAGCAATGACCACACAGCAAAGCAGGTAAAGTAGAGCCATGCCAGAATCAAAGCGTCGCAAGTCAAAGCAACCAGCTTTCACACCACCACCGAGCCCAGTTCCGACCTCCGTCAAGATCGGAAATCCTCGATGGCTTGCACCACTTATGGTGACAATGTTTCTCTTGGGACTGCTGTGGATAGTTGTGTTTTATTTAGCGGGTAACCAAGTGCCGTTCATGCAAGATTTCAACAATCTGGTGAACGTGTTGATCGGATTTGGCTTTATCGGCGTAGGTTTTGTGCTCGCCACCCGGTGGCGGTAACCCGATAAATAACATGGGTGTAATTTCTCCCCAGCTGTGGATAAGCATGTGGATAAGCCCATGGCGTTAACTCGACGTACTCGGACATTAATTTCGGCAGTGGTAGCCGCACTAGCTGGCTTTCTCTTTGTTGCCAGTAATTTAACGGCCGAAGGTACAAATTTGCGTACCGGTGGCGTGGAAGACCTTCGAGGATTAGTTATCTCGCGAGCAAATCATGTGGCTGTGCTGACATCAAAAGTGTCCACACTTCAAGAACAGGTCGACACCATCACCGCCACTCGTGTTGATCCAGCTTTGACGGCTCGGATTAACGCTTTGCAGATGGCAGCTGGTCTGAGCGTTCAAACCGGATCAGCCTTAGAAATTGAACTCAACGACGCTCCTCGACAACCCAACCAGGCACTGCCCGCTGGTGTTGGGCCTGATGATCTAGTTGTGCATCAACAGGATGTGCAAGCTGTCATTAACGCATTGTGGCGAGGCGGAGCTACTGGAATCCAAGTGATGGACCAGCGAATTATTTCTACTTCAGCAATTCGCTGCGTAGGAAATACCTTACTTTTACAGGGTCGGGTTTATAGCCCACCGTTTCGAATTATTGCACTGGGAAATGTGAACGCATTGCAACAATCGGTGGATGCCGAACCTGGAGTCCAGGTCTATAAGCAATATGTGGACTTACTCGGACTTGGTTGGAAAGTGAAGATTCTTCAAGAGGTAACAATTCCTGCTTGGCAAGGCGCGCTTAGTCGCTAGCTCTTAATGTGACTTATTAATAACAGGCGCTAAACCCACAGCAAGATCTCGTGCTTGAGTATCGCCGCAGCGCATTAACCATTCAGCAAGCATCTGATGTCCACCTTCGGTGAGGACTGATTCGGGATGAAACTGGACACCTTCAATATCTTTGGTGCGGTGACGAAGCGACATAATTACGCCAGTCTCGGTCTCGCTCGTAATCTCAAGTTCGTCGGGCACAGTGTCACGCTCTACTGCAAGTGAGTGATAGCGCGTTGCGGTGAACGGTGAATTTAATGGCGCAAGTACACCGGCGTGCTGATGAAATACTTGCGAGGTTTTGCCATGCAAGAGTTCCGGTGCTCGTGAGACGACTGCGCCGAATGCTTCAGCAATTGCTTGGTGACCGAGACACACACCGAAGATTGGGATCTGACCTCCCAAGTATTTGATCAGATCGATACACACACCAGCATCCGCAGGTTCACCTGGGCCGGGAGATAGCAAGATCCCATCATAATTTTTGGCATCCTCTAATGTGACTTCGTCATTTCTTTTAACATCAACTTTGGCACCGAGCTGTGCGAGGTACTGCACAAGGTTGTAAACAAAGCTGTCGTAATTATCAACGACCAAAATTCTTGTCACGTTATCAGTCTCACTTTGTCTAAGCGCTCGATGACGGAGTCGGCGTTGGTGCAACCGCGATCGTAATTGTTACGGTAGTGCCTTTTACAGCCAGCTGCTTACCGATTGGTGTCTGAGCGATGACCGTTCCAGGCGTATCTGTATCGCTGACTTCGGTAAGTAATTCGACTAGGAACCCAGCGTTAATGAGATCGTTACGCGCTTGGGTTTTAGTTTTGCCCATGACATCGGGTACAGCGATCTTTCCAGATGACACAACAATGTCGATTGGAGTTCCAACGTCGATACTTGAATTCGCGGGAATACTCTGGGAGAGCACAGTACCTGCGGGTTGTGAAGAATCAAGTGGTGTGACTTTTCCTAAAACCAGTCGCGAATTCTTCAGCGCTAAATCGGCGTCAGCCTGCGTAGCTAAGTTCACTAGATCGGGCACCAGAGTTTGTTCTTTACCATTTGAAACGGTGACGTTAATAGCCTGGCCCGCCTCAATTAATTCTCCGGGAGCTGGATCTTGTCCAATAATTTGACCTTTGGGTACATTGTCATCAGCTTGTGGAGTTGGAGTTCCGAGCACTAATTGCGAGTTCTTTAATGCGGTAGTTGCCTCTTGTATTGTCATACCGCTGAGATTTGGCACCGTTACTGTTGTGGGTTTACCACCAAAAAGATTATTTCCAAGAATGAAAAGTAAGGCAGCCGCTCCGGCTACTGCTAGCGCACCTGCGATCCAGCGTCCCTTAAGTCGGTTACGCTCGCGCTCCTGAACAAAACCTGAATTGCTCGTTATAGCGGGAAAGGAAGCGGTCGGTGCTGCTGGAATTGGTCTCATCGCAGCAGTAGGAGCGTTTGTGTCGGAGACACCAATCGAAACGGGAACTGGCGCACTAATTGGCATCCCAGCCATGAAGCGTTCTACGTCTGCACGCATATCTGCCGCTGTTTGATAACGCTGACTTGGATGCTTGGACAACGAATGAAGAACAATTGCATCAATGGCGGACGGTATTGACGAATCGAGCAGCGATGGTGCTTTTGGTAATTCATTAACGTGTTGATAGGCGATAGACACAGGTGTCTCGCCTGTGAATGGTGGAACGCCCGTAAGTAGTTCGTAGAGAACGCATCCGGCTGAGTAGATGTCGCTTCTTGCATCAACTACTTCACCGCGCGCTTGTTCGGGGGAAAGATATTGTGCAGTTCCCATCACGGCACTTGTTGCAGTGACAGTTGTGGCGGCATCGCTTACCGCCCGTGCAATTCCAAAATCCATGACTTTTGTGTCGCCATGCGCGTTAATCATGACGTTAGCTGGCTTAATGTCGCGATGAATGATGCCGTGTCGGTGTGCATAGTCAAGCGCTGCAAGCACTCCTGCAATAAGTTCTAAACCACGCTCGGGCAAAATTCTTGGACCATTGTGCAACATGTGACGAAGCGTGACACCATCGACAAGCTCCATAACAATGTATGGGATGTGCACATCGCCAATAAGGTCTTCACCACTGTCATATACGGAAACAATATTGGGATGATTTAAGCCGGCTGCTGATTGTGCTTCACGGCGAAAGCGTTCAATGAATAGCGGATCACGCGCAAGATCGCCACGTAAAACCTTTATCGCGACTCTTCGGTTCAGTCTGGTATCTGTGGCCTCATAAACTTCAGCCATCCCGCCACGTCCAATGACAGAACCAACGTCGTATCGGTCACCTAGTCGAGTGAACTCGGCCACGATTTCTCCTTATATGCAGTGCGCACCTAGGTGCACCTCTATTCTTCACTATCTACCTAAAACTGCTCGCATCACAGCACGTGCGATTGGGGCAGCTAAAGCATTACCGCTTACTTCGGTTGCCCCGCCACCATGTTCAAGAACAACCGCAACCACAACTTGGGTATCTTGGGCAGGGGCTAGTCCCACGAACCAGGCGTGTGCCGATTCACCAGGTGCATTCTCCGCAGTACCAGTTTTCCCGCCAACCGCGATGCCAGAGATCCGGGCATTTGAACCAGTGCCATGACTAACAACGTTGACCATCATGCTGCGTAGAATCGCAGCATTCTGTGGTGACATGGCTCGGCTGATTGCATGGGGTGTCGTGTTTTGTAAAACAGTGAGATCGGGACCCAGAATCTGCGAGACCAAGTACGGTTGCATAACGACACCGTCGTGTGCAATTCCAGCCGCAACCATAGCCATTTGCAATGCAGTTGCTCGCACATCGAATTGCCCGATGGCACTCATTGCTGTCTGTGGTTGATCAAGGTTCGTGGGAAAGTGACTTGTTGCTGCGGTCATAGGCACTTCAAATGACGACTCAAATCCAAACTTCTTTGCCTGTTCTTCAATTGCGCTCGCGCCAAGCTGCATACCTAGCCAAGCGAATGCAGTATTACACGACATGGCTAGCGCATCGTTCAGAGTAGTCTTATCGTCTTTGCCGCAAGAAGCTCCAGTCCAATTTCCGATCGATCCCGACGTCTGCGGTAACTGCAAACTTGCTGGACCCGGAAGAATCGAATCTGCGCTGAAGTTTCCCGACTCCAGAGCCGCGGCTGCGGTGACGAGCTTGAAAGTAGAACCAGGTGGCAATGTCATTGCGAGCGGCCGATTAAGCATGGGCTTCTTGGGATCGTTATTGAGAACATCGTAGGTTTCTTGAATTGTTTTTGCGTCGTGACTGGACAACGTATTGGGATCAAAGGAAGGCGATGAGACGAGAGCGAGAATTGCTCCAGTTCGCGGATCAATTGCTACTACCGCGCCAGTTCGGCCGTTTAATGCCCTGTATGCCGCCAATTGTGCGTCGGCATTAATTGTTAAGCGAACTGCGCCACCTTGCGGTTTACGGTTTGCCAAAAGTTGCTGTAACCGGTCAACAAAAAAGCGACTGTCGTTGCCGGCAAGAACGTCGTTTTCTTTGCCCTCAATTCCTGTAGCGCCGTACACCATTGAGTAAAACCCAGTTATAGGAGCGTAGGCCGCACCTTTTGGATATGTGCGTAAAAACTTTAATGCATCTTTTGTGCCAGTTGATTTGGCGAGCGGAGTGCTTGATAAGAGAATTGGTCCGCGTTCTCGGGAATATTCAGTCAGCAGCACGCGCTGGTTACCAGGTTGGTTGCGAAGCGATTTGGCATCAAACACTTGGATGAATGACACATTGGCGATCAGTGCCAGCAGTAAAAATATAAGAACTGCTGTTATCCGATTTATTTGCCGGTTCATGCAGCATCACGTGGTTGGGAGTCCACCATCGATAGGTCAGGTTGTCGCGCTGAGCTTGAGATGCGTACCAAAATTGCAAGAATTAAATAGTTAGCTACAAGTGATGAGCCACCGTACGAAAGATATGGAGTGGTCAGGCCCGTGAGTGGGATAAGTCGAGTTACTCCGCCGATAACAATAAAAGTTTGAAGACCCAAAACTGCGGTCAAGCCGATTGCAAGCAAGTTCCCAAAAGGATCACGGGTTGCTACAGAGGCGCGCGCACCGCGTTCTACAAGGATTGCGTACATGAGCAAAATTGCGACAAATCCTGTCAAACCAAGTTCTTCACCTAATGCAGAAGTGATGAAATCGGTTTTCGCGAAGGGAACAAGTTGCGGATAGCCATGTCCCCAACCTGTACCAAAGATTCCACCGTTTGCAAGACCATAAAGTGATTGCACAATTTGAAATCCATTTCCATTCGCGTCGGCGAACGGGTGCAACCAAACATCAAATCGAATTCGCACATGTCCAAAAGCAAAATACGAAAGAACAGCACCAATCGCTAATAATGCTGCACCTATCAGCACCCACGCGCGACGAGCGGTGGCAACGTACAGCATCACGATGAATAGTCCGAAGAAGAGTAGTGACGTACCAAGGTCACGTTCGAGTACCAGAACCATTAGTGCAACGAGCCACATCACAATCAGCGGCCCAACATCCTTTGCTCGCGGCACACCAATTCCGAATATTTGATTTTGTACTAATGACAAAGAGTGACGTCTAGTAACTAAAAAACCAGCAAAAAATATTGTGAACGCTACTTTGGCAAGCTCACCTGGTTGAAATGTGAATCCGAAGATGTGTATCCAAAGTCGGGCTCCGTTAATGACCGTTCCGACATAAGGAACTAACGGTAGGAACAGCAATACGATTCCAGAAAAACCCGCAGTCCAAGTCAACCGTTGCAACTTGCGATGGTCCTGCAAGGCGATAAGCACCACCATGAAAGTCACTAGTCCAACAGCCATCCACGTGATTTGCAAGTACACATCTGGAGTTGGTTTGGGACTGCCATTAGCCGCGGCACGAACTGCACTAGCGATATCAAGGCGGTGGATCATGGCCAGGCCAAGCATATTCAGCGCACACACAACCGGAAATACGATTGGATCTGCGTATGGAACTTGCCAGCGAATCACACTATGCGCAGCAAGCATGAGCAACCCAGCACTTACTAGTGCAGTCCACCCACCGAAACTGCTTGCACCCGTTGCACTGTCAACCAAAATCCAGGCGAAGACTCCGAGGAGCCAAGCACCAACTAAGAGACCCAATTCTGCAGACCGTCTCGTGGACACTCGATAGCGCAGAACTAGTTCGGTCACTGCGCTACCGCCGGGCAACCCGGTGTGTTAGGTGTTGTGCGGCACACCATAACCCGAGCGGAGAGTTGTTCAATTGTCGCTTGGGCATCCGGTAGCGAAGCTGATGAAATAGTTCCAATGATTTGGTTGCGTTCAAAGTCGGGGAGCTCAGAAGAATTCAATGAGCTGACTTCGATGAGCCGAGACAATCCGGCAACAGGAATTCCTTGATAAATAGCTACGGCCTTGGTTGGTGAATACACGCCAATGAACCACTGGCTAGCGAGCCACGTCAATCCCAGTGCCACACCCGCTGCTGCAACTGCCAGCGTGACCAGTGCCGTGACTAGTCGATGACGTCGGGGAACTAAATTCCGTGATGATTGGCTCGGAACCAGAACAGCCTCTTCAGGAAATGTGACACCTGGTAACCGATTATGGGTATCGACGTCAGCCGCAGCGCCGACAATAACAGCCTCAGATTCAGTCACATTTTCAACAAGGTCGGCAACAATAACGGTGATATTGTCCGGCCCTCCAGCATCAAGTGCGGCATCTATGAGTGCAGATACAGCACTGACTAAATCGATATTTAATAGGCACTCATGAATTGTTGCTTCGGAGATTACGCCGCACAGACCATCACTGCACAGCAGAAATCTGTCACCAACGCGAGCTTCGCGCACAGATAAGTCCACCTCGACTGCATGGATACCGTCGATGGCACGCATCATGAGATTACGACGCGGATGTACCGCGGCTTGTTCTCGAGTGATTTCACCTGAGTCAACGAGTGACTGAACAAAAGTGTGGTCTTTGGTCATTTGCTGCAATTGTTCATCACGCAAAAGGTAAGCCCGCGAATCTCCAACGTGTGCAACGGCAATTCGGTCTTCCCGAAATGCTAACGCGGTCATGGTCGTTCCCATACCGGCGAAATCACGATTACGCGAAACCACATCGGCAATGTATTCACCCGATGTGATGACGGCGTCGGAAAGTAGTTCTAGGACTTGATCTACTTCTGCGAAATTTGCTGCTGCTTCAACAATGGCTGCCACAGTTGCCGCACTGGCTAACTCGCCGGCTTCGTGGCCGCCCATGCCGTCGGCAACAACAAGTAAGTCATGGGATGCGTATCCCGAATCCTCATTATTTTTACGCACTTGTCCAATATCACAGCGCGCTGCGAAACGCAGCTTCATTGAACTCATGATCCCAATTCCATACTGGTTCGTCCGATGCGAAGCGTCTGGCCTGGCGATAAAACTGTCGGTGAGGTGACACGAGTGCGATCGATCCAGGTTCCATTAGTGGAGCCTAAGTCCTCAACAATCCAGTGCGTTCCCCGTGGCGTGAGTTGTGCGTGGTGGGTACTTACAAAATCATCTTCAAGTACCACTGCCACATCGGGCGCCCGCCCAATGATAATTGTGGATGTTCCCAACGGAATTACAGTGCCTTGAAGATTACCTTCAGTGATAACCAACTTTGTTGAGGTCTTACGAGAACGAAGTGTGGGGCGTGGACTTGGCGGCTTATTGGAACGTGCGGGGGTTAAGGATTTCGCATCCCGTGGTGCTTGCAGATCTCGTCTCAACACGGAAACCACAGTGAAGACAAACCACCACAACGCAAGAAGAAAACCAATTCGAAAAAGACTGAGGAGCAACTCGGACATCATGTCACCGACTCTTATATGTCAGCGTCGTTGCCCCGATTTTAATAATTGATCCGTCGTGAAGCGTCGCTTCAGTGATTCGGTGACCATCAACAAGTGTGCCGTTTGTCGAACCCAGATCTTTGATTACGACTTGACTACCGAGCACAATTTGAAAGTGCGCGCGACTAATGCCGGGGTCATCGATACGAACTTGCGCTGTGTCACCCCGTCCGATGGTGGTGACTGATTGTGTGAGCGCAAATTCTGCGCCAGCGATCGTTACCAATTTTGGAGTTGAATCATTCATGATGGCGTTGATTGGCACTTGTGGTGTGAGATCAAGATTGACGGCATCGGTCATCGTAGAACCGGCTGGCCCGGAAGTGCTTGTAATTTTAAACACTCCCGTCTCTAGTTCATCATCTTGCGAGAACGAAACAACTGGACGATCGACTGTGTCGTAGCGCTGCTGCGTGGCGTAAGTGCTGGCAACTGTTGCGAGTTCACTTCGAAGGGTTGTGAAGTACTGCGCAAAGCGATCATGATCTGCTGGGCTTAAGGAAAAAATAAAGATATTTGGAGTGACTGTTTGGGCACCGATATTTTCGGCTCGAAGATCGAGTTCCTGTTGGAGTGCCGCAGCAAGCTCGACCGGTTCGACAGCGGACTTAAAAGCCTTAGAAAATGAGCCATTGACGAATTTGTCGAGCCGCGCTTCTAGGTTGTTGAGAAGACCCATCGTGACACTCCATCCTCTCGACCATGACAGGCTTCTAGTTTACTTGCGCTCTCTGAGTTACTGAATTTCTCGCAGATTGAGCATTTTGGCGCTGCTATTTCTGGGTGATAGCGTTGCTCTGCGCGCGCGAGTGGCGGAATAGGCAGACGCGCTGGCTTCAGGTGCCAGTGCCCGCAAGGGCGTAGGGGTTCAACTCCCCTCTCGCGCACCACATCGATTGACTGATGCGAAAGCTCAGCAATCGTCTAGGGAAGTTCCTTAAACGGTGGGTCTTTCCTATCTGCGGATAGGTTCGAGTAAACCGAATCAAACAATGGTCTCCTTCGGCTTGAACGAACTTGTTTTTACAGCCACAGTGGTCATATTGGGAAAATGCCCAAGGGTTATGCCAATTGCCATGGAGGATTGCATGTCGGAACGCGACGTTGAAGTTGTTATTGTCGGTGGCGGTCAAGCAGGTATCGCAATGAGTGAACACTTGAGCGCAAGCGGGGTGTCGCATGTGGTTCTGGAACGCAATCGGATTGCAGAACGCTGGCGTTCTGAGCGATGGGATTCGTTAGTTGCAAACGGCCCAGCGTGGCACGACCGTTTTCCGGGTATGGAATTCGAAGGCGCTGATCCAGACGAATTTGTCACCAAGCAACAGTTCGTTGATTACTTAGTCGGTTATGCCGAAAAGTTTAAAGCTCCGATTCATACAGGTGTTGAGGTTCATTCGGTTCGCAAACAAGACCACGGTGCGGGATTTATTGTCGACACAACCGAAGGAACATTCACAGCTCGTTACGTTGTTGCGGCAACTGGACCATTTCAAAAACCTGCGATTCCTCCCGTTATCCCACAGAGCACGGGCATCGTGCAGATTCACTCATCGGCTTATTACAACCCGCAACAACTTCCTGATGGTGCTGTGCTCGTCGTCGGTGCAGGATCCTCTGGAGTTCAAATTGCTGACGAGCTTCGCAAGTCTGGGCGCGAGGTGTATCTGTCGGTTGGTGAACACGATCGCCCACCACGCCGATATCGTGGCCGCGACAATGTCTGGTGGCTTGGAGTATTAGGTAAGTGGGAATTGTCTACGCCACCGGCTGGTGCTGAACATGTGACGATTGCAGTCAGTGGAGCTAATGGCGGTAATACCGTTGATTTCCGCAACTTGGCTGCAAGTGGCATCACACTTGTTGGTCTTACCGACTCTTATCAAAATGGTGTCATCACATTTAGAAACGACCTTGCGCACAACATTGCTCGCGGTGATGCGAATTATTTGTCAGTGTTGGATGAAGCAGATGCCTTTATTGCTCGAAACGAATTGGATTTCCCCGATGAACCCCAGGCTCGAATTTTTGGTCCAACTCCCGAATGTGTGACACATCCAATTTTGGAATTAGATATTGCACACGCCGGAATTGGATCTGTCATCTGGGCTACTGGCTACACAGTTGATTACAGTTGGCTGAAAGTTGATGCAGTCGATGCCGATGGTAAGCCAAAGCAACAACGTGGTGTTTCGAGTGAACCCGGTATCTATTTCCTTGGTTTAGCGTGGCTATCTCGTCGCGGCTCACCATTTCTTTGGGGTGTGTGGCACGATGCGAAATATATCGCTGATCACATTGCGATTCAGCGCGGATACTTGGCCTACCAAGGGACAGCTCGACGCATCACCACTACGTGATACTCCCCATTGTGTGCTGACGGTAAGTGGCTGTGATGGCTCTGTTGTGCTCGCCGCGTAAGAGTGTTATTAGGACAACGCTGTGTGAGCGCATTGTGCCTAAAACAATGAGTTTTTTGCTTATCCCAGGCGTTGACACAATTTGAGCACCTGCTTTAAACCTGTACCGTAGAACCTATGTCGGCTACCGAAGTTCTGCGACGCGCGCGCCAATCTTCGCCCAAGCTTGTTGTAACGGCGCTCTTGTTCGCGGTTTTAACGTCGAATACGGCGCGTGATACTCAAAGTCAGACTGTGGTCCCGTCGCCATCGCCAACCCCAACACCGTCAATCGTTACTCCTTCAGTGGAACCCACCCCTATCGCCACAGAAGCTGGTTCGCCATCACTCACATTCTCGACCTATAACATTGCCAAACCCACGAATACAGAAGTGCCGGCCTGGGGTAAACGTCGGTTGGCTATTGCTCGGACAATAAATGAATCGAGTGCAGATGTCGTTGGTGTCGAAGAGGCAACTGCCCTCTGGGTAGTCGGTGACGGGGGCAAACGCGTACGTCACTGGGAAGATGTCCAGGAGCTAGTTCAAAAGGGTGGATACAAATCTGCTACCCCCCAAGTTAATAACTGTAGTTACAGCTCGCATTGCATTCATTCAGCACACGTGCTCTTTAATACCAAAACTGTTAAACAGGTGATGCTGCCAGATGGCCTACCTTCAGCGGGCCAAGGTGTTCTGGGCGATATCGCGAAAGGGTTAAAGTACGCACCTCGGCGTGAGTTTAGTTGGGCGTACCTACAAGGACTTAATGGAACAGGAACTTTTCTAACAATATGCTTGCATTTAAACAACGAAAAGAGCGCCGTCGGAAAAGCTGATCGAGCGCTCGTCGGTATGAAAATGACACGGTGGGCTACAGAGCTCAATAAGAAATCGGGGCTCGTCGGGACCCCCATGATTCTTATGGGAGACTTCAATTCGTTTGAGGCTCGCGAGCCTCGCGGGATGGCCTACCAACTTCAAAAAGCCGGCTGGACTGATTCTTTCGATGCTGCGCCAGATGATCTTAAATTTAATTACAAGGCCTACACAACCTCGTACACCCGAAGCAACATGTCGGGATGGCCGAAAAAACCAATTATGTCGAAGAACCCTGTTCGCATCGATTACATTATGTATCGCGGTAAGGGTCTGCGCGCCGATGTGTATGCGGTGGCTCTTAATCTTAAAAAAGATGGAAGTTTCGATAACAACTACCGAGGCTCCGATCACATCATGGTGCAGTCAGTAATTCATTTTGATGATGCCCCCGGTATCGCTAGTCCCACGCCCTAACTTGCGCTCTTGTTTTGCATGAGGCTCGATGTGATACAAAATACTCATTATGAGATTTCTTATTTGTGTCATTGATGACACAACCCATTCGGCCACAAGCGATGAGATGGAGAAAATCGACGAGTTCAATGAGTTACTTCGCGTCAATGGACATTGGATTTTTGCATGTGGAATTGATTCGCCGAGCACCGCTCGGGTTATTGACAACCGCGGTGCAGTGGGATTGAACGCGGTCGGCCCACTTTTCGATCACACTGAATATGTCAGCGGGTTGTGGATTGTGGAAGCCGAGAATAGTGATCATGCTCAGCAACTAGCCTTGGCAGGTTCTCAGGCGTGTAATCGTAAAGTTGAGCTTCGGCCGCTGTTGGCTTAGTGAAAAGTTGCCCGACTGCTGCATCAGGGTGAGGATAGAACCATGAGCCAGCCATCTTCAATTTACGACCTGTCATATACAGACATTCACGGAAATCCGGTTCCGTTGTCCAGTGTGGCGGGCAAGCCACTTCTCATCGTAAACACGGCAAGTAAGTGCGGATTCACGCCGCAATATGAGGGGTTACAAAAACTTCATGAAGAATTTAAGGACGCCGGCTTAGTGGTTTTGGGATTTCCCTGCGACCAATTTGCACATCAAGAACCTGGAACTGCCAGCGAAATCGGCGAGTTTTGCCAGATGAACTACGGCGTAACGTTCCCACTAGCTGAAAAAACTGATGTTAATGGTTCACAGACGAATCCGATTTTTCAATTCCTTAAATCGCACGCAAGTGGATTACTAGGTTCCACAATCAAATGGAACTTTACGAAATTTCTAGTTGCCTCAGATGGCGTGACCGTTAAGCGCTACGCACCAAGTACTACTCCGGAATCACTTCGTCAAGACATCGAGTCTGCGCTAAGCAAGTAAGTACGTTCAATCAACTTTGGGGAATGCATGCTACGTTAGCTCAAAGAAATAACGTCAAGACTTTCAACTTTTGTGCTGCCGATGACATTTGTTGCGGTAACCGAACATTTGTAGTGGGCTCCCAAAGTGACCACGGGAGCCTTGGGGATCACGTAGGTGGTTGCTGTCGCGCCACTAAGTGGGACGCCATCCTTAAACCATTGGTAGGCAACAGTGCCAGGTGCATCGTAGTACTTTGCCCAGTTGCGATCGGTTTCCCAAACAGGTGTTACACAGGTCAGCTTCTTTTTCTTTGCAGTTGTTGCTACCTTCGCACCGCCCTTGATGAGAGGTTTCATCGCAAAACCTTTGATTTGTGGACGTATCTCAGTAACAGCGTGCGTGCTGGTGTTGATTGTACGTAACGCCGTATGTGGTTTGCTCACCAAAGCGACATCAGAAAATACACCTTTTACAATTTCCCCCGAGCCACTTTCCTGCTGCGAGTTGTATCCTCCGAACAGTTGGTCGGTATTTAGTGTTTGGCCAAGTGTGGCCAGAGTAGTTTTGTAAATTGCTCGACCATCAGTCCAAAATAGTGCCGAGGAGTATTCATCCAATGACAAGCCTTCTGGGCTACTTCCCCAAGGAACATCGTGGCTAAATGTTTTAGTTGTGAGGTTCAAATCATCTCCGCCTGGGGTTCCAGTGAGATTTGCATACGAAATAGCTTGCGTGCCCGCAGCGCCACCTGAGTTGTCATAGTTTGTGTAGTACAGCCTGCTCGGAGAACCTAACTTATCTACAACTAAGAAATTGGGAGATGCTGTGTGGGCAACTCCAAGATTGAGAAAGCCACTCGAGCTTTTTGCTGCTGAGGCCCCATTTTTGTACCACTCAATAAACCCGTTTCCGTATCTATCGTCGGAAATGTAGAAAGTTGATGTGCTTGAGTCAAATGTGACTGTGTTTGGCCCCTGGCCTGGACCTCCTGCCGCATTGACAGTAGCTCCCCCGTAGGTTTTGGGTAAGGCTTTTTTGGGCGCTGCTGCTTTGGTGTAGACAAGCGATCGACAGTAAAGGCAGGTAGCTCCTGCGTTAGGAACCAGCCTGTAAAGTTGGCCGTTAATTTGCTTAAACTGCGGGTCGAACAGGGCAGGGTCTTTGCTATCTATCAACGATGCATAGTCGACCATGTACAAGGTTTGACTTTTTGAATCAAATGCCATGCCCCAAGGGCTATTAAAGGAATCGCATTGTGGCGACGAAGCGGATGCTAGCCCACAAAGTTGTTGCCCAAGGGCGTTAACCGTGTAGTCATTTGCGGAGGTCATCATGGTGACTTTGCCGTTTGTTAGGTATGTGAATGTTGTCGCATTAACAATGCGATTAACTCGAAAAATCCCAAGATATTTTTTACTGCTGCATGAATTAGGGCAGATCGTTTGTGAGTTTACGGACATATAATCATCTACATGGAGTAAATGAGGAGTGGCCAGAGTGACAGTGATCTCAGATACAGTGGCTCCTGTTTCTGCCAAAATAAAGTCTGCGAAGGTAAAGGCTGATTGTGCGAGTTGAGTTCCTAAAGTGGGGTCAAGTCGAAGTCGAGCAATTCCGCCCCCAGTGCCGTAAAAGAAATTTACTTCGTTGAGCGATTGGGGATTTACACCTTCTGGGCATGGTTGCAGCGTGCCGTCGGTGTCTTTGTATACGCATGAAGGATAAGCACGTTCACCGCCGTTCAAATCATTGATGTAAATTGAATTTCTCGCTGTATCGACAGCTAACCCGCCACCGTATTCTGTTAGTGGGTCTAATGGTGGCTCTGGGAGTCTATCGACTTTCGCTTGAGTGTCCGTTGTGAAATCAAGCATCGTGACAGGTGGTTCATTTTCGCAACCGGGCGCTGTCTTGAAGTATTGGATTGCATTCCAATACCCGACGTGCACGTATAAGCGGTCGGAATCAGCAGGGCATACGCCTGCGTCCGCGGTCGAAGGGCCACTCTGGCTCAGGCCCATACCTAACGACAATGCTAAGGCGCACATAACCCCCGCAACTTTGCGCAACATAACACTCTCCAAATAATCGTTGGGATAAATATACCTAAATCTAAATACACATTTTACTATTTAGACAGTTCTTGTATGGAAATGTTGGGAATCAAAGACATCTTTCACGTCCCAAGGCGCATTTGCCCAGATTCTCGCAACCAGCCAGCCATTTAGCTACCCATTATTGAAATGAGCAGCAACTACGTCGAATGGCAGCCTCCAACTCTCTTTATAGATCAAAGGCAGGGCTGTTGCCCCGGTACCAATGGATAGACCCACGTGGGCAAGCGTCTTGAATTGCTCAGGGGATGCAACCGAGTCGCTGAGCCCTGAGTTTTCGTAGAAAGCATCAACAGTTTCCGCTTGTTTGCCTAACAGTTCTTCGTCATGCCAAGTTAACCGCAGTTGCTCAAGAAGCAAGGCACGTTGTAGTTCACGTCCCGGTTTCTGGAACTCGCGGATTGCTACGGCTTCAGCAATTTCCCGGCTGGACTTTTGTTCAATCATCCGCAGGTACTCTTCATTGGCTGCCAATGCGGTTTCATTTTGTAGTCGCGTCGCTTCGAGAAAAAGTTCTTTTTTTGTGGCGAAACGACTAAACAAAGCACCCTGGGAGCAGTTAGCTGTGGCCACAATTTTTTCTACACTCGCATGCAGATAACCTTCTTGCGCCACATGACGAAGTACCGAATCGATCAACGCATTGAGTATCGAATCACCAGTATTCACATGAGTGATGACATTCAGATGAGGCGCCGCCACCTCCGGCAAGTCGATAGGTTCGTGTGCTTGGGCAAATGTCCGAGCGTACTCCTGGAATACCCACGAGCAATCTAAGGCACGGGCTCCAGGTCGATGCGAAAACAATATGAGCCCAAGGCCCATCATGATGATCCATGCCCGCCGCGCCGCTAAAGCTGGCGTGATGTCCGGCGACGGGACACATAATGAGTTGTACCAAGGCGTGAGTGACTCCTGGATTGCACGGCTAAGTTCTTCATCAAACTGTGAGTCAAGAAAAAGTTCTACTCCGGCCAGTAGTAAGTGATCAGGGCGCTGAAAGCGAGCGCACGCCTTCACAAACTCGGCAACATTTTGCGGTTCATCTAGAAGCCCCGCGTACGTCATGGCTTGATTGAGACTCGTGATGAGTTCTGGACCAACGAGGTCTTTCCACAAAGCAATGGAGAGCTCGGTGACATCATGAAAGCGATCTTGAATCGGTCGACGCGATAATCCTGCCTCGTTGGCAACGCGCAAGAAACTCAAACCAATTGGTCCATTTTGGGCAGCCGAACGTGCAGCAGCATCGAGAACACGCGCATGGTTGCGTGCCAGCCGAGCTTGCGGGGCACGCTGCCGAGTCTCCTGAACCACCCTTAAATTGTATGCATTAGTGCATTCAGGCGCTTGGTCAGAAATAACAATCAGATAAAAAATGCATGGAACAATGCGGTATGAACCTAAATGCGCAGCTGAGTGAATTAGCCCAGAGTTGGATTGCACAAGACCCCGATCCAGTGACGAGAACCGAGCTCTCGGATCTGCTCGCTGCTGCTGCCTCGGACACTAGTGCGTTGGCACAGCTTCAAGACGCGTTCCTTGCCCCCTTGCAATTTGGAACTGCGGGCCTTCGAGGCAAGCTTGGTGCCGGGCCGAATCGCATGAACCGAGTCGTTGTCATTCAAGCCGCAGCTGGCTTGGCGCGGTACTTAATCGACAAAGGCCTGGCTGGTCAGCCGATTGTGATTGGGTATGACGCACGATTCAATAGCGATGTTTTTGCTTTGGATTCAGCTGATGTCTTGGCTGCTGCAGGGTTCAAGCCATTGGTCTTTAATCATTTTGTCCCGACACCCGTTTTAGCTTTCGCAATTCGTGACCAAAATTGCTGCGCTGGGATTATGGTGACCGCGAGTCATAATCCACCGCAAGACAATGGTTACAAGGTCTACC
This sequence comes from Actinomycetes bacterium, assembly GCA_037131045.1. GTDB lineage: Bacteria > Actinomycetota > Actinomycetes > S36-B12 > UBA5976 > UBA5976. The sequence goes on from JBAXRV010000001.1 coordinate 104,701, forward strand.
TTGGGGACGGGCATCAAATTGTGTCACCAGCGGATCAAGAAATCTCGGAATGCATTCGTGACATTAAGGATATTAAAAGCGTTTCACTCACGCGTAGTTTTCAAGAAGTCGAAAGTGATTGTGAGGCCCGCTACATTGTGTCATTGGCGCAAGCTATTCACTCTGGACCGACTACGGCTGAACAGCGCGGCGACGTAGTGAGTGTTTACACGGCGATGCATGGTGTTGGTTGGGAGGCAGTGCGTGAAGCATGTGTGGCTGCCGACTTTAAGGAACCCATAGCTGTTGCGCAACAACGTGATCCTGATCCTCGCTTCCCCACTGTGGCATTCCCCAATCCGGAGGAAAAGGGCGCCCTTGATCTTGCAATTGCCTGTGCGAATCAGAATCAGGCAGACATTCTTATTGCAAATGATCCCGATGCAGATCGGCTTGCGGTGGCGCTTCCGCTAGGCAGTGGCGAGTGGAAGACATTGCATGGCGATCAAGTAGGTGCGTTGCTGGCATGGTGGGTGATTGAACGAGCCCGTCGATGCGATCAAGTGCTGCATGGAAAATTTGCCAGCTCAATTGTCTCATCCATGTTGATGGAGCTCATTGCTCACGATGCACATCTGGATTACGTAACAACATTGACAGGATTCAAATGGGTATCTCGAGTTGATGACCTCATTTTTGGCTACGAGGAAGCGTTGGGCTATTGCGTTAATCCACGCTATGTCGGCGACAAGGATGGCGTGTCTGCAGCAACATTCATTCTTGAGATGGCTGCGGCTCTCAAAGATGAAGGCCGCACTATGTGGGACGTGCTTGATCTGATTGCTACTCGATTTGGATTACACATCAGTGATCAGATTTCAGTCAAAGTGAGTCGCGTAGATCAAGTACACACCGTGATGGCCGGATTAAGGACATCGCAACCAACTGCCTTTGGATCGTTTTCAGTTCAGGAGTTTCGTGATCTGGCAAATGCGACTGATCAGTTACCCGCAACAGACGGTGTGATTTTTATGTTGCGTGGCTCGGGCGAGATCAAGAAAGCTCGCGTTATTGTGCGGCCCAGCGGGACTGAGCCAAAAATCAAATGCTATTTAGAAGTAGTGAGTACAACACAGGACTTAGAAATAGCTGAGCAGCAGGCGCGCGCAGCATTGGATGAACTTGCTCGAGCGGCAGAACCGCTACTGCAAGGAAAATAGTTACAGGCTTTTAATCTTCTTCGCGATTCACCGAGTCAGGCGAAAACGCGGGCACGCAAATTGACACGTATTGCGAATCTTCGGGTGACGAGTAACGCACCCGTTCGCCCTTGTGAGCTATGAAAGCCTGACCTGCGTTGATTAGTGACGAGCCAGCCGGATGCTCCACCAAAATGGATCCCGTTGTGACGATTGTGTATTCATCAAATTCAGGTGTCTGAAATGGCTCAGTCCAACCAGCAGGAGCCTGCATGATCGCAACGGATACATTTTCGTCTTTTGAATTAACGCGCCCGATGTATTCGCTGATGGATTTTCCACCAGGTACCGGAATCAAAGTGGGATTGAGAATGAATTCAGACATGCAATAAGCGTAGTGACTCGAGTGTCAAAGGTTTCTTTCGGTTACTTGTACTTAAACAATTCGCTCGATAATAAGCGGTAGGCGTTGGTGAATCTCAGCCTGCGTACCTATGGAATACGACTTGTTCAGTGCTTCGAGCGCATTAGGAAATCTTTCACTGTCATTTGTATGCAGCGTAAATAGCGACTGCCCAGCCCTGACTTCATCGCCTGGAAGTACGTGCCATTCAATTCCAGCACCCAGATCAAGAATGTCCTCTTTGCGAGCCCGACCTGCACCTAACCGCCACGATGCAACTCCAACATGGAAAGCATCAAGCTGGGTAACAAAGCCGTCTCGATCAGCCGTGACTTGGTGAGTCTCGAGAGCGACAGGAAGTGGAGCATCGACCTGGCCACCCTGTGCACTAATCATCTTGCGCCACACATCCATCGCAGTGCCGTCATTAAGTACTTGCGCAGGGTCGCGAGTTGGTTTTGCGCCGTTTGCGGTCGCCGCCTCGAGCATCTCGCGAGCCAATGCCACTGTGAGGTCGACAATATCGGATGGACCACCACCGGCAAGTACGTCGAGCACTTCACGCACTTCGAGCGCATTGCCTGCAGTGCGACCAAGTGGGACATCCATCGCAGTGAGAAGCGCGCGAGTAACAACGCCAGCATCATTACCAATGTCGACCATGGTGGTTGCAAGTTCGCGAGCTTGCTCCACCGTTTTCATAAAAGCACCACTTCCAACCTTGACATCCAGCACTAATGCATCAGTGCCTTCAGCAATTTTCTTACTCATAATGGAGGCTGAAATAAGTGGGATTGATTCGACTGTGGCTGTGACATCGCGCAAGGCATAGATTCGTCGATCGGCTGGTGCCAAGGTATCGCTAGCAGCACAGATAACAGCGCCGACCGATTTGAGCACATCAAACATTTCCTGGTTTGTCAGTTGTGCTCGCCATCCTGGAATGGATTCGAGTTTGTCTAGCGTGCCACCGGTATGCCCAAGCCCACGACCGGAAAGTTGCGGAACACTGACTCCACATGCTGCAACCACTGGATTGAGAACAAGTGTGATCTTGTCACCGACACCGCCGGTGGAATGCTTGTCAGCAGTTGTGGCACCAAGGGTTGACCAGTTCATGCGTTCGCCAGAATTCACATAAGCATTTGTCCATCGCACAATTTCGCGTCTAGTCATACCGTTAAGCAGAATAGCCATCGCCATTGCGCTCATTTGTTCTTCAGCAATGACATAGCGAACGTATGCGTCGACAAACCAATCAATTTGGGCGTCAGTCAATTCGTTGCGATCACGCTTTGCCGCAATAAGTTCAACGGCAGCAAATGGCTCGGTCGCCATAATTTTTAAACCCGCGTGATGAGGTCGTCTGGCCCGAATGCATCAGGCAGAATCTCACTTAACGGCTTGATTCCGCTGACGCTGTCTAATAGGCAATCGGCGCCACCGTGTTCCCATAACAACTGTCGGCACCGACCGCAGGGCATCAGTGCGTTGCCATGGCGGTCGACACACGCAACTGCAATGAGGCGTCCGCCACCACTGATGATGAGATTCGAAACTAGTCCACATTCCGCACACAGACCAATGCCGTATGAAGCATTTTCAACATTGCACCCTGTGATGACGCGACCGTCATCCACTAACGCCGCTACCCCAACTGGAAAATCTGAATACGGAGCGTATGCATTTTTCATTGCTGCCGTAGCTGCCTGCCGAAGTTGCGACCAGTCGATAGTCATTAGTGACTCTCACCTTTTCGGAATGGTGCGCCATCTGCTGCGGGAGGCCGCAAATTTTGTGAGGCAGTTGCAAGTACCAGCAGCGTGGTGATGTAAGGAGCAACTTGCGCAACCTCTGGTGGGAAATTAGATGCCACTAAGAATGCGCCAATGAGAACAGCTCCTAGCAATGCAAAGCCAAGACCAGTTGATCGGCGAGCACTACGAAGGAGAAATACGGAAATCATCAAGACGACAAGTGCGCCAATCAAAATAAGGCCGCGCACGTTTCTATTATCACTATCGATTAGCCGCAACGTATCTATGTAACCAAACATGATGGCACCGGCTCCTGTGCCACCTGGTCGCCAGTTTCCAAAGATCATTGTTGCAAGACCAATAAAGCCTCGGCCTGCAGTTTGACCGTTTCGATAAATTGTGGATGCGATGGATAGGTAGGCTCCACCCAATCCGGCGAGCAGACCAGAAATAGTCACAGCCATGTACTTGTAGGTCGTAACTTTTACGCCGAGTGAGTCAGCTGCCCATGGATTTTCACCAGCACTTCGTAGTCGAAGTCCAAAGCGCGTGCGCCACAGCAACCAGCCTGTGCCAATAAACAGCAAGACGGTAATTACAGTCAAAAGCGAAAGTTGAAAGAAAAGTCCTGACAACAAACCCGCGGTATCGCTGATAAAAAATATTCCCTTATCGTGCAGCTGGATTAACGGATCTGCAATCGCATTAATCGTAATCGTGGGAATCTCACCTGTAATGGGTGGTGATTGTGCTTGCCCACCACCGGGAGCATCTGTAAACAACAAAATAGCTAAGAACTTAGTCAGTCCAGTTGCTAACAAGTTGATTGCTGTTCCGGCGATGATTTGGTCGACACCAAAACTTACGGTTGCCACTGCAAGTAACAAGCCACCAAGTCCGCCGAATACAACGCCCGCCAACAATCCAGCCCAAGCACCCCACTGATAGCCAGCCCAGCCCGCACCAAACGTGCCAAGAATCATCATGCCTTCAAGGCCAATGTTGACCACGCCAGCACGCTCTGACCAAATACCAGCAAGTCCAGCAAGTCCAATGGGCACTGCAAATCCAAGAGCCTGAGAAATTGTTACGGCACTGGTCAAGTCACCATTTGTTGTGATCGTACGAGTGATGGACAAAATGGCAATGCCCAAACCGAGCACCCCAATTAATCTTTGCTGTTTTGTGATGTTCATGCGCTGACCGCCTGTGCTTCAAGTGCCTTAGCAACTCGGTTTTGTTCACTCTTAATTTGATTTCGTCGCACGATTTCGTAAGACATCACAACGACGAAAACAATAAGTCCCTGCATGATGGTGGTGATTTCGCGAGGCACTCCCTCAAGAATGAGCTGACCACTGGATACATCGAGGAAAGCCCACAACAAAGCGCCAAAAGCAATCCCTAATGGATTGTTGCGACCCAGCAACGCAATGGCAATTCCCGTGAAACCCCAATCGGTAGGGAAGTTCAAATTGTACGATGCTGCATCACCCAGCAGATAAGGAAGACCAACCAGGCCAGCAAGTGCTCCAGAAAGCAACATTGTGATGGTCGTCATTCTCTTGGCTTCGATACCACTGACGCGCGCAGCCGATGCGGAATGTCCGGTAGCTCTCAAGTCATACCCAAAGCGTGTGCGATTGAGAACAAACCAATACAAAATTCCAATAAAGATTGTGACAAAGAAGAAGCCATAAACCTTGGTCTTGGGATCTATAAATGCCGAACCGCGAAGCATGCCGGATTCTGGAATTATTTGAGTTCCACGAATGTTCATCGCGGTTTCCGTGCCAATGCTGGTACGGATGATTAGGAAACTGATTATCGCAATGGCGATGAAGTTCAACATAATTGTTGAGATAACTTCGCTCACACCGCGTGCCACCTTGAGCCACGCTGCCACACCAGCCCAGGCCGCACCAACCAACATGGCCACTGCGATTGTGATGGTAAGCGAAATTGGTTTAGGAAGCGAAAGGTTTCCAGCAACAGCGCCGGCTGCTACAGCACCGAGTACGTACTGCCCGTTTACTCCAATGTTGAAGAGGTTCATTTTGAAGCCGATTGCTACTGCTAGCGCACTGAGAAAGTACGTCGTAGCTAGATTCAAGATCAGAGATTCAGCTCGCGGTGAGGTTCCATATTTAAGCATCGCGGAGAATACTCCAGATACGCTCGCGTGAATAAATACCAAGATGGCGGCAGTGACCGCAATAGATACGACAACTCCAAGAAATGGCGCAATCAAACTTGTTAAGAAGCGGCGAAGTTTCATGCAGACACCTTTCCAGCACCGGTCATTGCAGTTCCTAATTCTTCAGGTGTCACTGTTGCAGGGTTTGCATCGGCAACAAAGCGACCGCGTAGGAGAACTTTAATTGTGTCACTCAGACCAATGAGTTCATCTAAGTCTGCTGAAATCAAAAGAACGGCAAGACCTTCTTCGCGAGCGCGCCGTAAGTGATCCCAGACTGCTGCTTGAGCGCCAACATCGATTCCACGTGTGGGGTGTGCTGCGATAAGAAGTTTTGGTGCACCAGACATTTCCCGACCCACAATTAACTTCTGTTGATTTCCCCCCGAAAGTGCACTTGCAAGGACGTTGATACCTGGCGTGCGCACATCAAATTCTTTGACAATGCGTTCGGTATCAGCCTTGGCTCCCTTTGGAGTGAGAAGAAATCCATTTGAGTTCGGTGACATTGTCTGATGTCCCAGCATGCGGTTTTCCCAGAGTGGGGCATTGAGCAAGAGTGCTTGGCGCTGGCGATCCTCGGGAATAAACCCGATTCCGAGCTCACGACGCTTTCGTGTCGTCACATTACTAATGTCTTCGGCCTTGAACTTTACAGTGCCAGTGGAGTCAATGATGCCCATCAGTGCGTCGAGAATCTCTGCCTGACCGTTACCTTCAACGCCAGCAATTCCAACGATTTCACCCGAACGAATTGAGAACGTGACATCGTCTACGACCGCTTTTCCGCCTGCGGCTAACACAGTTAGATGTTCGACATCAAGCACAACTGTGTCGCGAATTGTGTTCCCGGGCGTTTCTGGTGTCGGAAGCTCCGAACCGACCATCATGACTGCTAGGTCTTCTGATGAAACGTGGGTTTCACGTGGGTTCACTGCCCCAACAGTTGTGCCGCGACGGATTACAGTAATTTCATCTGCAATCGCAAGTACTTCGTCAAGTTTGTGGCTAATGAAGATAATTGTGTTGCCAGCCTTTTTAAGTTCACGCAGAGTATCAAACAATTCGTTTACTTCATGAGGCACAAGAACTGCAGTCGGTTCGTCAAGAATTAAAATCTTTGCTCCCCGATAAAGCACCTTGAGAATCTCGATGCGTTGACGATCACCGACACCGAGGTTCGCTACGAGTACATCAGGGTTAATGGACAAACCGTTAAGCGAAGCAATGTCGTTAATTTTTGTACGGGCTGCGGTGAAATTAATGAGTGGACCATTGTGCGGTTCACTTCCCAAAATAATATTTTCCAGAACGGTGAAGTTATCAGCGAGCATAAAGTGCTGATGCACCATGCCGATTCCAGCTTCGATTGCATCGGCAGGTGATTCAAAATCTAATTTGGTTCCATTGATCAGAATTGTGCCTTCATCTGGCTCCTGCATGCCGTACAGAATTTTCATCAGCGTGGACTTGCCGGCACCATTTTCGCCAATGATGGCGTGCACCGTTCCTTTAGTGACAGACAGGTTGATGTCGCTATTGGCGATGACGCCAGGGAATCGCTTCCAGATACCCCGAAGTTCTACGGCTGGTGCTTCACTATTCATCTTGATGCAGTCACTTCCTTGTGCCGACACATTATGTGTCTCCTAACTTATGACCTAGGCATAAAAAATTCAGGCTCGGGTGGAAAAAAAATCCACCCGAGCCTGAACGAGGTAGTGCTAGTTACTTGGTAGCAACTGTGACGGTTCCTGCCTTGATTGCAGCAGCAGCAGCGTCAGCAGCAGCAGCGAAATCAGCGACAGCACTGTTCGAAGCTGAGTAGCCAACGCCGTCCTTAGCAAGATCGAAGTTCTGGACACCTGTAAGTGGTGCGCCATCAACTACGCCTTGAATTACGTCGTATACAGCTACGTCAACGCGCTTCAACATCGATGTCAGGATGAAATCCTTGTAATCAGCGAGTGAAGGAACGGTGTACTGATCGGAGTCAACGCCGATAGCCCAGTGGCCAGCGCCAGCTTCCTTAATAGCCTGGAACATACCAAGACCTGATCCGCCGGCTGCTGCATAAATAACGTCAGCACCCTTGCCGATCATTGCTGCAGAAGCAGCCTTTGCCTTGTCAGGAACGTTCCATGCAGTGTTGTCGCCAGCGGCGCCCATGTACTTGGAATCGATCTTGATGCTTGGGTTAACCGACTTAGCACCCTGGTCGAAGCCAGCTTCGAATGCCTTGATGAGGTCGATTTCCATGCCGCCGATGAAGCCAATGTGGCCACTCTTTGATGCTGATGCAGCAATAACGCCTACAAGGTATGAACCCTGCTCAGCAGCGAATACGAGGCTGCCTACGTTTGGTGCGTCAACAACTGAGTCAACGATTGCGAATGTGGTATTTGGGAACTGAGCAGCAGTTGCAGCCAGTGCGGTGCTGTAAGCAAAGCCAACAGCGATGACTGGGTTGTAACCATCAGTTGCCAAAAGGGTAAGAAGTTCTTGACGGCTTGCATCAGTTGCTGATGAGCCGGAACTAACTTCCTTGATTTCTACGCCGAGATCGGTCTGGGCCTTTGAAAGACCTGCGTAAGCGGCGTCGTTGAACGAGCCGTCACCCTTGCCATCTTGGTCATATGCCATGCCAACTTTGACAGCTGGTGCTGCGCTTGTGGCTGGTGCCGTGGTAGCGGCTGCTCCGTTATCGCTCTTGCTGCAACCGGTTAGTACCAGTGCTGCTGCGGCCAATACGGAGGCAATTTTTACACCCTTCAACACGAGGGCTCCTCTCTTATAGGCAAGGCGAATATCGCCAAGCGCTAGTGAGAGTCTAAGGGTGAGGTATGACGGGAATACCCTCGACCTAGCCCATGTTTTCGAATTGTGTCCAAGTTGTAATGAGAATTTTTGTTGTGGACCATCGCTACGTCCCACACGTCACATCATTCACATTTTACCAAGTCCCCGTCGAAGCCAGCCTTGCGATTATGTTCGCTCTATTGTTGAGAGCGTGCGTACCTTGGTAACAGATCACCCGCTTATCACCCACAAGCTCACCGCCTTGCGAGATGAGCAAACGGACTCTCCAACTTTCCGGCGGTTAGCCGACGAGTTAGTGACGTTGTTGGCCTACGAGGCCACGCGCGATATCCGCGTCAGCCCGGTCACGGTGCAAACACCAGTGGCACTCGCGCAAGGTGTGCACTTATCGAATCCCACACCTGTTGTCATTCCGATTCTGCGAGCAGGGCTTGGCATGCTCGAAGGCATGACCCGACTGCTACCAACTGCCGAAGTTGGTTTCCTCGGGATGGTTCGTGACCATGAAACTCTCAAAGCCACAACGTATGCAGATCGAATTCCTGGAAACCTCACAGGGCGACAGGTGTTCTTGCTTGATCCAATGCTGGCAACCGGTGGCACTCTGATTGCTGCAATCAATTTGATGATTGAGCGCGGCGCCGACAAAATCACTGCTGTCTGTTTACTTGCTGCACCTGAAGGATTGGCTGCACTCGAAACCGAGTTTGCAAAAATCGACATTGACTTGGTCGTGGTTACGGCAGCTCTTGATGATCACCTTAATGAAAAGGGATACATCGTGCCTGGACTAGGTGATGCAGGCGATCGTCTTTTCGGTGTTGTTCCCTAACACTCGTTAGGCAGGCACCGTAGACCTACGAGACAATGGAGCGTGCCTGAATTACAAAGTGATGTGCTCGTTGTTGGCGGTGGACCGGCGGGTTCCGCAGCAGCAACATGGGCTGCGCGCTCAGGTAAAAGTGTCATTCTGATTGACAAGGAAAAGTTCCCTCGCGATAAGCCTTGCGGTGATGGGTTAACGCCACGGGCTATTCACGAACTGCTCGCACTTGGGTTAGGGGAATGGCTCGAGACTCGTCCTAAAAATCTTGGTCTACGAGCAGCAGGTTTTGGCCAAGAGTTGCTTTTGCCCTGGGATGGACCTTCATTGCCGCGCTACGGAAGCGCGGCCCCGCGCATCGAACTGGACAATCGGATCTTGCAGGTTGCCCGAGATGCTGGCGTTACCGTTCACGATGGTGTCGCAGCAGTTGACGTCACAATGAATGGCGGTGCCATCGATTCGGTGCTGGCACAACGCAACGACGAAAACGTTGTCATCCGCGCACAGCACGTGATCATTGCAGATGGTGTGCGTTCACAATTGGGTCGAAAACTCAAACGCGAATGGCATCGAGATACCGCTTATGGAGTTGCAGCTCGCGCCTACATCACAAGTGAGCGCAGTGATGATGAATGGATTTCGTCGCACCTGGAATTACGCGGCAGTCAGAACGAAGTGCTGTCTGGTTATGGTTGGATTTTCCCCTTGGGCAACGGCGAAGTGAATATTGGTGTCGGCACGCTTGCTACGCAAAAACGTCCTGCTGATTTAAATCTTCGCGCGCTCATGTCGCAGTACACCGAATTGCGTCGCGAAGAGTGGATACTCAGTGGCGACCTTCGCTTACCATGGTCAGCGATGTTGCCGATGGGCGGAGCTGTCAGTGGCGTTGCTGGCACAAACTACATGTTTATTGGTGATGCAGCCGGCTGTGTTAATCCGCTAAACGGCGAAGGTATCGATTACGGTCTCGAGACCGGACGGCTTGCGGCCCAGATGCTGTCGACAGAATCAGATTTCACCCAGGCATGGCCCGCCGAGCTCCAGGCACACTATGGATACGCATTTTCCATTGCGCGGCGTCTCGCGGGATATCTAACAGTTCCACGACTGTTACCAACGCTGGGACCTATCGGTATGCGATCGCGGTCTTTGATGAAGGTTGCACTGCGAGTGATGGGCAACCTTGTGACTGAAGAAGACAAGGATCTTGTTGCTCGGGTGTGGCGCGGCGCAGGAAAAGTGTCAACAGCCTTTGATCACCGAAAGCCATTCAGTTAAGCCGAAGGCAAATGCTTAACCAATTCCGATTGCAAGTGATCGCCTACGATCACGCAATCGGCTGCGGAGACGAGAGGAGCCGTCGGCGCAATGCGCCTCCTCCCAAATCCTCTCTGGCTTGATTCCGGACAAAAAAATAATCCCTGCCCAACAGGACAGGGATTATTTTTCTGCGGAGACGAGAGGATTTGAACCTCCGATGGGTTACCCCATACCTCATTAGCAGTGAGGCGCACTCGACCGGACTATGCGACGTCTCCCTCTAGCGCTTAGAGATTATCGGGTTTTTGGGATTTTTGCGAAAGTGCCTGTGGGCGCATTGGAATCCTGACCAGTTCCCAGCAAGATGTACCCATGTCCAATTTCGGAGTTTCATCCTCAGTAGCCACTCTTAAGCGCGTGGCAGTACGTCGTCCAACAAGAGATGCAGATTATGCAGGCGCCCATTGGCTTGGCGCTCCTCACGACCTTGACCTTGATGCATTGGAACGAGACCATGCTGCATTCGTAGATTTACTGAAAAGCCTGGGCTGTGAGGTTGACGAGCTTCCTGAAGCGCCGGGTCTTGCCGATGCAATCTTCGTGTACGACCCTGCCTTCGCCACGCCGAGCGGAGTTATCCAGTTGCAGGGTGCCAAAGAAGCACGCATGAAAGAACCATCGCTACTCGTGAGCGACTTAAATGAACGTGGAATCCCAACAGTCGGCACACTTTTTGGCAACGCAACCGCAGACGGCGGAGACATGTGTTGGCTAGACGATCACACAGTTGCACTTGGGCGTACGTATCGCACTAACGCGGAAGGCGAACGGCAGCTGCGAGAAATTTTCAGTCGTGAAGGAATTAATGTCCTCACGTTCCACATGCCGCACGCGCTTGGACCGGAATTCTGCCTGCACTTGATGAGCGTGATTTCGCCAGTGCGTGATGATTTGGCAGTTGTCTATGAACGTGAAGCACCGATTACGTTGCTTCAGGAACTGGCTGCACGCGGAATAGCTACAGTGTCCGTTCCAGATTCTGAGTACATGTCACTCGCATGCAATGTTTTAGCTGTTGCACCAGGCGTAGTTGTGATGCCAAGTGGCAATCCGTTAACTGCCAAGTTATTACGTGATCGTGGAGTGGAAGTGCACACTTACGAAGCGTCAACAATAAATCGCGGCGAAGGCGGACCAACATGCCTGACCCGGCCCCTATGGCGCGAATAACAATCGCTTCACGCGATTGCCGCAGCGGCGAGGGAGGGATTTGAACCCCCGGAGGCTTTCACCTCAGACGCTTTCAAGGCGCCCGCATTCGGCCGCTCTGCCACCTCGCCCAACCGTCGAAACGGTCAGATGCAAGGTTATGCGAGATACCTGCCAGATGCGAAACGGGCGTAGGCTTCTGCCCAACCACACAATGAAAGGCACTGCCATGGCCAAGAAACCTAACCGCCAAGTCACCCCTTCCCTGAGTCGTATCTGGGTGTACGGGGTCGTGGCAACGGCGATTGCTTCGGGCCTAAACCTTGGCTGGTTGTACTTGTGCGACAACATTTTTCATTGGTCGCTTCAATTGCCGCAAGACTTTGATCCCAAAGTTCTCGTCGCTGCATCTGTGTGGCGCATTGGCCTTGCTACTGGAATTGCTGGGCTCGTTGCCACTTTAGTGAGTGTTGCACTTTCCAAACTCGTTATTGGTCCACGGATTTGGTGGTTCATCCTTGGTGCCGGAGTTGGCTTAGTCTCCATCTACGGTGCACTGACACTTCCAGGTGTCGACACTGGTATGCGCATCCGACTTTCTGTTATGCACATTGTTGCGATGGTAGTTATTGTTCCGGCCTTAGCTAACGC
>JBAXRV010000002.1:0-93129 GCA_037131045.1 Actinomycetes bacterium
AGTTGTTCGAGCCTGTGGTGATCCCCGCCGCGATCATGGCTGGATTGACCACAATGTAGAGCAGGCGTATTGCGCATTGCATGCTTTGGGTTATGCGCACTCCATCGAGGTCTGGCAATCCGATGTCCTTGTCGGCGGACTCTACGGCGTATCACTAGGTGGAGTTTTTGCGGGGGAATCCATGTTTCACACAGTCACAAATGCCTCAAAAGTGGCCTTCCACCATTTAGTCACGGTTCTCGATGACGGGCAGGACCGAATTATTGATGCGCAGTGGATGACTGAGCACCTTCGATCCCTTGGCGCCGAGACGATGATCAGGTCGACATACTGCGACTCGCTTGAGCAATTATTGTCCGTCCCACAGGCGAGATTCGGAATGTGACTTACCTCCTAGCAACCGCCCAAAGTCAGTATTAGCAAGGGCTTGCGGTAGTGTTCTAACAGATAGATGTACCCCGCCGAAGGCGTGCCTTGCACATTTTTGGCGCGAGACAAGAGGATGAATCTTTAGTGGAGAAGACACCGCGTCGAGTGCGCATTGGAGCGCTCTTAGCGATCAGCGCAGTGGGTAGCTTGCTTTCAGGCTGTTCGAATGACACCCAGATGGGCCGCATTGGATTTCCAGCACCCGCAACTGCTGAAGGACCGCGAATCGTGTCGCTCTGGCAAGGTTCTTGGATAGCAGCGACAATCGTCGGTGTCTTGGTTTGGGGTCTTCTGATCTGGGCCATCGTTGTATATCGGCGACGCGAGGGTGATGGATACCCCGAGCAAACTCGCTACAACATCCCGATTGAAATTGCTTACACGATCGCGCCGCTCATCATGATTTTAGGTTTGTTCTATTTCACCGCACGCGACCAAGCGATTCTTACAAAAGTTTCCAATGACAATACCCACAGCGTGAATGTAGTTGGATGGCGTTGGTCATGGGCGTTTAACTACACCGAGGAAGGCGTTTATGACGTCGGCACTCCTGGTGAGCGCCCTGTTCTATGGCTGCCGGTTGATGAAAAGGTCAAGTTTGTTTTGACCTCACCCGATGTCATTCACTCATTCTGGGTTCCGGCATTCTTAATGAAAATGGACGTTGTTCCCGGTCGCCACAACACCTTTGAAGTCACACCAAACAAACTCGGTACCTATGCGGGTAAGTGTGCCGAACTGTGCGGCGTGGATCATTCGCGCATGTTATTTGAAGTAAAAATTGTTTCGCGCGCAGAGTACGACGCGCACATATCTGATTTGAAGGCACGTGGCCAAGTTGGCTCGTTAGATAACGGTCGATCACCAGTAGCAGGAGAATCCTGATGGCAATCCTCGATAAGCCCATTGACGTAACGGTCAGTTCTGCACCGATTCGCAAGAAGTCGCTTGGAACCAAAATCATCAGTTGGGCAAGTACAACTGACCACAAAGTCATTGGCAATCTCTACATCGTGACCTCGTTTACGTTCTTTGTAATTGCCGGTGCCATGGCGATGATTATGCGTGCTGAATTAGCACAACCTGGGTTGCAATTCGTTTCCAATGAGCAGTACAACCAGATGTTTACGATGCACGGAACTTTGATGCTGTTTCTTTTTGCCACATCGTTGTTCTCTGGTTTTGCAAACGCGATCATGCCGCTGCAAATTGGTTCACCGGATGTTTCGTTCCCGCGTCTGAACATGATTAGTTTCTGGCTCTACCTGCTCGGCGCAATCGTCGTGATGCTTGGTTTCTTAACTCCAGGTGGAGCAGCTGGTTTCGGCTGGTTTGCTTATGCTCCGCTATCAAACGCGATCTATTCACCTGGAATCGGTGGGGACCTATGGATTTTAGGTCTGGTCATGACGGGTATGGCTTCGATTTTGGGTGCCGTTAACTTCATCACGACCATCTTCACAATGCGTGCTCCAGGAATGACAATGTTCCGGATGCCAGTCTTTACCTGGAACGTCCTACTCACCAGTGTCTTGGTATTGATGGCCTTTCCAGTACTTGCTGCAGCAATGTTGATGCTTGAAATTGATCGTAAATTTGGCGCGCATGTGTATGACCCAGCTAATGGTGGTGCAATTTTGTGGCAGCACTTGTTCTGGTTCTTTGGACACCCTGAGGTCTATATTTTGGCGTTGCCATTCTTTGGCATTGCAACCGAAATTCTGCCTGTGTTCAGCCGTAAACCAATTTTCGGATACAAGGGCTTAGTGTTTGCGACAATTTCAATCGCCGGATTATCGGTGGCGGTATGGGCACACCACATGTACGTCACTGGCGCAGTTAACTTGCCGTTCTTTAGTTTTATGACGATGTTGATTGCAGTGCCTACTGGAGTGAAGTTCTTCAACTGGATTGGAACTATGTGGGGTGGATCAATCTCATTTGAAACACCGATGCTCTGGACAATTGGTTTTCTTGCGACATTCCTTTTTGGTGGTTTGACTGGAATCATTTTGGCTGCACCGCCACTGGACTTCCCAGTGAGCGACTCGTATTTCGTGGTCGCGCACTTCCATTACGTACTCTTTGGAACAGTTGTCTTCGCGATGTTTGGCGGCTTCTATTTCTGGTGGCCTAAGCTCACCGGAAAAATGCTCGATGAGCGACTAGGAAAGATTCACTTCTGGCTAGTGTTCTTCGGATTCCACGTCACGTTCCTCGTGCAGCACTGGCTTGGTGTTGAAGGCATGGCACGTCGCTACGCCGATTATTTGGCAAGTGATGGCTTCACCATGCTCAACATGATTTCAACGGTCGGTTCATTTGTTCTGGGAGCGTCAACATTTGTCTTCCTATGGAATGTGTACAAGACAACGAAGTATGCGCCGATGGTGGGTGTTGATGATCCATGGGGTTGGGGAAATTCGTTGGAATGGGCAACATCGTGTCCGCCACCACGTCATAACTTCCACTCGATTCCTCGGATTCGCAGTGAGCGGCCTGCGTTTGACCTGCACCATCCAGATGCTGAAGGTTTAACTCATGCCGATCGCACTCAAATTGTTGCTGACGTTACTCGGGGAGATCACTAAATGAATCTGGGTGGACGCCTCTTTGCGTATGGATGTGTATTTTATTTTGTAGTTGCCGGCATCTATGGCTACATGAGCAATGATCCTGTTGGCACCACAGCGCTTGCACTTACAGGTGGACTTGCATTCTTGGTCGCGTTCTATGTGCTTTTTACTTCAAAGCGAGTTGGACCGTTACCTGAAGACAATGAAAATGCTGAGATATCAGATGCTGATACTGAGTACGGATTCTTTTCACCACATTCATGGTGGCCACTAGTTATTGGCGTGTCCACGATGTTATTTGTTTTGGGATTCGTGTTCGCAGCGTGGCTGGCCCTGTTGGGTGTTATCGCCTTATTGTTCGGTGTGTTCGGTTTGGTGTACGAGTACTACCGCGGCGATTTCGCGAATTAGTTAAACACCACCATGGGGTCGCTTCGCCTGACCACCGCTGCGGCAGCAGGCCGTCTTGCGAGCCGACTGTCGCGGGCTCTTGGTCGCGGTCGGGGCGAAACAATGTATGGCCGTGTGTTGCTCGCTATCGACCCACAAGCCTTGACGAAACTCTCTGCGAATCGTGACATCGTTTTAGTAAGCGGCACAAACGGCAAAACCACAACAACTGGAGTTCTTGCCCGCGTCCTAGCCGACGGGACTGATGAGGGTGTGAGCACAAGTCAATTTGGCGCAAACATGAGGGCAGGGATTGCCGCAGCGTTGAGTGCACAACCACGTCACCGCTTCGTGGTACTTGAATGTGACGAGCTCTATTTGCCTGCTATGTACAACACATTGGCTCCAAAAGTAATTGTGTTATTGAACCTGTCGCGTGATCAACTCCATCGCACCGGGGAAGTACGTAAAGTAGCCAAACTGTGGCACGACACATTTACTCGCGATGACGTGACCTTTGTGATTGACCGCGATGATCCATTCTTGGACTATGCCGTGTCGCAGGCCGGCCACGTTATCCGGGTGACATTCGGTGGGCGCCGTCACCCAGATGCTGCAACCTGCCCAGCGTGCATGGCACTCCTGGATTGGTCACAAGGTGATTACCGGTGCACTTGTGGACTCGGTACGCAGCTTGCACAGGTGCGATCTGACAAGCGATTCACTGGTCCTGCGCGCAATAGTGTTTTGGCAATCGAGGCTGCTCGATTGATGGGGGCAGTGGTTCCCATTGAGATTCAAGAGCAACTCACGGTGAACCCGCCCGATCGCATCAGCACCTATGTCGTTGACGATGTTGCCGTAGCGACTCGGTTGGCGAAGAATCCCGAAAGTTGGCGAGGAGCCATTCTTGCCACCACAGCGCCCCAGGTTGTGCTGGCAGTGAATGCCAGAGGTATAGATGGTAAAGATACCTCGTGGCTCTGGGACATTGATTACAGCGCATTGCATGGCAGCACAGTGGTGTGCACAGGGGAGCGTCAACTGGATTTGGCGTACCGACTGAGTGTCCAAGGAATCGATGTCACAGTTGCCCAGAACTTTGCTGCTGCGGTGCGCAGCCTTGACAGTAATTCGCCGATTCAGGCCATCGCTAGTTACACAGCATTCCAAGATCTTGCAGCACAGCACATGGGCATACGAAAAGCTACGGGTGGTCGCACATGAGCCTGACCATTGTTCGGCTGTACCACGATCTGTTGGGCACCTATGGTGACCAGGGCAATGCCGAGATCTTGATACATCGTGCCCGAGCGCGCGGCATTGATGTCGAACTCGTTGAAGTAGCTCCACACACTGCAGTCCCTACGCAGGGGAACATATACTTGCTCGGTGGGGGCGAAGATGGTCCGCAGACAGCAGCCCTGGAGATGCTAGCCAAGGATCAGGGACTTAATAAAGCAATATCACACGGCGCAACCGTATTTGCGGTCTGTGCTGGATTTCAAATTATTGGCAGCACATTACCTGGCGCCGATGGGGCAAAGATTTCTGGCCTGGGAATCCTTGATGCCGAAACAATTTATGACTCATCGCCCCGCAGTGTTGGTGAATTAGTCATTCAACGCGGGTCCGTTGTCATGACTGGATTTGAGAATCATCAAGGCCTGACGCGACTAGGCCGCGATGTGTCGCCTTTGGGATCTGTTATCAGCGGAATTGGAAATGGACTCGAGGCGGCCAGCTGTACAAGACCCGAAGGTGCTCATGACGGCAACATCTACGGAACCTACATGCACGGCCCTGCGATGGCCCGTAATCCTGAATTGGCCGACGAAGTACTCACTAGCGCTGTTGGCGAACTCGTTGAGTACGACGATTATTGGGCCCAGGCGCTGGCTGCTGAACGACGATTTACGCTCACACGCAAAGTGTGATGTGCACTCAATAGATTTACGCCACACATAAAAAAGCAGCCCCACACGAGTGAGGCTGCTTTTACTTATTTGATTTAGTGGCTGGCAATTTCACCAGGTGCAGCATGCTCAAGGTGATGAGCAGCTTCTTCAAGTTCAGCTTCTGATGGAACTGGAATGTTGTCCCCGTAGAACCAGTTCGACAGCCGTGCTCGACGCGCACCCGACTTAGCCTTTGGATTAGCTACGCCATTGTGGTCGCTTGCTGCTGACAACTGCAGTGGTGGCACATCGCTCTTGCCAAGAAGCACCGCACGTTCGTTGTCGGAAACCGGTTCGTGAATCTCGATGTATTCACCATGAGGAAGACGCAGTACCCGACCGGTTTCGTAGCCGTGGAGTAGCTTGTCCCGATCACGACGTTGCAATCCAAGGCAGGCACGTTTTGTGATGACAAATGCAAGCGGTGGTATCACAAACACTAGAACGCGCAACGACCATGTGATTTGGTTAATCGACAAATGGAATGCTGTGGCAATAATGTCATTACCGCCAGAAATCCAGAGCATCAAGTAGAACGAAATCGCCATCGCACCAAGTCCAGTGCGAGTTGGTGCATTGCGTGGTCGGTCTAGCAGGTGATGTTCCCGCTTATCTCCTGTAACCCATGCTTCAATCCATGGATACACGCCCAGGGCAGTAAACATAATCCCGGGAATGATCAACGCTGGAATCAATAGGTTCCACGAAATAGTGTGTCCAAGCAGATTTGTTTCCCAGTTTGGAGTCAATCGCACAGCACCGTCGAGCCAGCCGATGTACCAGTCAGGCTGTGAACCTGCTGTGACCTGAGACGGAGTGTATGGACCGTACAGCCAGATTGGGTTGATTGTGACCAGTGCTGCAATCAGGGTGGTGACACCGAAAACGATGAAGAAGAAGCCACCTGCTTTAGCCATGTAGATCGGGTAAAGGCGGTATCCAACCACGTTGCTTTCGGTACGGCCCGCACCTGGAAACTGCGTGTGCTTTTGGTAAAACACGATGATCAAGTGAACGGTCACGAGGGCAAGCAGAATTCCTGGAACTAACAAAATGTGGATTGAGTACAGCCGAGGAATGAATTCATTGCCCGGGAACTCTCCGCCAAAAAGGAACATCGCGACGTACGTTCCGACCAGTGGGATGGCTTGCACAATTCCTTGCGCAATACGAAGTCCAGTTCCTGACAACAGATCGTCAGGAAGTGAGTAACCGGCAAAGCCTTCAAGAATTGCCAGCACCAGAAGCAAGGTTCCGATGACCCAGTTGATTTCACGAGGTTTACGGAATGCGCCTGTGAAAAACACGCGAAGCAAGTGGACGGAAACTGCAGCTACGAAAAACAGTGCAGCCCAGTGATGAATCTGGCGCATCAGCATGCCAGCGCGCACATCAAAGGAAATATCTAGCGTGGAGGCGTAAGCCTCGGACATCTTGACACCCTTGAGAGGCATGTAAGAGCCGTTGTACACCACTTCGGTCATCGACGGCTTGAACCACAACGTTAAGTAGGTGCCTGACAACAACAAGATGATGAACGAGTAGAGAGCAATTTCACCGAGCATGAATGACCAGTGATCGGGGAACACTTTATTAAGGAGTTTCTTGACCCCACTTGCACCATGTAGGCGGTCATCGAGGTAGTTTCCTACAACGCTGGCTTTACCGCCTGCAACTGTGTCGATTGCTTTATTCGTGCTCATCCACGCTCCCAGAAACTCGGGCCGATTGGTTCTTTGAATCCACTTGCGGCTACTAGATATCCTTGCTCATTTACGGTAATCGGCAACTGCGGCATGCGTCGTGCTGCCGGACCGAAGACCACATTGCCCGAGTCGGCGAGGTCAAAGGTTGATTGGTGGCATGGGCACAGCAGATGGTGCGTGCGTTGTTGATACAACGAGATTGGGCAACCCACGTGTGTGCAAATCTTTGAGTAGGCCAAAATTCCTTGGTAATCCCAACCCTGCCCCTGTTGTGACACGATATCGGCCGGCGCCATGCGTACCAAAATGATGGATGCTTTCCCGCGCTCGTTGAGGTTTCCGTCTTCTTCTTCAATTTTGAGCAGGTTCGCAGGTACTGCGTTGACTAAGCCACCGATAGGAATGTCTTCGGGACGAATAGGGCGGTAGGTAGCATCGGTAAGAATTTCGATGTTCTTATCCCAAATCGTTTCGCGAAGCCGGGTCTTTGGCATGGGACCAAGATCGCGCAGGAACACAATGAGTGGAAGTGGGAACAGCGCAAGCGACCCGAGCAAGCTACGACGGATAATTTTGCGTTCACCGATGCCCGAAGCGGACTTGCCCTCACGGATCGCTTCTCCAAAGGCTGCCTTATCTTCGGCAGAGGAAGCAAAAGCATGACGTTCTTCGGTGATTTCAACATCAGGCATCAATTTTTTAGCCCAATGGATTGCTCCGGTACCAATCAGGAAAATTCCTAGGCCCAGTGAAAAACCTACTGAGATGTGATTGGCATTAACAGGGCCAATCAAAGGCAAGATAACCAACACATCGTTGGGCACGACAATAAAAGCAATGATTGACGTCACGATCAGCACGGATGAAAGCCCAAACATCGCTGCAACTTGACGCTCAGCTCGAATTGCGGCCTTGGGGTCGATGTCTGCGCGACGAAGTTCGTGATGTCCTAGTGGAACAATGGGTTTGCCTGTGATGACGTCATGGCCGTTGACTGCGCCAATCGGATCGTGCGAACCATGTTGAATTTCGTTCACTTTGCTTTCGCTCCGATCCACACTGCAACAACAATGAGGGCGCCCAGCCCAACAATAAAGAGGAATAGTCCTTCAGTAACTGGCCCTAAACGGCCCAGCGCTGCGCCACCAGGGCTGTCCTGCTTTTGCAGTTCTTGAAGGTAACGAATGATGGCTTGCTTATCTTGAACTGTCACAGTTTTGTCACTAAAAATCGGCATGCTCTCGGGACCTGTGACCATAGCTTCATAGATTTCTTTCGGGTCAGCTTTCATCAAGCTAGGAGCCCAGCCACCTTGTGACAACGCACCACCTTTACCCGAGACGCTGTGACACTGCGAGCAGTTCGTGCGGAACAGTTCGCCACCGAGCGCGAGGTCGGCGCCGCTGGTACTAATCATGTCTTGGGTAGGAATTGCTGGACCCGGCCCAATACTTGCAACGTATGCGGCAAGTGCAGCAATCTCGTTGTCACTGTAATGAACTGGACCCGGTTCAGATTGAATTCCTGGACCAGCTAGCGGCATGCGACCAGAGCCAACTTGGAAATCAACGGCAGCTGACCCCACACCTATCAAAGAAGGACCATCTGATGAACCCTGGGCAGCAAGGCCATGACACGACGAGCACCCTTCAAGGAAGAGTGACTTTCCTTGTTCCACTTGAGTGGCAGACTTCACGACGGACTTCGGCGCAGTACTTGCACTGACGGCAGCGTATGCAGCACCGGTTGTTCCCAGTGCAACTGCTAAGACAGCAAAGATCGCTGCTGGATGTCTACGACTTAGTGCCACGTGATATCTGTCCGTTCTCGATGCTGAGTACTTGTACTAGAAAGTTGGTTACTTAATGAGATAGATCGTTGCGAAAAGTGCAATCCAAACCACGTCGACGAAGTGCCAGTAGTAAGAGACCACAATTGCCGTTGTTGCCTTGTTGTGAGTGAAGTGTTTACCCGCATAGGTGCGGCCCAACACAAAAAGAAATGCAATAAGTCCACCAGTCACGTGCAGACCGTGGAAACCAGTCGTCAGGTAGAACGCAGTGCCATAAGAACTTGTTGGCATTGTGAGACCTTCGCGAATAAGTGCGGTGTATTCCGTTAACTGTCCGCCAACGAAGAACGCACCCATCAAGAAGGTGATGATGAACCATTTGCGCAGACCCTTGACATCTCCACGCTCAGCCGCAAACACACCCATTTGGCACGTCACTGAAGACAGCACAAGAACAGTTGTGTTCACCGCGGCAAATGGAATGTTCAATTTCTCTACGCTGTCTGCCCAGACTCCTGGATTGACAGAGCGCAGCGTGAAATACATTGCGAACAACGCGGCAAAGAACATGAGCTCGCTGGAAAGCCAGACAATGGTGCCAATCGAGACCATGTTTGGGCGCTCGGCGTGAGTGGGAATGCGTACTGCAGAAGTGGTCGTCACAAACCCTGAGTTTAGTCGCTAAGAGGGCGATCAGGCTTATGGGTAGGCACTTTCGTGGCGGCAATGTGACCTACTTCATCAGGTCATTGAGCAGGCTGCCAGTCATCTGTCACCACATGGCTTCAGATACGCTAGTGACGTGGAAAAGTCCCTGCAGGTCCTCAAGGTTCTGGTCTATAGCGATGACGTGACGGTTCGCATGAGCGTACGCAATGCATTGGGACGTCGACCTGCCGAGTACATCAGTGACGTGGCAATTTTTGAAGCGGCGACTGAGCCTGCTGTGATTGCCGCGGTGGATGCTGCGCCATTTGACTTGATTATTTTGGATGGCGAAGCGGTACCTGCTGGCGGCATGGGTGTGTGTCGGGCACTGAAAGATGAAATTTTTAACTGTGCGCCAGTTTTGCTCATTGTCGGGCGACCTCAGGATCGTTGGCTTGCCACCTGGTCTGGGGCGGATGCCGTCGTGGCTC
Source organism: Actinomycetes bacterium (assembly GCA_037131045.1). Lineage (GTDB taxonomy): Bacteria > Actinomycetota > Actinomycetes > S36-B12 > UBA5976 > UBA5976. The sequence goes on from JBAXRV010000002.1 coordinate 9,991, forward strand.
ACCCGATTGATCCGCGGGCTTTAGTCTCTGCTGCGGTGTCGCTTCTTGATGTTCACACCACAGTGGCTCGCTAACAACCATGAGTGAGTACACCTGGAAACAGATTCTGGGTTTGATTGCGGTACAAACTGACCTCAATGATGATCAGGCCAAATGGGCCATGAATGAAATCATGTCGGGTCAAGCAACGCCAGCCCACATTGCAGCCTTTGTCATGGGACTTCGCGTCAAAAACGAAACAGTTGAAGAAATTGCTGGAATGGTTGAAGCGATTTTGGCTAATGCGCAGCGCGTGACACTTGATCGCGATGCGGTTGACATCGTGGGAACCGGGGGAGACGGTGCTCACACCGTCAATGTCTCGACAATGGCCGCATTAACCGTTGCAGGTTTAGGAATTCCAGTTTTGAAACATGGGAATCGAGCCATTTCATCTCGGTCCGGCACTGCCGATGTGCTTGAGGCACTTGGGGTCTCGCTGAACATTCCAACAGATGCTGTTGCTGCGTGTGTTGAAGAAGCTGGCATCGCATTTTGTTTTGCCCCATCGCATCATCCAGGTTTTCGACATGCCGGTCCGGTGCGCAAAGAGCTAGGAATTCTCACGGTGTTCAACGTGCTTGGACCGCTGTGTAATCCTGGACAACCTCCGGCTTCACTTCTTGGCTGCGCCGACTTACAAATGGCACCGTTACTGGCGCATGTGCAACACGAGCGCGGCTTCAAATCGATTGTGGTTCGCGCAGACAACGGTATTGATGAAATTGCGACTCAAGGTACAACACAAATTTGGGATGTCACCACTGACGAAGTAAGACATGAAATCTTTGACCCATCGGTTTTTGATTTAGTACCGGCCACTGCTGATGATCTGCGCGGAGCAGAAGCGCAATTTAATGCGGATGTGGTACGCGAACTATTCGGTGGGAAGTCAGACGGAAAATTTGCGGCGATTCGAGATGTTGTTGCGGTTAATGCGGCGGCTGCGCTTGTGGCCTTCGATTCGACCAGAGCCAATCACACGTATGGAAATCCTGAAGTGACATTCTCGGCTCGACTTCGGGTTGCCCTGCCGGATGCGTATCGTTCGATTGACACAGGGCTTGCGGCCGATGCCTTGGGTGCACTCGTGGCTGCTACTGCAACGTTGGCGACACCGCAATAGGCGTAGCCCAGTTGAATCCTGGCGTCATATGTATTAGCCGAACACCAGGTTGGGTAAGCCACCTGAGTACGAGTTGAGTTTCAGAAACTAACGTCACATCGGATTGATAATTTTGTCCCATAGTGCGCGCCGCTTGCATTGTTGGTCTGGGGCTGATCCCAGGTCGAGCATGCGCACTTGCAGCGAGAGCGCCGTGACGAATGACGTGAATGTCCCAGCCACCATCCACGGTGCTCGCTGCCGCAACGAATTCAGGTATTGCGCACAGTGAGCGAAGTCGGGCAGCAGTGTTTACTCCCGCTTTGAGCGCTGCCGCACGATCTCGGATCAGCGCCGCATCCTCAAATCGTTGGTCGTCGGAACATGCATTCATTCGCATAGTGAGCGCGTTAATGACCACCGATGGATTCGACAACATTACTTCTGTTGCGTGGGCAACGATTTCCTCATATGCCGATGTGTCTGACCCGTCGCGACATGGAGCGATACACCGTTTCATTTCAAATAATGCGCACGGCGTCTGCGATGTCTTGGCAGAGATTCGATCTTTGCACTGACGTATCAGTAATCCTTCGTGCATTGCATCGATAGCATGCTGCGCGGCATCAGCTGACCTAAAAGGACCGATAGTGACTCGGTCATCATGTGCAGGATGACTTTGGCGAACAATTGAAAATCTCGGGAACCGCTCGTTTGTCAGTGCAATCCACGCTGTTCGCTCTGGATTGCGACTGCGCTGATTAAATCGCGGCCGGTGTTCATTGATCATTCGAAGTTCTCGGATCGCTGCCTCTAAGGCTGTGGCACACACAATTGCTTGCACCCGTTGCGCAATTTCAACCATGGCCGTCATGCGCTTTCGAGTCTCGGCTGCAGTGAAGTAACTCATTACACGCTTGCGCATATTTCGTGACGTTCCGACATACAGCGGTCGATTTGCATGGTCGTAAAACACGTACACACCGGGTGAGTCGGGAATACCGTCGGCGAGGTGCCGCTTGCGACGGCGCTTTTCTGTTGCTTGGCCAGAAAATGACATCAAGCCTGCCAAGTCAGATACGGCGAGGTTTCCCACTCGCTCAATGAGTCCATGCAGCACGTGGACTGTCGCTCGAGCATCATCGAGTGCGCGGTGGGTTGGACTAGTGGGAGAGTGAAAGTACTCTGCCAATGTGGCTAGCTTGCGATTGTGAACCTCGCTGCCAGTAAGTATGCGTCGAGCTAAGGTCACTGTGTCGACAATCAGTGGTGCTGGCCATACCACCGCATTGCGAGCACAGGCGTCTTTGAGAAACCCAACATCAAACGGCGCATTGTGTGCCACGAGAACGGGAAGGTCCTCGCTTGCTCCAGCAAAGCCGGCAAATTCTAGAAACGCGACTAGCGCAGATGCCGTTGTTGGTGCGTTCGCAACGTGATGTTCGGTAATGCCTGTTAACACTGAAATGAATGCAGGTATCGGCATACCAGGATTGACGAAGGTTTGAAATTCGCCAAGGACTTGACCGCCTCGCACTTTGACTGCGCCAATCTCGGTAATTCCAGAATCGCTGGTGCGACCGCCTGTGGTTTCAAGATCGACTACCACAAAGGTGACATCAGCCAATTGCGCACTTGCATGCTCAGCAAAGGCATCGTCCAAAGTCAGGGCCGTCATACCCGTGAGATTACAAGCGAACCCAGACATTTCTGGGTATGTGGGCCGAACAGTGTTGATAGTGATGTCGGAGGTGGGTTCTAGTGTCATGAGTAACTGAGGAGTCGCTTTATGTTGATTGATTGCAATAGTTGCCAGATGAAAGACATTGCCTGTTCGGATTGCGTTGTCACCATGCTGTTAGGACCAGTAGATGTGGACATTGCATCCAATAGGGGCGTGTTTGACGTACTTGCCGGATCGGGCTTAGTTCCTCCGCTTCGGCTGGTTTCGTCGCATCAGCACCTGTCACCGGGTGAGACTGCGGGAACAGCGACCGGTTAAGGCAAGATTGAGCTATGGCCCGAATCACAGTTGTTCTCACAACACTGACAGTGGTTGGGCTGATTGTTACTGCGTTCTATACCCCTTGGAACATATATACAGATGCAGCGCACCACATCAATCGGGTCATCTCAGTTGTGCGACCAGATACGTCGCGTGACTTCACTCCAGATCAAATTGCTCGCGAAGTCAGACTTCATAAATCCTTGTGGCCATGGCAGCTACTGCGGCTTACGCTGTCAGTAATAGTTCCGCTGTTGGCATTTGTCATCATTCGTTCTCAGAATGTAATCAGTTCCCTTACTCCAGCAAATCTTTTATGGTGGTTCACGGGTTTGGTCACACTTGTTCTCATGCGCTTGAGCACGGTTCCTGTTGACTGGGTGATTCGAAATTACTTAGTCGAAGCGGGCTTGAGCACTCAGTCAATGCGGGGCTGGCTCATTGACCTAGCAAAATCATTCGCGCTCTCGACTATCGTCACTTTGGTTTTAGTTGCACTGTGCGTACAGGCAAGCACCTTGACTACGTCACGACAGTTAGCGATTGTTCCAGCTTGTGCCGCAGGCTTGGTAATTCTGTTTTCATTTTTGCTGCCAGTGGTTGTTGAACCGCTCTTTAATTCGTTTCACTCGTTACCAGATGGTCCCTTGCGTACTGCGATCCTCGATGAGTCACAGCGCATGAATGTGCCCATTGCCGATGTCCTGGTGGCCGATGCCAGTCGCAGAACATCTGCTCTCAACGCCTATGTTTCAGGGTTTGGCCCGACCAGACGCGTAGTTGTCTATGACACAGTGCTCAAGGACATGCCACAAGATGAAATTGTGGTTGTAGCAAGTCATGAACTTGCACACGCTCGGTACAACGATGTGCTTTATGCAACGTTGATTTCTGCACTGTTTACTGCTGCGGGCGCCCTTGCCTTAGTTTCATTTTTGGGTTCAGGTAAGGCAGTTGGTCGTGAAGTGGCGTTCATTGTTGGTTTAGCCACTGTGTGTGGCCTTTTGGCTGCTCCGGCTTCCAACTTTGTTACTCGGCGCGTTGAGAGTCGAGCCGATGTCACTGCGCTACTTAACTCAAGTGTGGCTAATCCATACTTAAGTTTCATCGACATGCAAAAACGAATTGCGATGAGTAACTATTCAGCTCTTGAACCAAATCGCTTTATGTTCTGGTTCTTTTCAACACATCCCACGTCGCCGCAACGTATTGCAATTGCTCGCACTGTGCAATCGAGTAAGCCGTGACCACACTGATTATCACGAACGACTTTCCGCCACGTGCTGGAGGCATTCAAACGTTTGTCTTTGAAATGGCCCAACGATTCCCGTTGGGAAAAGTTGTCGTCCTTGCTTCCCACTTTGAGGGAGACACTGAATTTGATTCCACATTGTGTTATCCCGTAGTGCGCGCCAAAACATCTGTACTGAAACCAAGTAAGTACACGTTGGAACTTGCTCGCGAGATTATTGCTTCACACAACGTCTCGAAGGTTGTATTCGGCGCGGCTGCACCTCTTGGGCTACTTGCTCCGGCGGTGCGCGCACTTGGCATCAACGACATTGTCGCGATCACTCATGGCCATGAAGCAGGGTGGGCCATGACTCCTGTCACGCGTCAACTTCTGCGACGAATTGGAGATGCAGTCGATCACGTCACGTACTTGGGTCACTACACGCATAGCAAAATTTCGCCCGCACTCAGTTCTCGGGCCCAGGCGAGTATGCGCCAACTCACGCCAGGTGTTGATACTGAGGTATTTCACCCGCGCAACCGAGACGCAGCTCAGGTACTTCGCGACCAGCTACATTTAGCAGACCGCCCAGTCATCGTGTGTGTCTCGCGATTAATGAAGCGCAAAGGTCAAGATGCATTGATCGATGCTATGCCCGAAATTCTGCGTGCGATCCCAGATGCTGCGCTTGTGATAGTTGGCAGTGGTGCCTACGAACAAGCGCTTCGCAAGCAGGCGAAATCCAGTACAGCACGCGAGAACATTTACTTCACGGGAAAAGTTTCAATCGAGCAATTGCCATTGTGGTATGCCGTTGGAACAATTTTCGCCATGCCGTGCCGAACCAGAAATGCGGGTTGGGATGTTGAAGGCCTAGGCATAGTTTTTCTGGAAGCATCAGCAACAGGTCTGCCAGTTATTGCAGGAAACTCAGGTGGCGCGCCAGATGCGGTTATCGACGGTGCAACCGGATGCATCGTCGATGGTCGTAATACAACAGACATTAGTCATCAGGTCATTGCACTACTTAAGGATGAACAACTCCGGGAGCGACAAGGTCAAGCAGGTCGCGATTGGGTGGTTGCACAATGGACGTGGGAACACAGTTCGCGCACGTTACAGTCTCTGTTGACGAAGGACTAGACGCTGCTTCTGCGTGGAAGTGAACGTCGATGGACGCTGCGCCATAAAATCGCGGTTGCAGCAATGAGAGTGATAACGCGAAACGTTTGAATCAAGGTTGCAAATGCGTCACCACTTTGAAAACTCACATAGAGCCATGGGTAAAGCAGTTGGCCTAAGAATGAACTGGCGAATAAAAGTGCTGCAATAATAGGAAATTCGGGAGCTGGCAAGAATGCGCACGTAGCTAAAAGTCCCAACACCCAAATGTTGTACTGCGGTGAAAGTACTCGACTTGTCACCATGGAGAGTAGTACAACTAATAAGAAAACATCTGGCAATGGTATTGATTCAAGTCGACCCTGCATTCGCCACACAATGAGTAAACCAATGGTGAGCACGCCAACACTGGTGAGCACGACACTAATCAATGCAGTGTGTTGAGACATGACCTCGATAGCGCCATAGCGAAATTTAACGTGAACATGCCCTGGTCCGGCATTTTTCCACATGTATGGCAATGCTCCAACGGACTCAATTTGCAGCCCGCGATCACGTTGGCCCACAAGAAAGCCCAAGCTTCCGGGCCACCACATGTGCAAAAGACCCAGGCCACAGCCCAGAGCAATAGCGTATGCAGCACCAACCCTGGCATGTAAACGTCGTGGCACTCCAATAAGACCAAGAATCGGCCATGCTTTGAGTAGCGTTCCAAGTGCCAGATACACGCCGCTTTTCATTGGTGTACGCATTGCTAAGACCGCACACACCGCTGCACACGTTGGGAAGACATCAAAACGCCCGAGCAGGATCGGTCCAATCGCCATGGGCGCTGCGGCCCAGATTAGCTCAGCCGAGGATCTGGGGTTCGGTGACTTACGGGCTACTCGACGAAGGGCCAAGTACATTCCGGCGTCAACAGCAAGCGCTAGCGAAACAAATCCCACCATGTTTGCTGAAATACAAAAAGCGATGAAAAAAACCAATGCAGCTAGCGGGGGGTATTGCCACATCGGGTCGTTGATAGGGAAGTGACCATCAACCATGTTTGAGGCCCACCAGTCGTAGAGGCGCACGTCGCTAAAAAGAGAATCAGCCTGGGGATACGGCAACAACTGAAATCCGCACATGATGACCCACGCCCGGGTGATGAACCAGATTACTGGCGCATTTCTATTCAGGTTTCGCAGATTCATCTCAATCTGTCCAGAAATCGGCGCACCGGTTTATCGTCATTTGTAAAGCGCGTTAATAGAGTCAGCGAAGTCGCTGTTAATCAGGTGTCGCTTGATACTGAGTTTTGGTGTGAGGTAACCGTTTTCAATCGTGAGATCAATTGGAAGAATTTCAAACTTCTTTATAGCCTCCGAGTTTGATACCGCTTCGTTGGCACTATTCACAGCCTGCTGCACTATGGCACGCACTTCACTGTTATGAACTAATTCCTCAATCGGTGCGGCAGCAATTCCATGAGTGGCAAGAATTCCGGGCAGTGCCTCTTGGTCCAACGTCACCAAAGCGGCGATGTATGAACGTCCATCACCGACCACAACACACTGACTCACAATCGGGTGCGCACGTAGGCGGTCTTCAAGAATGATGGGTGCGACGTTCTTGCCTGCAGAAGTGACGAGTAGTTCTTTTTTGCGCCCAGTTATATACAGATAACCGTCGTCATCAATTCGTCCAACGTCTCCCGAGCGGAACCATTCTCCATTGAGTACTTCGCGAGAAGCGTCGTCGTTATTCCAGTAGCCACTGAAAATGTGGCCACCCTTAAGCAAAATTTCGTCATCCGTGTCCAGCATGACTTCAGTACCAAAAATAGGTCGACCTACTGAACCAATCTTTAGGGCTTGCGGAATATTCAAGGTGCTTCCAGCCGTTGTTTCTGTGAGCCCGTAACCTTCGAGAACAACGAGCCCTAAACCCCGGTAGAAATGCCCGAGGCGAGAACCCAGAGAAGCACCGCCTGAAATAGCATGTGTGACCCGATCGCCTAAGGCCGCGCGCATCTTAGATAACACGAGGTGATCAAGAATGAAATATTTCACCTTGAGTCCGATTGAAGTTTTTCCCGAATCTAAAGATTCGCTGTATGCGATGGCACTAGCAGCGGCAGCATCGAAAAGTTTGCCTTTGATGGGACTTGCATCGTGGGCTTTCGAACTGGCGCTATTGAAAACTTTTTCAAAGACTCGAGGTACTGCGAGAACAAAAGTCGGTTTAAACGTTGTCAAATATCGACTGAGCGCGCCAACATTGGGACAGTACCCGATGGTGACACGAGCGCGAATCATTGCAACCTCGATGAGTCGGCCAAAGACATGAGCCAGAGGTAAGAACAATAATGTCGAAGCGCCTTCTTTCAGGAAGACTTCTGGAACTCCAGTGATGAGGTTGTCACACTGCGTCATGAAGTTACCGTGCGTGAGAACGCAACCCTTGGGGCGTCCGGTTGTCCCAGACGTGTAAATGATTGTTGCCACTTCATGTGGTCCCACCTCATTTCTACGTTGGTCAAGCACTTCGTCGGAAATGCCTTCGCCGCGGCTGATGAGCTGCGCAAATACATCTTGAGAAAATACATAAGTGTGTTGCATGTCAGGAACTGTTGCTGAGATTTCATTGAATGGATGTAAAGTGCGGTCAGCTTCAAAGAATGTTGCAACAACACCAGCGTCTTGCATCATCCATTGCACTTGCTCGGCAGAGGAAGTTTCGTAAATCGGGACTGTGATCGCACCCACATACCAAATGGCGTAATCAGCGATCGTCCATTCAGCGCGAGTGCGTGAAAAAATCGCAACTCGCTGGCCAGCGCGAATCCCATCAGCAATGAGACCTTTAGCAACACCACGAACTGTGTCGCGCATTTGCGTTGCGGTGATGTAGGTCCACACACCGTCGGCTTCGGTAGCCATAACGGGTTTATCAGGATGTGTGTGCGCGTTGAATTCCACATGGTCTGATAAATTCCCAGACGTCGGGAAAGCTACGAGCGCTGGAGTGCTGGCCTGACGCACGGGTTCCTCCAAGGGAAAACTAGGTTTACGTGACATTATCCCGTTCAGGCACAATTGGGGCGGCAAAGAGTGCACTTTTTCGCGAGTGTATTTGGCTAGCGAAACACTCGGTTCGCCAAGAGAATTCAACACTGTGATGGCGAATTGTGCGCAGGTCCAAGGGTGGCTACGGTGGACTTGTGGCTGAGAGCGATAACTTCTACCGATTCCTGAAAAAGGTTGCCATCGGGCCGGCAATCGAGGTGACTTTTCATCCCTGGATTGAAGGCTTAGAAAATCTCCCAGAATCTGGAGCTGCGATTCTGGCGAGTAATCATTTGTCTTTTTCAGACTCAATCTTTTTACCAATAGCAGTGCCGCGCAAAATTACATTCTTAGCCAAAGCTGAGTACTTTAATGCACCAGGGTTACGAGGAAAAGTAACTGCAGCATTCTTCCGTGGTGCCGGACAAGTACCTGTTGATCGCACAGGCGGCAATGCGGGAACGGCTGCGATTGCAACTGGCGTGCGGTTACTTAAAGAAGGACACTTGTTAGGTATTTACCCCGAAGGTACACGTTCTCCTGATGCACGTCTGTACCGTGGCAAGACCGGCGTTGCTCGGATGGCGCTAGAAGCGCGAGTTCCTGTAGTTCCAGTCGCCATGATTAATACTGAAAAAGTACAACCTATTGGTCGCTCAAGGCCCAACTTCAATGTCGATGTGGGCATCCGAATCGGCAAGCCATTAGATTTTTCTCGGTATTACGGAATGGAAGATGACCGATTTGTATTACGGTCACTGACCGATGAAATTATGTACAAAATTTTGGATTTATCGGGGCAGGAATATGCAGACATGTATGCCTCACGAGCAAAGACCATTGCAGGCGAATAATTTTCGCAAGAAAATCACCGCATGTATGCGAAGGTGTAAAAACTTTTTGGTCGTTAGTGAGTAACTACGCTGCCAAGTGGCTGATTGATTTCTTCGAGCAATGAGTGAAACCACTCTTGATTAACATTAAAGGGTTTTGCTCCAGCAACGCGATCGAATTCGCAAGCCCGGATAATGTTTTCATTGTCTTCGTCTTGTCCAACAAGTCCACTGATACCGCGAAGGGCTGCTTCAACAGCAACTTTGGCACATTCACGAATGAGATCTTGGTCGCGAACATTTGCAGGCGCTGAACGCGCGTAGTAGCCACTTTTTTGAACGAGAACTTTATTGGCTCCAATCATCGGAGCAAACTGTTCAGCGAACCACGCACCTGGATTAATCTTGTCTATTTTGACGTGCCCAAATGCATCTCGTGGGACCTCTTCACCACGTTCTTGCATTTCAGCCACGATTGAATCAACGCCAGCGCCTTCGGAAAGGAATATGTTGACATTTCCCACGGTGTCCATCACAGCAGACAAGCGTTTTGCTTCAGCAGTCAGATCTAATGCGAGCTCAGGTATGTAAACCGCATGGATTTCTCGTCGTGAACGGGAAACACCTAGTGCGTTGAGCCATTCAGTGTCATCGAGAAGCTGGCGATAACTTACAGCGGTTGCAGCTGTGAGCCAACCACAGTGGCGACCCATCACTTCGTGGACGATTAACATACGTGTGTTCGAAGTGTGTTCTGAAACCACATTGCTGAAGTACCGAGCACCTTCGTCCGCAGCCGTCCAAGCGCCGAGCGACTGTGCAATCGGGTAGACGTCATTATCGATGGTCTTAGGCAGGCCGACCACGCCCAAGCCATAGTCATTGCGGGCCAAAAAAACTGCCAAGTCTGCAGCAGCGGTATTAGTGTCATCGCCGCCAATTGTGTGCAGTACATCGACACCATCTTTAACGAGTTGATCGGCTGCCACTTGCTGAGGATCTTGCCCTTCGCGCACAAGCCCTCGAGCTACGCAGTCGGCAATGTTAGTTAATTTCACGCGACTGTTACCGATCGGACTTCCACCAAAACTCTGAAGTAAATGTGCGTGAGCGCGAATCTCGGGCGTGATGACAATCGAGTCACCGCGTAAAAGTCCGTGGTAGCCATTTTGATAAGCAATAAGTTCAATCTCGGGTGCAATCCGGGTGTATTCCTCAATCAGCGCCCCAACAGCCGATGATAAACACGGCGCCAGTCCACCTGCGGTCAGGAGTGCAACTTTCTTAACAGCCATAAGGCAAATCTACTCGTTCGTTTCGCGAGTGCTGCGCAATGCTGGCAGCTTGCGATTTAGTATTCCTACTCGATGACGGCTAATCTAGTTCAATGTCCGCAATCAATTGGCCAGACCTCGAAGCCGCACAACAGCCCAACTGGCCTGATGCTGCAGCTCTTGCAAACGCCCAGGACATTTTGCGTGTCCTACCACCGCTGGTTTTTGCTGGTGAATGCGACGAACTAACCACAAAGCTGGCAGATGTTAGCCGCGGCAACGGTTTTGTTTTGATGGGTGGAGATTGCGCCGAAACTTTTGCAGCAAATACCGCCGACTCAATCCGAGCCCGTCTGAAGACTTTATTGCAGATGGCAATCGTTCTGACGTATGGTGCGTCACTACCAGTTGTGAAGATTGGGCGAATTGCTGGCCAGTACGGGAAACCACGCAGCGCGGATTTAGAGACCGTCGATGGAGTGTCGCTTCCTTCGTACCGAGGTGATGCGGTCAATGGAATTGAGTTCACAGCGCAAGCTCGTATCCCAGATCCGATGCGTTTGGTGCAGACTTACCATTCCAGCGCAGCAGCGCTGAATCTGGTGCGGGCTTTTACGCAAGGTGGCTATGCAGATCTGCGCCAAGTTCATTCGTGGAACCAAGACTTCGTTGGGAGTTCGACTCCAGGTAAACGCTACGAACAGATGGCAGCGGAAATTGATCGCGCTCTCGCGTTCATGGCTGCCTGTGGTGCTGATCCAGAAGAATTCCGACGTGCCGATGTTTACGCAAGCCACGAGGCATTGTTGCTTGATTACGAAAAGCCGATGACACGAGTTGATTCGCGCACTGGAAATCTCTACGACGTTTCAGCACACTTCCTGTGGATTGGAGAGCGCACTCGTGACATCAATGGCGCTCACGTTGACTTTGCGTCTCGAATTAAAAACCCAATCGGCGTCAAACTTGGCCCGAAGTCATCTCCAGATGTAGTGCGAGCCCTGCTCGACAAACTCGATCCTGACAACACGCCAGGTCGCATCATGCTGATTACTCGTATGGGATCGGGTCAGATTCGCGAGGTCATGCCTTCGATAGTTGAATCTGTTATGCAGACGGGTCACCCAGTCACCTGGGTATGTGACCCGATGCACGGTAATACTCGCGAAACTTCCAGTGGTCATAAGACCCGCCTATTTGACGATGTGCTGGATGAAGTCAAAGGCTTTTTTGAAGTACATCGAGCCACTGGAACACACCCTGGCGGCATTCATATTGAACTCACAGGTGACGATGTCACCGAATGCCTCGGAGGAGTTGGTGGAGTCAGTGAAGACGACCTTCCATTCCGGTACGAAACAGCATGTGACCCAAGACTTAATCGGGTACAGAGCTTGGATCTAGCATTCCAAGTTGCAGACATGCTGCGCTAGTTCACTGCGCAATTAAACAATCTTGAGAATAATCAGCGAACCCTTGGGTGCTTGACCGTTGGCACTTTGGGAGTACACCTTGTTCAAAATCACCACTGCAAGTTGTTTTTCGGTTTGCACTTGGAAACCAGCGTCGGTGAGAAGTTTCGTAGCTTCAGTAACATCTTTACCCACCACGTTGGGAACATCGACTAGAGCAGGACCCTTACTCACAGTGACTTTAACTGTTGAACCCTTAAGAACAGACTGACCTGGTAGGGGATCAACTTGCAGAATAGAACCGGCCACGCTGTCATCAAACAGTTGATCGGTAACAGAAATCTTTAACCCAAGGGCAGCCAATTTTGCAGTGGCCTCTTTCAGGTCAATGCCACTGATCGGTGGAATAACCACAGGTGCAGGACCCTTAGAAATAACAATCGTGACTTCGGCAGCACGCTTAACTTTGAGCCCAGCGGGAGGGTCAGTAGTGATTACAGCGCCGGCTTTAACATTGTCGTCATACTCTTGTCGAGTCGCGGCCACAGTCAGCGTGAGTGCCTCGAGTTCACTCTGGGCATCAGCAGGACTTTTACCAACTAAGTCAGATGGAATTAAATATCGTTCTTGTCCTTTTGATACGAAAATGGTCACCGACTTACCGCTACGCGCTCGAGTGTCTGGCTCGGGCTTGGTGTGAACAACTGTTCCCTTGGCGACAGTTTCGGAAAATTCATTCACTGTTTTGGCTGACAAACCAACATCGTTAAGAGTTGAAATCGCTGTGTCTGACGTTTGGCCAACAACATTTGGCATGGATATGTAGCTGCCGGTAAAGGTGTACCAGAACGCACCAGCAGCAGCAATTGCAAGAAGCACAAATAGGAACTTCATCGGCCTGCGCTTGCGCTTCGGCTTGATGGCAACGCGGCGAGTAGGTTCACGTCGAACAGGTTGGTTCGTTGTGATGTGCGTTTTGCTTCCAGGCTGCGCTTTGTGTGATCCCGTGCGACGAACTGCAGATGTGTCACCGTCGCGATGAAGGCGTGGAGGCTCTGTGAGTGGCATAGCAATAGTAGGGTTCGTGCTCATTGCAACCGTGATCGACTCGGCAACGGGCACCGCGCTTCGTGCGCGCACGGTTACGTCAAGAAAAGTTTGTGCGCTTTGAATTCTGTCGTTTGGATCTTTGCGGGTTGCAGCTAAAACCAGATGATCGACTGCGGGCGGAACATCTGTTTGGTAAATACTTGGCGCAGGAACTTCACGGCTCACGTGTTGATAGGCAACATCAAGGGGCGAAGAGCCTGTAAATGGCACCCGTCCTGTCAGCATTTCGAAAAGCAAAATTCCAGCGGAGTACACATCGGAGCGTGCATCTATCGACTTTTGCTGCACTTGTTCGGGAGATAGGTACGCCATTGTTCCAAGAAGGAACGCGCCAGTTGAGTCACTCACTGGAGTTTCATTAATGACGCGAGCTAGACCAAAATCGGTTACCTTGACGTGTCCTTGTGCCGTGATGAGCACATTTTCGGGCTTGATATCACGATGTACGAATCCAGCGTCGTGGGCACTTGCCAATCCGGCTAATACTGACGCCATAACCTCGAGGGCATGGGCACTGGCAAAGGGTCCGTTTTGGGTGAGAACTTCTCGTATTGTGCGACCCGGAACGTATTCCATGACCAGATATGGAAAACCCTCGGCAATACCTTGATCATGAACCGCAACCACATTGGGATGGGTCAAACTTGCAGCAGCCCGCGCTTCTTGCGTAAAGCGATCAACAAATCCAGAGTCAGTGATCAAGGATCCTGAGAGGACTTTTATGGCAACTGATCGACCTAAACGCAAATCGCTAGCTCGATACACAGTGGCCATGCCACCACGTGCGACTAATTCTTCGACTCGATAGCGACCATCAAGAACTCGACCGATAAACATATCGGAGGCGTTAGAGGTGGTCATTGGTCAATTCTAAGGTGAATGCCTGCAACGACGAACCTACTCAGAAAACGGTAGATTCGATAGGGGAAATAGCGACTTTTTGCTAGGAGGCCGTATGGCGAAGTTCGCGTACTTAGGCGTCTTAGCGTTTTGTCTGTTGGGTACCGCATGGCTAGAGGTTCTCTTAAAGACTCGCGTATATCGTCGGGCACTACGTCTGGCCTGCTCGGTATTCCCAGTAGTAGCGATTTATACGGTCTGGGATGCCTATGCCATTGCTGCTGGTCACTGGACATTCGATGCGCGCTTTGTCACGGGGGTTACCGTGATCGCAGATGTCCCATTTGATGAGATTTGCTTTTTTATTGCGATACCTATTTGTGCAATCTTGACTTTGGAAGCGGTGCGAAGTGCTCGCGGCTGGCTAGCAGGGGACGAAGGTGATCAGGCGTGACGTATACGGCGTTGGCACTACTAGGTGTGCTGGTTGCAGTCGTGTGCGACGTTTTTATTGCGCGAACAAAGTTAGTAACTCGCCGAATCTTCTGGGTCTCTTACTGCATTATTTTCGTTTTTCAATTGCTGTCTAACGGCGCGTTAACCGGATTTCGAATTGTCCGTTATAGCGATGCCGCAATTGTGGGTTCAGCAACACCAGTTGATCATGCTCCGCCAATGTTTGGTGATGGTCGACTAATGTTTGCCCCCTTTGAGGACATACTGTTTGGATTTTCCTTAGTGCTGTTCACTTTAACTATGTGGGTCTGGCTAGGAAGGCGCGGCATGCAACGAGAACCGCACGCCGGACCGCCACATGAAATCATGCAACGAATTCTTAAACGCAAGTAGCTCGTCGGAGTTTCGACAATGAGTGTGGGCTAGGACCAGAGTGCCCGTGCTCTGAAATATGCAGGTACAGCAACGGAAAGTCGACGTTGAAGAGAAACTGTTGCGCGCTTATCAAAAATCTCATAATCAATCGCTTCCACAGCATCAACGATTCCGCAGTACAAGATGCGCGCAGTCTCAATGCATGGTCGGGCACTGGCACCTAGAAGCTCGATTCCTGGACGAGACTTTTCCTCTAAGTCACGTACTCGACTGATTTGAAATTTGAGCGCTTCCTTGACATCGGAAGTAGCCTTGCGCTTTTCCAAAGTTTCACGAGTGACATTAAATTGTGCCAGTTCGGTGAGTGGCAAGTAGACCCGTCCGCGGTCCAAATCCTCTGATACATCGCGAATGAAGTTTGCGAGCTGGAATGCAACACCGAGTTGTGTCGCATGTTCGTAAGCAGCGCTTGACGTGGGCTCAAGAATTGGCACCATCTGCAACCCAATAACAGCTGCCGAGCCGTACACGTACTCATATAAATCGTCGTAGGTGTTGTAGTGATTAACCGTCAAATCCATAGTCATGGAATGCAAGAATGCCTCGAAGTGTGCTTGTGGGATATTCCAACGGCGAACCGTGTCTAAAACTGATCGACATACGGGGTCATCGGAAGTACCTGACTCGTATCGAGACAGAAAGTCCTGTCCCCAGGTATTTAATGCCTCCGCTTTTTCAACATCGGTCAGAGTGGAGGACAGATCATCAACAATTTCATCTGCGTAGCGCGCAAAGCCGTACAAGGCGTGCACAAATGGGCGTTTTTCGGGGGGTAGTAACAGGGTTGCTAAGTAGTAGGTTTTCCCGTGTTTCTTGTTCAGTTGGCGACACAACTCATACGAGGCTCGTAGTTCTGGGTCATGAATGCCGGCAGCATCAAGGTCTCGGTTACTCACGAGGGATATCCTGCCACCTCAAGTGAACTTAGGCGATGTGAGTAATCAACTCAGCAGTGTTAACAGGCTAGAGCTTCTGTCATGTCAATTGATGAGTCGTTATGTGCTGCCCGTATCGTGGGAGATGCACATTCCACTTAGTGTTACCGAGTCTCCCATTGAGGTGAAATACCGTTGAGTCAAGTTCGTTCCGGCCTTTTGTCAGCGTTACTTAAGGCGCACTACCTCAAAGGGGCATTGCGATGGAAAATCGAGATCAGTGACGAGATTTTCGTGCAGGAGCTGGCCCAATCTGCTTGGCAAGGCTGGCTTCTTGATACAACAGGAGCTAAGTCTAAAGATGAAGTCATGGCGATGATGGCACACCAACTTGAGTTCACTGATTCATTTAGCGGAAGTTTTGAATCGTTTGAACAGTGCCTTGTTGGTCTCAATCACAGTCAGCCAACTTTTCTTGTGTGGCGTGGCTGGGAACAATTTGTGCGCGAGAGTCGTGACGATGCTCGTATCATCGGTGACATCTTGGACACTGTCTCTATGCAGTGGCCCGGTACCGTGTTAGTTGTTGGAAGAACGGGTGACTTCCCTGACATCGGTGAACTCAGCCAAAGTTAAGGGCAACAATCAACTCATTCCAAGCGGCGTGTTTTGATTCTGGGAAGTCAGTGCTCGAGGATCTAATCCAGTTATTCCTTCATCACCCAGAATGAGCTTTCGTTCGCGTGGTGATGCAAACATGGCAAGGCTCAAAGTTCCAGCAGCAAGGAGCATCGCAAGGCCATCGCTGAACTCGATGAAAGTGTCGGCAGTTGCGCTGGAGTTAGCAACGCCATGGATGGTGAAAGCACAAATGACAAGCATCATGTAGCGCATTTGTTGATGTGACAGACCTGTCACTGCAAGGAGCGGAATTGACCACAGCAAGTACCACGGTTGCACCACTGGACCAAGAACTACAAGGGCCAAAAATGAGTAGGCAACCGAGCGAGTAGCAGTTCTTCGGGTCGGCCACATCACCAATGCGACTAAGACAACGCCGAGTGTCAGTGCACCCATGACGCGAAAGAATGCAATGGTGTGATCAATTTGGTTGGTTACGCCAAAGAGTTGCAACACCAAGCCAGAGAGCATGCCCATCGCGGTCGTCGGTGAAATCCAACTGCGAACTGTGCCTGGACTCGACAGCGCATTTAACCACCCAAGGGGACCCACGTGTGCCACCCAAGATAGGGCGATGAGTGCAATTCCAGCAACGCCACCAACTTTTGTAAAGCTTGCCATGCGTGCTCGAGTAGATGAGTGTGTGCTGGCCAAGAGTGCAACGAAGGGAAGTACAACGATTGCTACCGGTTTAATACCGAGGGCTACGGTTGCTGCGCACGTAGCAAGAAAGAAACGCTTCTCGGATGCCCACAACAAAGCAAGGCACGACAGCGCAATCATCAACGACTCATTGTGAGCACCAACAACAAGATGCATAATCACCAGCGGATTCAAGACAGCCAACCACGATGCTGCGACAGGATTAATTCCGTGGTGGCGCGCGAGACGAGGCACACACCAGGCGATACCAATGATTCCTAGTATGGAAATTCCGCGAAATACGTATGCCGCCACAAGTGGGGAGTTTGGCACTAACTGTGCGACGCTCTTTTCGATCAAAAGAAATACTGGTCCGTAAGGAGTCTTTGCATCCGCCCACATCGGATCTACTCCACTGGTGAACCAACCGGGAACCAGTGACACTCCTGACTCGTACGGATTGTGACCGTCTACCTGTAATCGTCCTTGCATGTAATACGAGTACACATCTCGACTGAACAATGGTGCCGAGAACAGAAGTGGGCTGATCCAAATGGCCATAGTGACGTAGAGGGTGCGCAGTGACACAGTCTTTTCGTGAAGAGTGTCTACGCCAATTACTAACCATGACTGCAGAAGTAATGCAGCTCCAACAACAACAAAGGAGCGAGTAAGTGCTAGGCCCAAAGTTGAGGTCTGTAGATAGTCAACTATGGGAAGGCGTAAGACATTTGCGGATAGTGGAAACCAACCCACTCCGAGTGATCCCAGCGACATGAAGCAACTTCCCAAAAAACCAGGAAGCCCATAGAGCCCAAACCAGGCTCGAGCTGCTGCAAAATTTGGGGAGGACATGTCCCAAGGTTATCTGCGTTAGCGGATTGCGCGGGAACGATATGTTGGGTCAGGTCCTGTTATACGCTCAGCGGCTAGCCGACCAGAGATCAGCACCATGGGGACACCGACACCAGGTTGCGTGCCTGAACCAGTGAAGACAACATTTTGGCCCCAACGATTTCCAGGTCGAAATGGTCCAGTTTGGAAAAATGAATGCGCTGCTGCAAAGGGTGCGCCCCGTTCCATCCCGCGGTCGCTCCAGTCTTGCGGTGTGGTGATGTGCTCCACCTCGATGGCGTCACCAAAGCCATGGTAACCGCGACTTTCAAGAGTATTGATGACATGCTCTCGGTACTGCGGACCAATTTTGGCCCAGTCAATATCGGCATCAAGATTGGGAGTCGGGAACAGCACGTAGTAGATCTCTTTACCATCGGGGGCCAAACGTGAATCACCATGTGTGGGATTTGTGACTAACACGCTTGGATCTGTCATCAAAGTTTTGGTATTGATGAGCTCGTCAAATACGCCTCTCCAACTCTCACCAAAGTGAATGTTGTGGTGAGATATGTGGTCGTACTTAATGGACGAGCCAGCAAGCATGAGATAGCACGACGGTGAGTACTTAAGCCGATTGACGCTCCACTTAGAAACTCCAAGCAAGTCGCGATAGGCGACTGGCAAGTCTGGGTTCAGAACAACAACATCAGCAGGAATGAATTCACCGTTTGTCGTTTCAACCCCAAGGGCTTTGTCGCCTTGTAGTCGCACGCGAGAAACCGTTGTGTTGTACTTAAAATTAACTCCATGATGAGCAGCAGCAGCTGCCATGGCAACGGGCACAGCATTCATCCCGCCTTCGGGGAAGAACACACCTGCGACTGAATCCATGTACGCGATGACTGCATAAATAGCAAGTGCGTCGTATGGAGATAAACCGGCATACATTGCCTGGAACGAAAACACTTTTTGAGTCCGTGGATCTTTAAGGTATTGCTCAACTTTGGGTGCGAGTTTCCTAAAACCACCAATAGCAACAAGTTTCGCTAAGTCACTAGACACGAGACTCAATGGGGAATCAATGTTGCGATCAATAAAATTACGCATTTCATATTTATAAAGATCAGAAACAAAATCGACGTATTTGAGGTAGCCACTCGCTTCGCGCGACCCAATGACGGTTTCAATTTCCGTGGCCATCTCTTGTGCATCCGAGTACACATTCAAAACGCTGCCATCTGGATGAAAGGACCGATACAACGGAGACACGGGCAAGAGCGTAAGCCAGTCGTTCATGTTTTCGCCTAAGCAGTCGAATGCATCGGCAATAAGGTCTGGCATCGTTAACACGGTTGGTCCATTGTCAAACTCAAACCCACGGTCACTGATGCGTCCTGCACGACCGCCTGGTCCTGGCTCACGCTCCACGACTGTGACATTACGTCCAGCTCCGGCTAGACGCATGGCAGCAGATAGACCAGCAAGTCCAGCGCCAACGATCACCACATTGTCAGTAGGTCCTGAAATCCGTTTCATGTTAAGCGCTCCGCTGCGTTGCAACATATGCAAGTTCAGTCAGAGCCTCGCGTGCATGTGGGTCGATCGAATCTATTTGTAGCGCTTGTATTGCAGTGTGCGTCTGAGCAGTAATCATTGTCTCCACTTGTTCAAGGGCGCCCGTAGATGTGATCAAGGTTTGCAGCTCCTCGATCATTGGGGCAGTCATGGTCTTGGTCGTCATAAGTGAATCTATTTGTGCCGCCTTGTCATCACGTTGCATTGCCAGCGCAAGCAAAACAGTTTGCTTACCTTCTCGCAAGTCATCGCCAGCAGGCTTGCCTGTAGTTTCGCTATCGCCGAAAACTCCAAGCACGTCATCACGTAGTTGGAAAGCTTCCCCAAGAGCCAGTCCGTACGCGCTAAGAGCTGCAATGTGCTCCGGCTTCGCATTCGCTATTGCGGCACCGATGTGAAGTGGTCGTTCGATTGTGTACTTGGCGCTCTTAAACCGAATCACATTTTGCGCACTTGCGACACTTGTGCCACGTCGAGCTTGTTCAAGTAGATCCAGGAACTGACCTGCCATAAGTTCAGTGCGCATGATGTCGTATACCGATTTGGCTCGGTTGAGCTCATCTTGGCTTAATCCACTAGTCAACAACATCTCATCAGCCCAGGACAGCGCCAAGTCTCCGATGAGAATTGCCGCACCGTGACCGAAGCCGATACTTGATCCCTGCCAACCCGCTGTGTGGTGCATGGTTTCAAATTGTTTGTGAGTTGCCGGCTTTCCGCGTCGTGTGTCGCTGTCGTCCATTACATCATCGTGAATCAAGGCACACGCCTGTAAGAATTCAAGGGAGGCGCATGCTCGGACTAATTCGTCGCTGTCAGGCTGTCCCACACTTCGGTAGCCCCAGTATGCAAAAGCGGGTCTAAGTCTTTTGCCACCCTGGAGAAGTCCCGTGAGTGAGCTCACTAGTTCTACGGTGTCAGGGGATATCTGAGTGAGATAAGTCGTATGTGAAGTCACAAAGGTGTCTAATTCAGACTGAATGCGTTGCCGCAGGTTCGCCTCATCGAGTGGGTTGTTCACTTCTTTAGGTTATTGGCTCTCTGGCTTGCCTGCACATTGGCGTCGCTACGAATTACCATGGGTTCTGTGTCCAACATGACCTTTGACGAGTACCTTCTCAGTTGGTCGCGCCTACATTCACAAGCGAAGGCCAGCGCTATTGTGCGGATGTGGCTTAGAGCTGCGTTTTGGTGTTCATCGCCATTTATCCGGTTTGGTCCGAATGCCGTCACATTTTTTGGCGCACTTGTGATGTTGTTGACCATCCCTTTGGCACATACTCGCCCCATATGTGCAGCAGTTGCAATGCCACTTATTGGCCTGATCGACAACATCGATGGAATCGTTGCTGTGCGCAGCCAAAGAGTGAGTCGCTATGGAGCCTTCTTGGATTCAGTTGTCGACCGTCTCGTTGACATCGCATGTGTGGGATTAATTATTTCTTTTGGTGCTCCAATAACTCTGGCAATACTTGCCGTCATGACAACGTTGTTGCTTGAATATATACGCGCTAGGGCATCGTCATTAGGTGCAACCGACGTTGGCGTCATATCCATTGCCGAGAAACCGACTCGAGTCATCCTTACCTTCATGACCCTGCTGTGTATTGCGTTGTTCCCATTTGATCAAGAGGTTGTGAGCACCATTTCGATTATTACGTGGAGCACAGTGGGCATGATTGGCATTTTTCAGGTGTGGCCTGCAATGCGGCGACAGTTACAAGCTCAGTAGTTACAAGCTCAGTAGTTACAAGCTCAGTAGTTACAAGCTCAGTGTTACTTAGGCTCGTCCAATCTTTTCCGCCACGATATTTGCTGATAGTGCAACAAGGGGTAAACCGCCGCCCGGATGAGCTGATCCTCCGACTAAATAGAGATTTCGAATGGCCGTCACATTGCTTGGGCGTAAGAATGCAGATCGCATTCCGTTACTCGATGAACCATAGATTGAACCACCCGGAGCACCAGTTCGCGCTTGGAGGTCTGCAGGAGTGAATGTCGTTGACCAGGTGAGGCGATTGGCAATCTTCATTCCGCGCTGCGCAAGCCGTTCTTGAAGAAGTGCCCAATAGTTTGTCCGAAGTTCTTCCTCGGACCAATCGACACCATGCCCAGGGTCGTGGCGAGGCGCATTGACCAATACGAACCACGATTCACTGTTCGGTGGAGTCATGAGCGAATCCTGAGGGTTGCAGACATAGATTGTTGGATCCGCTACCGGTTGTTTAGTTTTTCCAAAGATGGAATCAAATTCGGCGTCGTAGTTTGCTGGGAACCACACGTTGTGATGCTCCAGGTCGGTAGACACGCCATCAAGAGCCATCAAGCCAACAAACCCTGAAAGAGACGGAACATTTTTTGACAATTGTTTGCGAGCCCGAGCAGTGAGCTTACGCGAGTGTGAGTCCTGAAGTAGAGAGTTATAGACCACACTTGCGTCTGCATTTGCAACCACAATGTCCGCCGCAAAGTCTCCCTGAGTTGTCGATACGGAAGTAACTGTAGAGCCACCATTAATGGTCGTAGCTGCAGTATTGAATTGAAAGGACACACCAAGCGACTGGCACCGTTCAAACAATGCAGCGCCGAGTTCGCGCACCCCACCAGCAACGTGATATGCGCCGAACGCTTGTTCGATGTAAGGAACTGTTGCAAGGGCAGCGGGTGCCTTACGCGGATCCGAACCCGTATATGTGGCATACCTATCAACAAGTGTGACAAGTCGTTGGTCGGAAAAATAGTGTTCTGCCAAACTCCGCAATGTTTGTGCAGGAGCAATTGTCCGCACATCATTGATGCGATAGGACAGTGCGAGCAAACTGCGAACACCGTTAAGTGGAGATTCGAGAAACGGTCCGCGGGTAGCTGCCCACATTTGTGCTGCGCGTTGCATGAATGCTTTCCATTCATCTGCACTCGCGCCACCCAATGTGTCACCAATTGCTTGAGTGCATGCTCCAATGCCAACACCGGGCATCTTCAGAACTGTTCCGTCGGCAAATTGATAACGAAATGCTGTCTCGAGGTCTACGAGGTTGACGCTGTCTTCAAGTGGTTTACCAGTTTTAAGAAACAAGTCGCGATAGACCGCGGGCAATGTAACAAGGCTTGGGCCGGTATCAAAGACATGGTCGCCGTGACGCACGGTCCCGAGTTTTCCACCCCAGGTGGCGCTGGATTCAATAACACGGACCGAATGACCCTTAACTGTAAGGCGCGCAGCACAGGCCATACCGCCCATACCTGCTCCGATGATTACTACCTTTGCCACACCTTCACCTTAAGACAGGTCGCTAGTCGGCGGGCACATGACGGGTGTCACGACGTGTGCAAGACCCGACCTTTCCAGGTATTGGTTCCGCGAGCATGTCGGATCCACGACACCGCATTGAGAAATACAAAGCTGGAAATGGAAAGTGGGTGAAGTAATGCATCCGGAAAAACTCTGTGCTGAAACTGGCGCGCACACACCAAGCGCCCGACAACGCCAGCGCTGTATCCCACAAGAGCCAAAGCACGCTGACCCGAGGCAAACCCATAAAGCGGCGCAACGTATATGAACACCAGCGACAGATTGATAAATATTGTTCCTATCAAACCGTTAAACGCAGACCACAGACTTTTCGCATAGCCAGAAATTAATTGGGAATTCGTTTCGTACATGTTGCACGTCGCAAGTGTGGTGCCATCTACGACCGTGGCTTTAAATCCGTTTTTACTGAGGTTTCGCGACAAGGCGATGTCTTCTAACACTTCATTGCGCACACCTTCGTGCCCGCCGCTGCGCACATAGGCATCGCGCTTCACTGCAATGAATTGGCCATTTCCAACAGCCATACTGGGGCGTTGCGTTGCGAGTGAAATTTTGAGTGGAACAGTCGTCAGCCAGGACCACTGCAAAAGTGGTTGCACGAGACGGGCCAGAAACGTACTTGCAATCTGGCGAGGATACGGGCAAATCAAATCGAGACTCTTGTCCTGGAGAGTTGCAACCGCCGAACTTACAGCATGCGGACTGAGCACCACATCGGCATCAATGAAAACCAGAAATTCACTTGTGACTGCGTTGGAAAGTTGATGGCAGGCGTATGGCTTTCCTAGCCACCCTGACGGTGGTTCGCCCGCACCGTCAATCACTGACAAGCGTGAATCGTGAAATGTGCTCAGGATTTGTGCCGTGGAATCAGTGGAATTGTCGTTGAGCACAACAATCTCTAAATGAGGAATGTCTTTTTGCGCTAATGCTGCGGTGACACACGATGCAATATGTCGTTCTTCATTACGGGCAGGAATCAGTACAGCGATTGATTGGAGAATCTCTCGAGGGTGACACGCAATCAAATAGCGTCGATTGAACCAGCTGTGAATAGTGAGTGCCCAGGCGAGTAGGCATGAGACTGCGAGCAGCGCGGTCATTACACCTGTCGCATCCTCATAATGACTGGAATCATCACGGCGCCCATTCCGATTAGCCCGGTGACAGCAACGGCTGGTTGATCTAAAAATGGTGCGAATGGAACAATGTTCGCTAAGAAGCTGCCTAGCCAAACCCAGATCAGCATGGCAAAGGGGGCAAAATCTGCCAGCGTCAGTGGAGTCGGTTCCACAGTCTTATTGATTGCGTGCGAGATGAGGAAAGCGACAAAAAACCAAGAAAGATAGTTGGACACTGGGATTCCATTAATTGAGTCTGTGACCGAACGCCAGAACCAATACACCTCGTGCGTCATTTGAGGGTCAAGGTAAAGGTCCCATGCCGTCATGAGAGCGGCAGTTATCGCGCTAGAAGAAATCGGATTAGTACTGATTGAATGCCCGACGAGTAGGCAGGGGTACATCATCATGAACCATGCCAATGGAATCAAGAGTGGCACTCCGAACAGCTGCATGCCTAGTTGGTCGGTGTATTCGTAGTGCCCAAAGATGATGTGGGTATGTAGACCAAGAAATTCAGCAACAAAACTTGTGATTACGGTGGTCGTAAATACTCGATTGGCAAAGTCCGAACCGCGAGTCAAAGTTGCATGAACCAATGACATTGCTGCAAATGAAATCACTGCGGCAATTGTGATGTGCGCTCTGGTTGCATCGTGAACCAGGGTCCAGACAATATTGAGTAAAACCGTGATCAGCCCGAGCAGCAATGGCAAAGGTCGGTTGTCAACTAAAATCTGCTTTACATTCACAGTGGGTCAGTCCAATTCTGGTTTTCAAAAGTGCCTGACATTGACACTACTTCAAAACGGGCAAAGAGTTCCTCGGCGTACCAACCTGTTTCATGAGTTCTTGAAATCACTTTTTGGTGCGGGCTCTGTCGTGTTGCAAATTGCGTAATGCTGTCGTTGTCACGCCAGACACTGAACGTGCCTTGCAGTCCTACAGGCGCTTCGCCAATACCGATGCTCATCAGTAACCCGTCAGTCGAGTTCAGATCTGCACTCACGGCAGGAACACTTCGCCAAAATTCACGCCACCAACGCACTTTGATTGACGCACGAGTAAGTGCCGCCACGCGAGTTTCGACCTTTCGTGGCGTGGGATCACCAAACGGTTTCTGCGATGCCCAGGTTCCTTTACTAGAAATCGGTAGCAAAACGATTCGGGCATGCTCTGTGGCAATGGCGTTCCAGCTTTGCACCACATCGTGAGAAGCAAAATTGTCTGCGGAGTCTTGGGTATTCCACACTGTCAGAATTGCCCAATGATGTAAGTCAGCATCTCGCATCGTGAACGTGCGACCGGAACCAGTTCCTAACAATTTCCAAAATTTGAGCTCGGGTATGCGTCGCAAATTCATACGATGCAATCCCATTCGGAAGAGCGCGTTGGGTATTTTGCTCGTTGGCACATGAAAAATATCAAGCGCTACATGATGTGTGCTCATGGCTCTAGTCTGTCTCACTGGCTGTGCACTGTGCAGGATGACGCGTTAGGTGTGATCGACAAGGGAAATGAAAGTTACTGCGAACCCGCGCAGAAATAAGGTGGCTAGTCGCCTGCAATGACCGCTGTACCTTGAGTGAGCGAGACTAGGTCTGCAAATGTCGTGCGATAAACAACATGGGTGTGACCTGCGGCAGCCCACACAACGTCGTAGTCAGCCAACGCGACATCAACAAAAGTGAGCGGCGAATACGGCTGACCATTGTGTATCCACCCAGTTGGGCTGACGCCTCCGATGGCAAAGCCACTCCACTCCCGCACGAAGTCTGCATCGGCGCGACCAAATGTGGGAAGCGCCGCCGCCTCTTGAACTAGTGAGGTGTTAACCCGGTGTCGCCCAGATGTCACAACAAGCACAGGAACAATGCCATCGCCCAAGTCAACTGTGAAAACAATTGACGAGGCGATTTGTCCCACTTCAACGTCGAGTCCGGCAGCGGCCTCAACAGCTGTGCGTGCTGTGTCGCTTAGTGTGCGAACCTCAGGATTAATTCCGGCATGCGCAAAGGCTTGCTTTACTCGGGCAACCGAGGCGTGTTCAGTTGTGCTCATCAGCGGTTAAGCAGTTGCTTCCTTGAAGGCATGTTCGATAATTGTTAACGCATCATCGAGTAGGTGTTCAGGCATGACGAGTGGTGGCAGGAAGCGCAACACGTTTCCATAAGTTCCTGCTGTAAGTACTAAGACACCTTCGGCGTGACACAACTTCGCCACCTTGCTGGTCATGTCTGCATCAGGCTCATCTGTTCCGGGCTTAACAATTTCAACGGCAATCATTGCACCGCGGCCACGAATGTTTCCTATGACTCCAGCGTCAGCTGCAATTTTTTCAAGACGTGGCAGCATGATGGTTTCGATGTGACGAGCCTTTGCATTTAAGTCTTCTTGTTCCATAATCGAAATGGACGCTAATGCTGCCGCGCATGCGATTGGATTGCCGCCATAGGTTCCCCCAAGGCCGCCCGCATGAACTGAATCCATAATTTCTGCACGACCAGTGACAGCAGCTAGTGGTAAGCCGCCTGCGATGCCCTTAGCGGTAGTAATAAGGTCAGGAACAATTCCTTCGTGTTCGCTGGCAAACCATTTTCCGGTGCGACAGAATCCCGTCTGCACTTCGTCAGCTACAAAGACGATTCCGTTTGCCTTTGCGAAAGCCGCCAAAGCAGGGATGAAGCCTTCGGCAGGAACAACGAAACCACCTTCGCCTTGGATCGGTTCAATAACAAGTGCGGCCACATTGCCCGCACCAATTTCTTTTTCGATACGGCTAATTGTTCGTTGTGCTGCTTCAGGGCCGGTGAGCCCATCGTGGAATGGATAGGACATTGGCAGGCGGTACACCTCAGAGGCAAACGGACCAAAGCCTTGCTTGTAAGGCATGTTCTTACCAGTCATTGCCATTGTCAGATTTGTACGTCCGTGGTACCCATGTTCAAAAACGACGACTGCTTGACGCTTTGTGTAGGTACGTGCAATCTTGACTGCATTCTCGACTGCTTCAGCACCCGTATTAAATAGTGCAGAACGCTTCTCGTGATCGCCTGGGGTCAGACGGTTAAGTGCTTCACATACTTCGATGTAGTTCTCGTATTGAGTGACCATAAAGCAGGTGTGAGTGAATTTCTCCACCTGGGCAGTGACCGCGTCGATAACTGCCTGAGCCGCGTTACCAACTGATGTGACGGCAATACCTGAACCCATGTCGATCAGTGAGTTACCGTCAATGTCGACAACAACACCTCCGGCAGCGCGATCAATAAAGATAGGTAGGGTAGCGCCGATACCGTTGCTGATTGCGGCCTTACGACGATCCTGAAGTGCCATGGATTTGGGGCCAGGAATCGCAGTAACAAGGCGTCGTTCCTGTGGCAAGCCGTTAACAAGATTTTCTGTAGCAGTCATAACCGCAATGTTAGTCCTGCCGTTGG
Source organism: Actinomycetes bacterium (assembly GCA_037131045.1). Classification (GTDB taxonomy): domain Bacteria; phylum Actinomycetota; class Actinomycetes; order S36-B12; family UBA5976; genus UBA5976. Next base: position 37,390 of record JBAXRV010000002.1, read on the forward strand.
CCTGTGGCACACGTCACCCAACCCGATATCAAGGCGCAATTCGCAGGTTGGACTCGACTAGGCGTAGCGTATGGCACATGACAAAAGTGCATCCCTTTTGGGTTTCCGGGCAGGCAGTAACTAGCGACGTCGTGGCTCACGTCACGCATCCTGGCGATGGGTCAACCGTTGGTTCTTACTACGTGCCCACTGCGGCTCAGGTTGAGCAGGCTATTGCAGCTGCGGCGGCAGTTCGCTATGAATTTCAGGCAACAAGCGCAGCGGTGCGTAGTGATGCCCTGATGCACATTTCGCAGCAATTGGCTTCCCGTCAGGAAGAAATTGCTCAGTTGATTACAGCTGAGAACGGAAAGCCCATTATCTGGGCGCGCAGCGAAGCGTCTCGAGCGATTGCAACATTTCGTTGGGCAGCCGAAGAAGCACGACGGTTTTCTGGTGAAGTGCAGCGTCTTGATACTGAAGTGTCGGCCACAGGTCGCTATGCGCTTATTCGTCGTTTCCCACATGGTGTTGTGCTTGGGATTTCACCGTTTAATTTCCCGCTGAATTTGGTGGCACATAAAGTTGCACCTGCAATCGCAGTCGGTGCGCCAATTATTGTGAAGCCAGCCCCATCGACACCATTGAGTGCTTTACTACTTGGCGAAATCATGGCCGAAACTAATTTGCCTGCAGGGTCGTGGTCTGTTCTTCCTGTTGATAATTCTGCTGCACCTGCACTCGTTGCCGACGAGCGACTTCCCGTGATCTCGTTTACCGGATCCGACAAGGTTGGTTTCGAAATTCAAAAAGCCGTGCCGCACAAACACATCACTTTGGAATTGGGCGGAAATGCAGCGGCGCTCATTTTGGATGACTGGTCAAGCGACGCTGACCTCGAATGGGCTGCAACGCGTGTGACACTTTTTGGGACATATCAAGCCGGTCAGTCATGTATTTCGGTGCAGCGCATTTACGCGCATGAATCGCTGTTTGACAAGTTCGCCGCGAAAGTTATTTCGGCAGCAGAAAAACTCGTTAATGGCGATCCCTTCGACGATAAGACAATCGTGGGTCCAATGATTAATGAAGCAGCAGCGATCCGAGTTGAGACTTGGGTCAATGAAGCAGTGGCGGCAGGTGCGAAACTCCTCACTGGAGGAAAGCGCGACGGTTCCTTCTATGAGCCGACGGTTCTGACCAATGTGCCAAAAGATGCCAAAGTTTCATGCAATGAAATATTTGGTCCGGTCATGATTTTAGATTCGATTAGATCAACGCAAGAAGGCTTTGATTTAGTCAATGACTCACCGTTTGGATTACAAGCGGGGGTTTTCACGCACAATATTCAGACGGCATTCCGCGCACATCGTGAACTAGAAGTTGGGGGCGTCATTATTGGTGATGTTCCAACTTTCCGATCTGACCAAATGCCATATGGTGGCGTCAAAGCCTCTGGTGTAGGCAAGGAAGGTTTGCGCTGGGCTATGGAAGACATGACGCATGAACGCATCATGGTCCTGAGTGGTCTTGACCTTTAACGCATGAATGCTGCTCGAGTTCGCCGCATTGTTGTGCTGGGAAGCACTGGCAGTATTGGTACGCAAGCGTTAGACATTATTCGTGCACATCCAGATCGATTTGTTCTCGTAGGTATTTCGGCTGGCGGCGGTCACGTTGAATTGTTGGCGGCGCAAGCGATTGAATTTGGTGTCGCACACGTGGCATTGGCACAAGCAACTCAAGCGCAAGACTTGCAGCTTGCCTTGTACGCCCAAGCAGTGAAGGCTGGCTATTCCGAGGGCAACTATGAATTGCCAAAGCTGCACATTGGACCGATGGCCGCTGCGGAACTTGCCGCATTGGAATGCGATGTTGTATTGAATGGCATTGCGGGTGCAGTGGGACTTGAGCCCACGGTTGCTGCGTTGCGTGCCGGTAACACACTTGCACTCGCTAATAAGGAATCACTCGTTATTGGCGGGCGAGCAGTTACGAGTCTGGCAAGCGCAGGGCAAATAGTTCCTGTCGACTCGGAACATTCGGCGATTGCTCAAGCCATGCGCAGCGGAACGCATGCTGAAATTGCACAACTTATATTGACGGCAAGCGGTGGACCGTTTAGAGGCTGGACTCGTGAGCAACTTGCTGGGGTTAGTGCGGAGCAAGCGTTACATCATCCGACTTGGTCGATGGGTCCTGTTGTCACGATAAATTCGGCAACGTTGATGAATAAAGGTCTCGAAGTGATAGAGGCGCACCTTCTTTTCAACATTCCGATGGACAACATTGACGTTGTCGTGCACCCACAATCCATTGTGCATTCGATGGTGGAGTTCACTGATGGATCAACAATCGCCCAAGCAAGTCCACCAGATATGCATTTACCGATTGCTCTGGGATTGGGTTGGCCTGATCGGGTTGCCAGAAGCGTGGCACCCATAACGTGGGATACACCTACGCAATGGACTTTTGAACCCGTAGACAGGAAGACGTTTCCGGCACTTGACCTTGCCAAAAAAGCTGGATCCCTGGCTGGTACAGCGCCTGCTGTCTTGAACAGTGCGAATGAAGTAGCAGTGTCAGCATTCCTCGAAGGCGCCATCTCGTTTTTAGAGATTGTTGCGCTGGTGGATGAAGTCCTCACAATTCATCTCACAGAAGACTTTGTCGCAGATGAGCGACTTACTATAGAAGAAGTGCAGGCAGCTCATCGTTGGGCGCAAAGTTACAGCCAGCAACTTATATCGAGGAAGTGACTCACATGATTGGTGTCATTGGATTTGTCATCGTCATCGTGGGACTCATGCTTTCTATCGCATTGCACGAACTAGGTCATCTATTGCCAGCGAAGAAATTTGGCGTCAGGGTTCCGCAATACATGGTCGGTTTTGGACCTACTCTGTGGTCGCGTGTGCGTGGCGAAACTGAATATGGTGTGAAGGCGATTCCTCTTGGTGGGTATATCCGCATGATTGGCATGTATCCACCGCGCGCAGTTGGAAAAGATACCTCTGGCAAGCCGGGTGTGTTCGAAACCTGGATCGAAGATGCCCGCCAGACGTCGTTAGGTGAGATTCACGAAGGCGAAGAAGCTCGTACGTTTTACAACCTTTCAGTGCCTCGTAAGTTAACTGTGATGTTCGGCGGCCCAGTAACAAATCTGATTCTGGCTTTCTTTCTCTTTGCGCTGTCCATGTGTGTCATTGGGTCACCAGAGCCAACAACAACTCTGTCGCGGGTTTACGTGTGTGTTCCAACGGATGCAAATCCTTCAGGTATTGCATCCGTCGATGGTGGCTGCGGTGACGGTCAAAAGACTGCAGCCGCAATGCTCGGATTACGTGCTGGTGACACCTTGAATTCAGTTGACGGAAAACAGTTGACACATTGGTTCGATTTAGGAGATGCACTTTCAGGAAAGCAAGGCAACACCGTTGTGGTGTCATTTACTCGTGATGGGGTGACTCAGCAGAAATCGGTTGTGCTCGGTCAGATTACCGATTCAGAAGGGACACGGGCATTTTTAGGAGTGTCACCTGGCTCAGTCATGATGCGGTCATCACTTGGTGACGTTGGCCCCTTTATGCAGCGGTATGCCATAGATTCAGTCGCTGCCTTGAAATCTTTCCCAGTGAGTGTTTACCATCTTGCACGCGATTTGTTTACGTCTGCTCCACGCGATCCAAATGGACCCATCAGTGTCATTGGAATTGGAAAGATTGGCGGAGAGATTGCCTCGACACCTGACTTATCGTTGTCACTGAAATTGTCGTCAAGTTTGAACTTACTGGGATCACTTAATTTGTTTCTATTCCTATTCAATATGGTTCCACTGTTGCCACTTGATGGAGGCCATATTGCAGGAGCACTCTTTGAAGGTGCACGACGCACCTGGGCCAGAATTCGCCGAGCACCACAGCTGCCAGGTCCAGCGGATACCGCACGTCTGACACCCATTGCTTATGTTGCGACGTTGGCCCTTTTGACCATGTCGCTGGTTGTCATCCTGGCTGACATCATCAAGCCCATTTCCTTAGGTTAAGGCGACGTCGTTGCCACAACATAGGTTGAATGGGCACTTTGTTGGGGTTACGAGATAATAGAAGCATGTCAATCGATCTTGGTTTACCCAGCTTGCCGCCACCGGTGCTAGCCCCGCGGCGATTGAGTCGACAAATTATTTTGAATCATCACTCACATCCTGTAAAGGTGGGAGGCGACGCTCCCATAAGTGTGCAATCGATGGCGACCACGCTTACAGCAGATATCAATTCGACATTGCAACAGATTGCTGAATTGACAGCTTCTGGTTGCCAAATTGTTCGGGTTGCGGTGCCAAGCCAGGATGACGCAGATGCGTTACCTGCGATCGCTAAAAAGAGTGGCATTCCGGTTATCGCTGACATTCATTTTCAGCCAAAGTATGTCTTTGCCGCAATTGATGCAGGTGTTGCAGGGGTTCGTGTCAATCCAGGCAACATCAAGCAATTCGATGACAAAGTCAAAGAGATTGCTCGAGCTGCAGGAGATGCGGGCATTCCGATTCGTATCGGTGTGAATGCGGGCAGTTTAGATAAACGTCTTTTGGAAAAGTACGGCAAAGCTACACCTGAGGCTCTTGTGGAATCTGCGCTGTGGGAATGTTCATTGTTTGAAGAGCACGGTTTCCGTGATATCAAAATTTCGGTTAAGCACCACGATCCAGTAATCATGGTGCAGGCCTACCGGTTGTTAGCAGCTCGTTGTGATTACCCACTTCACCTTGGTGTTACAGAAGCAGGTCCGACATTCCAAGGAACAATCAAATCTGCAGTAGCTTTTGGTTCGCTGCTGTCCGATGGAATTGGCGACACTATTCGCGTGTCGCTATCTGCGCCACCGGTTGAAGAAGTCAAAGTGGGTAACCAGATTCTCGAGTCTCTTAATTTGCGGCAACGAGGTCTCGAGATTGTCTCGTGTCCATCATGTGGTCGCGCTCAAGTTGATGTGTACACACTCGCTGAGCAAGTCACTGCAGGACTCGAGGGCCTAGAGGTTCCATTGCGCGTTGCAGTGATGGGGTGTGTCGTCAATGGTCCAGGTGAAGCACGCGAAGCAGATCTTGGAGTAGCTAGTGGTAACGGCAAGGGTCAGATTTTCGTTAAGGGCGAAGTGATTAAAACCGTCCCCGAACATCTCATAGTCGAAACTCTTATTGAAGAGGCAATGAAGCTTGCAGCAGCCATGGAAGAACAGGGCGATCCAATCGTTACTGTGTCGTAGCAATGACGCACGACGTTCGTACGATTGAGGCCCGTCATTTACCGCAGCTGGTAGACATTATTAAAAGCAACCCAGTGCGTCACTGTTATGTTGCGTCACGAGTGCTGTCTCAATCAAAATCATTTCTTCGCAGCGCACATAGTGATGTCTACGGCTTCTTTTCTGGAGATGAACTCATCTCTGCAATGTTGGTCGGAGCAAACCTAGTTCCTATCAATACGACAGCCGAATCTCGTGCCGCATTTGCCAAAGTGCTAGCGCGACAAGGTCGACGTTGCTCATCGATTGTGGGTCCCGACAGTGAGGTCCTTGATCTATGGTCGACTCTCGAGTCTGCTTGGGGCAAAGCACGTGAAGTGCGCTCACGTCAACCTGTCATGGCGCTATCACAACGCTCCCTAGTCGCATCGGATGACTTGGTTCGATACGCGCATAAGTCTGATCTCGATGTGTTGCTGCCAGCGTGTATTGACATGTTCACGAATGAAGTGGGAATCTCACCGGTTGCTTTTGGAACTGGAACGATGTACCGCAATCGGATTGCCGAAATTATCGCGGCGCGACATTCTTTTGTGCGTATCGATGATGGACAGATCATATTTAAGGCAGAGATTGGGTCCGTTGGGGCAGGGGTAGCCCAGATACAAGGGGTGTGGGTTCACCCCAACTGGCGTGGCAAGGGGCTTTCTGTGCCAGGGATGGCAGCTGTTACTAAGTACGTTCTTGACGACATAGCTGGCACCGCTTCGCTGTACGTCAACGATTTCAACACTGTGGCAATTGCTGCCTATAAGTCTGTGGGATATGAACAGGTAGACACGTTCGCGACCGTGCTGTTCTAGTTCGCGGTAGTCCTATCGGTACGATAAAGCCACACCTATCAAGGAGTTTGTCTCGTGCTACGTATGTCGACGTTGTTCCTGCGTACCTTGCGAGAGGATCCTGCTGACGCAGAAGTTGCCAGCCACCGTCTGCTCGTGCGTGCTGGGTATGTGCGCCGTATTGCGCCAGGCATTTGGTCTTGGCTACCACTTGGTTATTTGGTGTATCGCAACATTGAAAACATCGTGCGTGAAGAAATGGACGCTGCAGGTTTTCAAGAGGTTCATTTTCCTGCACTCTTGCCGCGGGAGCCGTATGAGAAAACTCATCGTTGGCAGGATTATGGTGACAATCTCTTCCGTCTACAGGATCGAAAAAAAGCAGACTACCTTTTGGGTCCAACTCACGAAGAGATGTTCACGTTGATGGTTAAGGGCGAGTATTCGTCCTACAAAGACTTACCGCTTTGCATTTATCACATTCAAATCAAGTATCGGGACGAAGCTCGTCCTCGTGCTGGAATTTTGCGTGCTCGCGAATTCGTTATGAAGGATTCCTATTCTTTCGATATTGACGATGCTGGTTTGGACGTCTCTTATCAACGTCATCGCGATGCCTACATTTCGACGTTTGATCGTCTCGGATTGCATTACGAAATTGTTTCTGCAATGGCCGGAGCAATGGGCGGTTCAAAGAGCGAAGAGTTCCTTGCACCATGCGATACGGGTGAAGACACCTATGTGAAATGTCATTCGTGCGGGATGGCTGCCAACGTTGAAGCGATTGTTACTCGTCCACAAGAACCGCAGGACTATTCGCAGGTGCCTGCCGCGCATGTGGAGGATACGCCTGACACTCCAACGATTGCCTCATTAGTTGAAATATCCAACGCTCGTCCGGAGTTGAGACGCGCCGATCGAGATTGGGAAGCATCAGACACACTCAAGAATGTTGTTCTGATGATGATTGCAGTTGATGGAACGAAGTCTCCTCTCGTCATCGGACTTCCAGGTGATCGTGAGGTTGATCTCAAGCGAGTCGAGGCCGCAATACATCCGTATTCACTTGAAGTATTTGAAGAAGAAGACTTTAAGAAATATCCAGCTTTAGTTAAGGGCTACATTGGGCCGACAGTTCTTGGTGAAAGTTCATCTTCAGGTATTCGCTATCTCGTTGATCCGCGAATTGTGGAAGGTTCACGTTGGATCACCGGCGCCAACAAGCGCGGAAATCACGTGTATGACTTAGTTGCCGGACGTGATTTCTCGTGGGATGGAGTCATTGAAGCGGCCGAAGTTCGACAGGGTGATGGCTGTTCATCTTGCGGCGCCGATATTTCAATGGCGCGAGGTATTGAAATTGGTCATATTTTTCAATTGGGACGTAAGTACGCCGAGGCTCTTGATTTGCAGGTACTTAACGAAAACAGTGAACTTGTCACGGTCACTATGGGTTCTTACGGCATTGGTGTGTCACGGGCAGTGGCAACAATCGCAGAGCAATCGCATGATGAAAAGGGCTTGATCTGGCCGCGAGAAGTTGCACCAGCAGACATCCACATCATCGCCACGGGTAAGGAAGATCAACCTTTCGATGTTGCCGAAACCTTCGCAGCAAGTCTTGAGGCGCAAGGAGTGCGGGTTCTCTATGATGATCGACGGGGCGTATCACCGGGTGTGAAGTTCAATGATTCAGAACTCTTGGGTATTCCAACAATCGCTGTTATTGGTCGTGGTTTAGCTGACGGTGTGATTGAAGTGCGCGATCGCAAGTCAGGCGAACAGGAAAATGTCGCTGTTGATGATTTCGTAGCCCACGTGGTTGCGCTCGTTCGGTCATGAACATCCAAGCTGTCATCTTTGATTGGGGTGGCACGCTCACACCTTGGCACGATGTTGATTTACAAGCCCGATGGTTGGCTTACGCACACATCTACGCGCCAGAGCGCGCCGATGAACTCGCTCGAGCGTTGCACGTAGGCGAGCAGTCTCGGTGGGCGCATCAATTTGATACCCAAGGAGAGACCGGAACCGGCGCGCTTGAAGCGATGTTCGAAGTCAATGGCATCGATACGTCGAGTTCGCTACATTTCGAAGCACTTGAGGCCTATTTGCGGGCGTGGGATCCGGATACATACACCGATGTTGATGCCGTTGCGCTTTTAGAAGCATTGCGAGGAATGGGAATAAAGACTGCCGTGTTGTCGAACACGATGTGGCCACGGCGCCACCACGAAAGTGTTCTAGAACGTGATGGCATCTTGCATCTGTTTGACTACCTGTTGTTCACTAGCGAAACAACGAGCGCTAAGCCACACCGCTCTGTTTTTACAGATGTTACGTACAACCTTGGAGTAGATCCGCAACACTGTGCCTTTGTTGGGGATCGACTCTTTGACGACATTCATGGAGCACAAGAAATCGGTATGAAAGGAATTTGGATTCCGCACTCAATAATTCCTGCAGCTCAGTCAACAGACTTAGGAATCATTCCTGCAGCAACCGTCCAACGGTTGGGAGATGTTCTTGACGTGGTCAATAACTGGAACGCCGTACCTGACGGGAATGCGTCAACTCTCTGATGTGGAATGACCTTTCAGCGTTAACGCTCGTCGTTTGCATATGCACGGCATTGCTTGCTGGGTTTGTCGATGCCGTAGCAGGTGGTGGCGGGTTGATTCAGTTGCCAGTGATGTTAGCCGTGTTTCCACATAATTCGTTGGCGGCGGTGTCCGGCACAAATAAGTCGATTTCAATTGTTGGCACATCTGTTGCAGCGCGTACCTACGCAAAGCAAATTCCTTTGGAACGCCGGCATGTCCTTCCTATGGCCTTATGTGCATTCATTGGTTCGGCACTTGGCGCCCATCTCATTACAAAGGTAGATCGAGCGGCATTTGAACCAATACTTTTGATTGTTCTGATTTCGGTAGGAATGTTCACGTTGTTTCGCCCAGAGTTTGGCCGGACGCCTTCCCACGAAGTTCGTGGACCACTCTCAGCAAGTGTGTTCGGAGCGGGCATAGGGTTTTACGACGGCATCATGGGCCCAGGAACCGGCATGTTTTTAGTCTTTGGTCTGGTTGCTTTCATTGGTTTTGATTTCTTAAAAGGTTCGGCATCTGCCAAGTTTGTAAATGTGGCAACGAACTTGGCGGCTCTTATGATCTTTATTCCCACACACAATGTGATGTGGCTAGTGACGGCGTTTATGGCACCAGCAAACATGCTCGGTGGTTACCTTGGAGCGCACACTGCGCTCAAGCGCGGCAGCTTATTTGTACGACTGGTCTTTCTAGGAGTGCAAGCGCTCTTGATAGTGCGACTTATCGTTAGCGTCACATCTCACTAAACCGTTTTATTCAATGGCTAATGCGGGAAGGCACTAGTCATTCCAGACCATGCGTATGCGCGAAGTGCGCACTCTTGTGGGAAGCCGATCATTTCCTGCGCGAAGACCCGATCAAGAGTGAAGAGCGAGGTCGCCCACTGATTACACAGTCGATTTTCAAGAATGCCGGCAACACTCCTAGCTGAAGTGTTGTCGGTGATTCGAGTGGGAAGTTGATATGCAGCTGCGGCAGGGCTCACTGGTATCGAATGGGTCAGACAGAATTCAACGAGTCGATCACGTAGCTTTCGATGAATTGCCTGATCATCTAAGGCTTGGTTTGCATCTTCGGCGTAAGCAGCAACGATGCCGTACGTGTAAACGGCGCAATGGGCACTATCGAGCAAGTCTTGAACAGTAGTTATGTCTTGCGTCATGGCGTTACTCCCAGCGCTACTGCATGGACAGCCAAACTTGCCGATATCAAAGAAAAGGCACGAGATAAGTTCGCTTGCGTTACTGCAAGGGTGTTATCGCGAAACGTGATGCTGGTGGTGGAGAGTTGCGTATGCAAATCACGGGGTATAGATGCGCTTGCAGTTGGTTCTGGAGTTGTACCTAAATTGTCATGTGACAACTGCACCAAGGCAGCAATGTGTGAAGCAAGATGTGACTGCAGCTCTTGATTGTGGAGTGCCAATCCCTGCAGTGCCTGCAATCGTGATATGGCATCACGAATTAGGGTGTCGTCGGCAGAAAGCGTGCCTGACGAATGCCCACAACCAAGCAGAACTGCGCTCGAAGCACAGATGTTTAAAAATCCGCGACGGTTTATTGCCATATCTCCAACCTAGCGTTAGGGTCACAAATACATAATTGTTCCACCCAATTGAAGAGGCGTCGGCCATGACAGCGATTTCTGATATCACATCAGCTCTTGAACCAATCGTTGCTGCGTTGGGTATTGACATAGACGACATCGAATTGAGCAAGGCCGGAAATCGACGCATCCTGGAAGTGTTCGTTGACGCAGACGGCGGCGTAGATCTGGACAAGGTAGCAGAAGCCTCGCGGGCAATTTCAGAATTTTTGGATGCCAGCAATGTGATGGGTGATGCGCCGTATGTTCTGGAAGTATCGTCGCGCGGCATTAGCCGACCATTAACTAAGCCAGTACATTGGGCGCGCAATGTAGGGCGCCTCGTGACTGTGTCTGGTGATTCTGTAAATGCCAGTGGCCGCATTGTGGCGTTTGAAAATCCGCAAGTCACGCTGAATGTCAAAGGGCAAATGCGCAAGTTCGACATCGGTGCTATCTCGAAGGCTTTTATCGATGTGGAATTCAATCGTAAGGATGATGAGTAATGGATATTGATGTCTCTGCGTTGAAGGGAATTACTCGCGAGCGCGGGATCTCTTTGGAATATCTCATCGAGGCCATCGAGCAAGCACTCCTCGTGGCATACCAACATACTCCGCACGCACATGAACAAGCTCGAGTCCAATTGGATCGAGTTAATGGACATGTGACCGTGATTGCAAAAGAACTTGATGATGATGGCAATGCCATTGGTGAATTTGAAGCAACTCCAGAAGGTTTTGGTCGAGTAGCGGCATCGCTTGCTCGTGGCGTGATTACCCAACGATTGAAATCTGCTGGGGACGATGCAACTGTTTTGGAATTTCAGGCTAAAGAGGGTGACATTGTTTCTGGCGTTATTCAGCAAGGAAGCGATCGACGTCTGATTTTTGTCGACTTAGGTCCTGTTGAGGGTGTGCTCCCTCCCGAAGAATGGGTTCCTGGTGAGGACTACTCGCATGGACGTCGCATTCGCTGCTATGTGGTCAGTGTGCGACTTGGACCAAAGGGCCCGATTGTGACGTTATCTCGTAGCCACCCACGTTTCGTAGAAGAGCTATTCAAACTCGAAGTGCCCGAGATTGCTGATGGCACAGTAACGATCGAAGGCTTAGCCCGTGAAGCTGGCCATCGCACGAAGATTTCTGTGTCCACAAAGGTTTCAGGAGTGAATCCAAAGGGGTCGTGTATTGGTCCCATGGGTGGTCGAGTGCGTGCTGTAATGAGCGAATTGGGAGGAGAGAAGATTGATATTGTGGACTTCAGTGCCGATCTTGGCGAGTACGTTGCTCACGCATTATCTCCAGCACCGGTTATTTCATCCACGGTGATTGACCCGGTAAACCGGGTCGTTCGGGTAGTCGTTCCCGATTACAAATTGTCGCTGGCCATTGGTCGAGAAGGGCAAAACGCCAGACTTGCTGCCCGATTAACTGGGGCAAAAATCGACATAAAATCAGACTCGGCACCCTCGGATTAGCCCTAAAAGTCCGCTGACAGCCGTCCCGCAGGATTTGGGTGACCAACTTGTCAGGCGAAGTGGGCTAGACTGGGCTTGGTTTTCATGGCTAAGACAGTGACTCGCATGTGTGTTTCGTGCCGGAGTCGTGATTCCACAGATCTGCTAGTTCGGCTCGTGCTTGAAAATCAACGATTAATCGTCGATGTGAATGGCACAGCACCTGGTCGAGGCGCCTATGTGCATCCTGGATCTCAGTGTATGTCGAGTGCGCTGTCACAGAAGATTCTCGGTCGGGCCTTGCGCTCACAGGGACCTCTTGATGTCAGTGCGCTAGACGAACTCACTAGTTGATTTACCTTAACCGTCAACGACCGCCACAACGGGAGTAGTTATGCCACAGAATACGGCTGCGTTCAACCGATGAACGCCCGCAAGCAGAGTGCTCAGTAATGAGTGCGAAGAAAACAACGACGGTCCGGTAGCACCTAAAAACCCGGACCAGACTGGAGAAACATGTCCAAGGCCCGGGTTTATGAACTCGCTAAGAAATATGGTGTCGATAGCAAAGTCATCATTGAAAAGCTTGAGTCAATTAATGAATACGTTAAGTCAGCATCGTCAACTGTTGAAGCTCCTGCTGTGCGCAAGTTGGAAAAGGCATTTCCTGATTTAGCAACTGCAGCTGCTGCTGCCGCAGATCAACCAGCACCGGCAAAGAAAGCTGCCGCTAAGAAGGCAGTTGCCAAGCCAGCTGCTGATCCTGATCCGGTGGCCACTGCAGAACCTATCGACACACAACCACGTGCAACATCGCCAAGTGTGACCTCGCAACCAGAGGCACCCGCTACTTCTTCGCCAGCATCTGATGTTCAAGAGCCAGTTGGTGGACCACGTCCGCCTACTCCTGGCCCACGTCCTGGTAGTCCACGTGCAGGTAACAATCCGTTTGTCTCGGCGCCAAGAACAGCGCGCCCAGGAAATAATCCATTTTCAACCGGTGATCGTGGCGCCCGACCTGCCTCACCTGGTGTAGCTGGAGCTCCGCGTCCAGCAAGTGCTCGTCCTGGTGGTCCAAGTGATCGTGGCCCGCGTCCTGGTGGTCCAAATGATCGCGGTCCGCGTCCTGGTGGTCCAAGTGATCGCGGTCCGCGTCCTGGTGGAGGCTTTGGAGCGGGTCGTCCAGGTGGACCGAGCACTGGTGGCTTTGCTGGAGCACGTCCAGGTGGCACACCTGCTGGAGCGGGAGCTGGAGCACCCGGTGGTCGTCCGGGTTCGGGAACTGGTCGTCCTGGTTCAACGGGTGGTCGCGGTAATACTGCAGGGGCATTTGGAAAGTCAGGAGGTCGTCCGTCAAAGGGTCGTAAGTCAAAGCGTGCAAAGCGTCAAGAGTTCGACAACATGATGGCACCAACAATTGGTGGCGTCACGCTTCCGGTTGGCCAAGGACAAGCATTACGTATTCAACGTGGTGCGTCACTGACAGACTTCGCCGAAAAGATTGGTACTGAGCCAGCAGCGTTAGTACAGATGTTGTTCAAAATGGGTTCGATGGTGACCGCTACGCAGTCGGTGGATGAAGAGACACTTGAGCTACTCGGAGCCGAGCTTAATTTCGATGTGCAAATCATTTCCCCAGAAGATGAAGACCGTGAGCTACTTGAATCCTTCGATCTTGAATTCGGGGACGAAGGTGGCGAAGAAGCTCTTGTCATTCGAGCACCGGTAGTCACTGTCATGGGTCACGTTGATCATGGTAAGACTCGTCTTCTTGATGCAATTCGACAAACAAACGTCGTTGCTAAGGAAGCTGGTGGTATCACACAGCACATTGGTGCCTACCAAATTCATCACACGCACGAAGGTATTGAGCGGGCGATTACGTTTATTGACACTCCAGGTCACGAAGCGTTCACCGCCATGCGTGCTCGTGGTGCTCAAGTCACCGACATTGCAGTCCTAGTAGTTGCGGCAGATGACGGTGTTAAGCCTCAGACGATTGAAGCTCTTAATCACGCACAAGCCGCTGGCGTCCCGATCGTGGTTGCAGTGAACAAGATTGATAAAGAAGGCGCTGATGCGACTAAGGTACGTGGCCAACTCACTGAGTATGGACTTGTTCCCGAAGAGTACGGCGGCGACACAATTTTCGTCGACGTATCAGCTAAAAATAGTCTCAACATTGATGAGCTTATTGATTCAATTTTGCTCACCGCTGATGCTGGTATGGATTTGCGGGCCAACCCGAATCAAGATGCACAAGGTGTCGCTATCGAAGCCCACCTTGACCGTGGTCGAGGTCCAGTTGCCACTGTTCTTGTACAACGTGGCACGTTGCGTCCTGGTGATTCGATTGTTGTCGGCGACGCTTATGGTCGCGTTCGAGCCATGCTTGATGAAAACGGTGACACGGTTGACTTCGCGGAGCCAGCGCGTGCAGTTCAGGTTCTTGGTCTGACTGCAGTTCCACGAGCCGGCGACTCATTCCTTGTGGTTGATGAAGACCGCACGGCCCGTCAAATTGCTCAGTCACGCCAGGCTCGTGAACGTAATGCCGAGTTGGCAAAGCGCCGCAAGCGCACCACTTTGGACGATGTTCTTAAGGCGTTGGATAAGGGTGAAATCGCGGAGCTCAAGATCATCATCAAGGGTGACGTATCTGGTTCTGTGGAAGCTCTGGAAGATGCGTTACTTGCCATCGACATCGGCGACGAGAACGTCTCGCTTCGTGTGATTCATCGCGGCGTTGGTGCTATTACCGAAAACGATGTGACCTTGGCTTCGGCATCTGATGCCATGATCATTGGCTTCAACGTGCGTCCGGAAGGTAAGTCCCGCGACTTGGCAGAACGCGAAGGAGTAGAGGTTCGCTTCTACAACGTCATCTATTCAGTCATTGATGAAATCGAATCTGCGCTGAAAGGCATGCGTAAGGCTGAATTTGAAGAGATTGAACTCGGTGCCGCCGAAGTGCGTGAAGTCTTCCGATCAAGCAAGTTCGGAAACATCGCGGGTTGCATTGTTTCGTCTGGAGAAATCAAGCGCAAGGCTAAGGCTCGCTTGGTGCGTGATGGCGTTGTTGTCAGAGGCGACCTATCTATTGATACCTTGCGTCGCTTTAAGGATGACGCCACAGAGGTTCGTGAAGGCTTCGAGTGCGGTATCGGTCTTGGGTCCTTTAATGACGTCAAGGTCGGCGACATCATTGAGACTTTTGAAATGCGCGAAAAGGTCCTTGTGTAGGGAGTACGTGAATGGTTGATATTGCACGCGCACGCAAACTAGGCGAGCGCATACAAGAAATCGTTGCCGAAACTCTTGAGCTTCGGATAAAGGATCCTCGTTTGGGATTCATTACTGTCACGGACTGCAAAGTCTCACCTGATCTGCACGATGCCACCGTGTTCTACACGGTTTATGGAACAGACCAGGAAGCAATTAGTACGGCAGCAGCATTGGAGTCTGCGCGGGGAATGATTCGCACGGAGATTGGGCGACGCACCGGTGTTAAATTTACGCCGAGTGTCTCGTTCATCCGAGATGCCCTACCTACTAATGTCCAGGCAATCGATGACCTGCTTGCAGCAGCACAGGCCGCAGATAGCGAAGTTCAACAGCGCGCACGACAAGCTACATATGCTGGCGACTCAGATCCGTACAAACGTGCAGGTGATGACCAGTGACGTCCGCTCCTGATTGGTCAGGAGCGGTTTCTGCCTTACGTCATGCAGATTCGGTGCTACTCATTGCGCATGTAACACCAGACCCTGATGCGTTAGGTTCAGCGCTGGCTTTAGGGATGGCGCTTCGCAGTTTAGGAAAGACGGTTGCTGTTTCTGTGGGTGAATTTGGATTTCGAGTACCTGAGTCGATGAATTTTTTACCAGGAATTGAACTTGTTGTGTCCCCTGAAAACGTGCCGCTATCCGATGTCGTGGTGTCGTGTGACACGGCCTCGGTGCACCGCCTCGGAGTGCTCGCTGATGTGCTCACCAATGCACCAGTCTCGATTGTTATCGATCATCATGCATCTAACGCCGGTTTTGGAACAATCAATGTGGTCGATCCGTCGTCGCCTGCCACTGCCGAAATGGTTCTAAAAATTATTGACCTACTTGATGTTGATCTAGACCATGACATTGCCACTGCACTTTATGCTGGGTTGGCTACCGACACTGGTTCCTTTAAATATCGCGGAACCACTTCTGACACGTTGCGCACTGCTGCACGTCTCTTTGATACTGGATTTGACCACAGCACGATAGCTCGCTTGCTTTTTGATGATGAGCCTTTTAGTTCAGTTCAGATGTTAGGCGAAGCGATGTCAAACGCGGTTCTGCGCACTGATGTCGCAGATGGTCTGGGATTGGTATACACATTTATTAGTTCCCAAGCGCGCGGCCATTTGGATGAACTGTCCATGGAGCGTGTCATCGACAATTTGCGTCGCACTCACGAAGCGGAGGTTGCGTGCGTATTCAAGCAATCAGACGATGGTGTGTGGAAAGCTTCGTTACGCAGCAAGTCGGCAATATCGGTTGGTCAGATTGCAACGTCATTCGGTGGCGGTGGTCATAAGTTTGCGGCCGGATACACAGGCTCAACCGATGCCACTGAAATGGTGGAACGTTTAATTGACGCGCTTGATAGTGGCGCCGGAGCGTAACGTGACACTTGACGGGATTGTTCTTGTAGACAAACCAGAGGGACCCACTTCTCATGACGTTGTGGCTATGGTGCGCAAAATCTTTAATACCCGCAAAGTTGGCCACGCAGGAACTTTAGATCCAATGGCAACCGGAATGCTGGTCATCGGCGTCGGACGAGCAACGCGATTACTTGGACACCTCACGTTGTCGGATAAAGAGTATGTCGGCACGATTCGGTTAGGCATTGCAACGGATACAGACGACGCCCAAGGGCACGTGACTTCCACCGCAACTTGTGGTTCAATCACTGACGAGAAAATTTTGGAAGTGGTACGAAGTTTTCGTGGTCACATTTCACAACGCCCCAGCAGTGTGAGTGCCATCAAAGTTGATGGTAAACGTGCCTATGCACGTGTGCGCCAGGGTGAGGAAGTCGAACTCAAACCTCGAGATGTCACCGTTCATGATCTGGAGATTCTTTCGATTGTTCATCTGGCGCAAGTTGATTGTGTAGATGTCTCGGTTCGTGTGGTGTGCAGCGCTGGCACCTACATTCGCGCTTTAGCCAGAGACATTGGTAAACAGTTGGGTGTGGGAGGGCATCTCACATCGTTACGCCGAACTCGATCGGGATTGTTCACAACAATGTCTCCTCTGGATGCTTTGCGCGAGACTCCTAAGATGCTTGACTTAGACGAAGCAATGCGCATGGCGTTTCCATGCATCACGCTTGAAGTTGACGATGCAATTCGGGCTCGACATGGCGTGCGAGTACCTGCGCCTGTTGATTCGCACTCCGGCATCGTTGGGGTATTTAATCCTGACGGTCATGTCGTGTCGTTGGGTCGAGTTGAAAATGGGGAAGTCTTTCCTGTGGTGGTGTTTGCAGAATGATGACGTCCTCGGTTGTTGCAGTCGGTGTTTTCGATGGTGTCCACGGCGGGCATAAAGTTCTCATTGATCGGGCCAGACGTATTGCAGATCAACGCAGCCTGCCGTTAGTAGTGGCATCGTTTAATCCGCATCCAGCTATGGTGTTACGACCAGGCACTTTCTTGGGACTCTTAACATTGCCAGAGCGACGGGCTGAGTTGCTTCGTGATGCGGGAGCTGACCGTGTCGAGTTTCTGACATTTGACGACACACTGCGAAACATGTCAGCTGATGAATTTGTCGAAAACATAATTCAAGGTCGGTTACATGCGGCGGCTGTGGTCGTAGGACGCAATTTCCGTTTTGGGCGAAAAGCGAGCGGTGATGTCGATGCATTACAGGTATTAGCCAATAAGTATGGATTCGATGTCGATGTTGTGGATTTAGCTGGTGATACCCAATCGTGGTCATCCACTCGTATTCGCCAAGCCATTTTGGCTGGCGATGTTGCTATGGCTCGAGACCTACTGGCACGACCTCACCGACTCAGCGGACCGGTCGTCCATGGAGATCACCGTGGACGAGAACTAGGTTTTCCCACAGCAAATATTGCGGTGCCAGAAGAATTGCTCATTCCTATGGACGGTGTGTATTCGGCCATTGTGCGGGTAGCTGGTCAGTCGTATCCTGCTGCTGTCAGCATTGGGACCAACCCCACGTTTGAAGGAGTTCTCAGTAGGCGAGTAGAGGCTCATGTCATTGGTCACACCGATCTTGACCTTTATGGTCAGATGGCAGACCTTGATTTCATTGACTTTGTTCGTCCAATGCTCAAGTTTGAGGGTATTGATCCCCTGATTGCGGCCATGAATAACGATGTTGTACTCGCGAGTGCTCAGATTTCCGATTTCCTTGATTCATAGGCTTCCTGATAGCCTGAGGTCTGACGAATTCGGGGCGGGCGCCCCGATTTTCGCGACTAACCAAGCGCCCGAGAGGAAATAACATGCCCTTAGAAACTTCAGTTAAGCAGGCCATCATCGCTGAATTCGGCACCAAGCCAGGCGACACAGGAAGCCCAGAAGTTCAAATTGCACTATTAACCCGTCGTATCAATGATCTGACAGGTCACCTAAAGACTCACAAGCACGATCACCACAGCCGTCGCGGATTGCTTCTGCTCGTTGGTCAACGTCGTCGCTTGCTCGATTACCTCACCAAGACAGATATCAGCCGTTACCGTTCGATCATCGAACGTCTCGGGATCCGTCGCTAATTATCACGTCATGGCCAGCCGAACGTCGGTTGACCATTCGGGGTAACCGCGTTCTATCGCATTTGATGGTTCGGTCCTCGGTAGTGATGTTCGAAAATTTCTTTCGCGCATCTCGATCGAAGATCGTACATCGCAGCTGACTCGAGGTCAGCACCGATTACGTTCGCGGCTTACCCCCTTATCAAATAGGGAGTACCTATGTCGCAAGTCCATTCAAGCGTTGCTGTGATCGATAACGGATCATATGGCAAACGCACAATCAAGTTCGAAACGGGTCGATTGGCCCGTCAAGCCGGCGGAACTGCCTCTGTGTTCCTTGATGACCAAACCATGCTGCTGTCTACAACAACTGCAGGTAAGTCACCAAAAGATCAGTTCGACTTCTTCCCACTGACCGTAGACGTTGAAGAACGTATGTATGCAGTTGGACGTATCCCAGGTTCGTTCTTCCGTCGCGAAGGCCGTCCTAGCGAAGACGCAATTTTGACATGTCGTTTGATTGACCGTCCACTGCGCCCGTCATTCATCAAGGGACTTCGTAATGAAGTTCAGGTCGTTGTGACGGTACTGTCACTTAATCCCAACGATTTGTACGATGTTATTGCAATTAACGCTGCATCAATGTCGACGCAACTTGCCGGATTGCCTTACTCGGGTCCAATCGGTGGCGTACGTGTTGCTCTTATCAAGGGTCAGTGGGTTGCATTCCCGACTCACGAACAACTTGAAGATGCAGTGTTTGACATGGTTGTTGCAGGTCGCATCGTTGAAGATGACATTGCAATCATGATGGTTGAAGCTGAAGCTACCGAAAATACAATCGATTTAATCAAGGGTGGCGCTACGGCTCCTACTGAAGAGATTGTTGCTGAAGGTCTCGATGCCTCAAAGCCATTCATTCGCGCACTCTGTGTGGCACAAAGTGAACTAGCCGCCGTTGCAGCAAAAGAAACCGCAGTATTCCCAATCTTCTTGGATTATGAAGCAGACGTATTTGCTGCCGTTGAAACTGCAATCGGTACTGAACTTGCTGCGGCTCTCACTATTGCTGGAAAGCAAGAGCGCGAGACTGAACTTGATCGCATTAAGGAACTCACGGTTGAGCGCGTTGGCGCACAATTCGAGGGACGCGAAAAGGAAGTCAGCGCAGCTTTGCGTTCCGTGACTAAGAAAGTTGTACGTAAGCGCGTCATCAAGGACAAGATTCGTATTGATGGTCGTGGGCTTGCTGACATTCGTGAACTTTCGGCTGAAGTTGATGTGCTACCTCGCACACACGGCTCTGCGCTTTTTGAGCGTGGCGAGACTCAGATTCTTGGAGTCACAACATTGAACATGCTCAAGTTAGAGCAGCAGCTTGATACGTTGTCGCCAGTTACGGTGAAGCGATACATGCACAACTACAACTTCCCTCCTTACTCAACAGGTGAGACTGGTCGTGTAGGAAGCCCGAAGCGTCGCGAAATTGGCCACGGTGCTCTTGCTGAGCGTGCTCTGGTTCCAGTTTTGCCTAAGCGTGAGGAATTCCCATATGCCATTCGTCAGGTGTCTGAAGCATTAGGTTCCAATGGTTCAACATCCATGGGATCTGTGTGTGCTTCGACCATGTCACTACTCAATGCTGGTGTTCCATTGAAGGCGCCAGTTGCCGGAATTGCAATGGGCTTGATCAGTGAAGTAGTAGATGGCAAAACAGAATACGTTGCATTAACTGACATTCTTGGTGCTGAAGATGCCTATGGCGACATGGACTTCAAGGTTGCAGGAACAAAAGAATTTGTAACAGCTCTGCAACTAGATACCAAGCTTGATGGAATTCCAGCATCTGTTCTTGCAAGTGCTTTGACGCAGGCCAAAGATGCACGTCTTTCAATTCTTGAAGTCATGATGGAAGCCATTGATACTCCAGATGAGATGTCGCTATTCGCGCCACGCATCATCACTGTCAACATCCCAGTCGACAAGATTGGTGAAGTGATTGGTCCAAAGGGCAAAATCATCAACCAGATCCAAGAAGAAACTGGCGCGGACATCAGTATTGATGACGACGGCACGGTTTACATTGGTGCAAGCAACGGCGAAGCCGCCGAAGCAGCACGTGCTCAGGTGAATGCCATCGCGAACCCAAGCATGCCTGAAATTGGCGAACGCTACATGGGAACAGTCGTTAAGACAACAAACTTTGGTGCGTTCATCTCCTTGTCTCCTGGCAAGGACGGTCTGCTTCACATCAGCCAATTGCGCAAGCTTTCTGGTGGTAAGCGCGTTGAAGCAGTCGAAGATGTAGTCAAGGTGGGCGACAAGGTTCACGTCGAGATTGCTGAAATCGATCCGCGTGGAAAGCTTTCACTGATTCCTGTAGTTGAAGGTCAAGAAAACGATTCTGAAAGTGAAGACGAGAGTTAAGAACTTGGCAAAACGATCTGCATCTGTGGTCCTGGGTAGCGAACAGCCGCCCGGGACCACACGCACATTACTGACTGCACAGCAAGGCGGCTTAGTGAAGCGCACTGTGCTACCCGGTGGATTACGGATTATCACTGAGCAAATGCCAACGGTACGTTCTGCTGCCATCGGGATTTGGGTCAATATCGGTTCTCGCGATGAGCTGGCTAGCCAAACGGGTTCGGCGCACTACTTAGAACATCTTCTTTTTAAGGGAACAAAGTCGCGCACCGCTTTAGATATTTCTTCATCTATTGATGAAGTGGGTGGCGAGATGAACGCTTTCACATCAAAAGAGGTGACATGCTTCTACACCCGAGTGCTTGATACTCATGTTCCCACTGCAATTGAAGTCTTGGTTGACATGATTACTTCAGCCACAATCACAAGTGGTGACGTAGATCAAGAGCGATCTGTTGTCTTAGAAGAAATCTCAATGCGTGATGATGATCCTTCAGATCTCGTGCATGAACATTTTGCTCGGGCTATGTTTGGCGATGCTCCACTCGGTCGATCGATTTTGGGAACATCACTTAACATCGAGTCTCTCTCACGCCGTTCAATTCATGGTTTCTATCGCAAGTACTACACACCAGATCGTCTTGTGATTTCTGTAGCTGGAAATATTGAACATGCTTCTGTGGTGAAGATGATTCGCAAGGCGTTTGCTGCTGGCGGTGTGTCTCTGGATGGAGACGCGACCCCATTTGTCCCTACCAAATCTCGAGTGAAGATTTCGCATACCGGTGGGTTTGAGAAGTTCAATAAAGTCACAGAGCAGGCCAATGTGGTCATCGGAGTACCTGGTCTTGATCGTGCAGATGAGCGACGCTATCAATTGACAGTTCTCAATGCCGCCCTGGGTGGCGGGATGTCGAGTCGGTTATTCCAAGAAGTGCGAGAGAAGCGCGGGTTGGTCTACTCGGTCTATTCCTTTGCCCAACAATTCGCAGACACCGGTGTAGTCGGGATTTATGCAGGCTGCCAGCCGAAACGTCTTGACGCAGTGCGTGAAGTATGCGCTGATGTGATTGCCGATGTAGCGGCACACGGCATCTCGCAAGCCGAACTTGAACGGGCAAAGGGCCAGGTCAGCGGGGGAATGGTCCTTGGGCTTGAAGACACTTCGTCTCGCATGAGTCGAATTGCCCGCAACGAGATGAACAATGGTTATGTGCCATCTGTCAGTGAGGTCCTGGATCGCGTTGCAGACGTGACGTTAGAAGAAGTTCAAACGTTGGCGCATCATCTATGGAGCCAAGACACCCACACTGTGGTTGTCGGACCGGAGTAGTTGTGACGGATTCAATTCGCGTTGGCGTGCTCGGCGCACAAGGACGAATGGGTGCAACAGTCTGTCGCGCGGTGGAACGGGCATCTGGGCTGGAACTTGTAGCCGAACTTGACTTGGGCGATGACCTCAATGCCATTGTGATGGCGCAGGCTCAGGTCGTTGTTGACTTCACAACCCCTGATGGTGTGATGGAGAACCTCACGTTCATCACATCGCACGGGATTCACGCTGTAGTAGGAACTACCGGATTCACACCGCAACGCCTCGATCAGGTGCGCTCAATGACTAGCCACTCATCGTCACATGTTGTGATCGCACCAAACTTTGGGCTTGCCGCCGTGCTTATGATGCAGTTCGCGGCACAAGCAGCGCCATATTTCGACAGCGTTGAAATTGTTGAAATGCATCATCCTCGCAAGGTAGATGCACCCAGTGGCACAGCTCGCCGAACTGCAGAACTTGTCAATGAAGCGCGTAAGGCGGCTGGTCGTGTAAGCATGCCAGATGCCACGCGTGATGTACTTGATGGTGCTCGTGGTGCCGTCGTTGACGGCGTGCGCATACATAGCCTTCGTGTGGAAGGTCTCGTTGCTCATCAGGAAGTTATCCTTGGCGGACCCGGTGAGTCATTAACTATCCGACATGATTCGTACGATCGGGAATCTTTCATGCCAGGTGTGCTACTTGCTATTCGTAAAGTGTCTGAAACACCTGGCGTTACTTTTGGACTAGAGCACTTACTCGCTCTTTAAGCGGCAAGACCAAAGTGTCGCAAAGCGGCCGCAGTTGTAGCGGCTACAAGCACTACCACGATAAAACTGGCTTTGAGTCGAAGCGCGACAATAGCAACGAGAAATGCCGGAGTGCGGGCATCAACAACAAGACCTTGATGATTTCCAGCCGTCTGCACTGCAACCAGAGCGCTCAATAATGCGATCGGTAGAAGGAGAACTATCTTTTTAACAACTGGCATTTCTAAAAATGATTTAGGAATTGACGAGCCAAGATACTTCAAAAGAAAGCATCCCGCTGCAGCAACTAACACAGTGAACCACATCAAAGATCCCCCTGCTTTGACCAAGACCAACCCACAATGAATGCGACCGTAGATGCGGCAAGCACTGGGATACCAGCTGGCATCACAGGTGTCAGAGTGAGTGCGACGAGCGCTCCGCCCAGTGCAGTTGCAGCAGCATAGCGACTCTTAATCTGTGGCCAAACTAAAGCGAAGAGTCCTGCGGCAATCGCAGCATCTAGTCCTAGCGCCTTTGGGTCACCGATTGCGCTGGCTGTCACTGAACCCAAAAGCGTGGCTAAGTTCCACAAAACAAATACCGACAGGCCGGTAGACCAAAAACCCAGACGCGATGCGCGGCCGTTGTCGACGGCTTCATCCTGTGCCAGACCCATTGCAGTTGATTCGTCGATTGTGAGGTGACTTGCCAGAATTTTGCGTGCACCATTGACTTTCAAAATCGGTGCCATACGAAGTGAGTACGCAGCATTTCGAGTGCCTAGCAGCATTGCTGCGGCAATTGCTGCGAGCGACCCACCACCTGAAGCAATTGTGCTCACGAGAGCGAATTGACTTGCTCCAGTGAACATCAGCAGCGATAAGGCTTGAGTCTGCGCGATAGTGAGACCTGTTGTGGCGCCTAACGCACCAAACGAAACGCCATAAATGGCAACAGCAACGCCAATACTTGCTGCCTTACGCGAAATGTCGGAACGTAGTGCGATCCATTCCTGATGAGTCACTGCCACCGCACTTGGTTGCGTTGTCGGGCCTGCGCCGCACCGGCATATGAACTGATGTCGATGACGAAGCCAAGTGCGACAAAGAACCAACTAAAGCCTGATACGGATCCATTCCACCAAAACATCACAACGTAGAACAACTCAGTGAACGGCAGAAATAGCCAACCCACAATGGAAGTTCCGTGATGACCTTCGAATGCTTGTCCAATTCGCCCAGTAAATAGGGCAATGAGCACAAGAGTGAAACGAGGGGCAAGTGAACCAAGGGCCAAGGAGAGACATCCACACATACCTTTACCTTACGCAAGACTAGGCTCATCCTGTGACCCGTACCCGCTCTGGATTTCTGTTTGCACTCGTTGGCGTTGTGATATTTTCATTTACTTTGCCCATGGTGAAAATTGCGCTCCCATCGCTTAGTCCGTGGACGATCACGTTAGGTCGCATGGCTATCGCAGGTACGACCGCACTAATTGTGCTGACGTTGCGAAAGACACCTTTGCCAGACCGCTCGCTCTGGCGAACAATTTTTTATACTGGGCTGGGTATCAGTTTAGGTTTTCCAATTTTTAGCACGCTGGCGCTGCAGCGAACCACATCAGCACATGCAGCGGTGATTATCGCGGGATTGCCGCTAGCAACTGCTGTACTAGCGGTGCTGCGTCATAAGGAAAAAGTGGCGCCGATGTTTTGGTTCGGTGCTGTTATCGGAAGCCTCACGCTCATGGTGTACGCGTGGCATCATGGCGGAAGCCAAGGTGCTGACCCAGTGGCTGACGTGCTTTTGATTGGCGCTGTCTTGTCATCGGCATTCGGATACTCCGAAGGTGCAATACTCACGAGGTCCATGCCTGGTTGGCAAGTGGTGTCGTGGTGTGTAGTCATGTTCCTGCCAGTGAGCAGTATTGGCGCGATTGCCACATTCTTTGCAGGGCGACAGACTCACACCGTTGAGCTGAAGGGCTTTTTGGCCTTCTTGTTTGTCTCATTTGGTTCCATGTATTTAGGCTTTTTTGCGTGGTACCGCGGATTGTCGGTGCTCGGTGTTGCTCGAGGCTCCCAAGTGCAGCTCATCCAACCCATCATGACTTTGTTGTGGTCCAGTCTGCTGCTGGGCGAACACATCGGTGCCACTTCGATTATTGCCGCGGTGATAGTGCTCTCGTGTGTCCTGCTCACGCAACGGGCTCGTCATTTTGCGGTCATTGCCCCGGCCGATTAACACCCAAATTGCCAATAAGTACACCTGGTTATAGGCTTAATTACGAAACCAGATAGTTGCATAAATCAAACTATCCCAAGCGCGAAGGTTTATAGCAATGATTGGCAACTACCTCATCGGTTTCCGAGAAGGTATTGAAGCATCGCTCATTGTGAGCATTCTGATCACATATTTGGTCCGTACGCAACGCGAATTTCTTATTCGATTTGTTTGGGTCGGAGTGCTTGGAGCGATCATTGTTAGTGCCGCAGTAGCCGGAGTGCTTCAGGGTATTTCGACTGAACTTTCCGACCACGCTGAGCCCATTTTTGCCGGGACCATGTCATGTGTGGCAGTTGGTTTTGTGACGTGGATGATTTTCTGGATGAAACGAAGCGCAAAAACAATCGCTGGTGAACTACGCGGGCGACTCGATACTGCCGCGCTTGCTGGTGGCGCAGTCGCTGTGGCATCGATGGCCTTCTTTGCAGTTGTGCGTGAAGGAACAGAAACGGCAGTTTTCTTTTGGGCTGCCGCGCATGCTACGGGACACCAGGGCGCCTCCTTTGTTGGGCTACTTCTGGGGCTAGTGACAGCCGCCTTTATTGGTTTCCTCGTGTTCAAATCCTCGGCCAAAATCAACCTACGAACCCTTTTTAATGTCACTGGAGTTGCCCTGGTTTTTGTTGCAGCAGGTGTCTTGTCCTATGGGATAGCCGAG
Organism: Actinomycetes bacterium; assembly: GCA_037131045.1. Taxonomy (GTDB): domain Bacteria; phylum Actinomycetota; class Actinomycetes; order S36-B12; family UBA5976; genus UBA5976. The sequence continues at coordinate 63,321 of JBAXRV010000002.1, forward strand.
TTCCAGGAGGTGGGTCTGCTGACAATAGGGACAGGAACAGCACTGAATCTGAGTTCCTATCTCACAGATGGGTCAGTGCAAGCAGTACTTGCCGCGGGCCTTTTTAATCTCAAAGCGATCACGTCGACACTGCAAGTTGCGGCCTACCTTGTGTACGTCATCGTGGTGTTGTCTCTGATCCTGAGACCGTCACGTAGCTCGCTGACATCAACACCTGTACCTGACCGCACCACGGTATAAAGGCCCGCTACCGATACTCTGGATTCGTGTCAGACCAAATCCGCTTTCGTAGTGATGTCACTGTCGAACTCATTAAGCACTCGGCTAGTGACGCCGATGTAGTGTGGGCAGCGCGGGTGTCCACCAAAGGTGAGCAATCTCAGGATGACATGCATGCTGATGCGTCAAAGTCGTCAGGTCTGATTAATTACCTCATGCGGGATCGGCATGGCTCACCTTTTGAGCATTCCAACATCACGTTCTTTGTGCAAGCACCGATTTTTATGTGGCGGGAACATTTTCGGCACCGTATTGCCAGTTACAACGAAGAGTCGGGACGCTACAAGGTTTTAGAACCTGAGTTCTATGTTCCAGGACCGGAACGCAAGCTCATCCAAGTGGGTAAAGCTGGAGCATATGATTTTGTCGATGGGTCCCAAGAGCAATTCGATATTGTCAATGAACAGACTAGACACGCGTGTGCTGTTGCCTACGAAGCCTACGAAAAAATGCTCGAGGCAGGTGTAGCGCGTGAGGTGGCTCGAATTGTTTTGCCGGTCACGATTTATTCATCAGCTTATGTCACGATGAACGCGCGTGCGTTGATGAACTTTCTGAGTTTACGTCGCAAAGCAGAGGGGTCACACTTCCCATCTTTCCCACAACGTGAAATTGAAATGGTCGCAGAAAAGTACGAAGCAATTTTTGAAGACTTGATGCCACTCACGCATGCAGCGTTCGTGGCCAATGGGCGAGTAGCCCCTTAAGGAGTGAGCATGAAAGCAACTGACGCATTCGGCACCGTACTGACGGCCATGGTCACACCCTTCACACGCGACGGCTCTGCAATTGACTTTGATGCAGCTGCGCAGCTAGCTAATGACCTTGTTGATCTTGGTAATAACGGACTTGTCGTCAATGGCACCACCGGTGAGTCGCCAACAACTGACGAACATGAAAAGCGTGCGTTACTCGAATGTGTTATTTCTGCTGTTGGAGATCGAGCCAAAGTAATAGCCGGTGCTGGTTCCAATGACACTGCGCACTCGGTATTGCTTGCTAAGGATGCAGCCCAAGCGGGAGCTCACGGGCTGTTGGTTGTGACGCCTTATTACAACAAGCCGCCACAGGCGGGCGTTATTGCGCACATGCATGCGGTTGCTGACGCCACAGATCTTCCTGTGATGGTTTATGACATTCCTGGGCGTACTGGTATTCCCATCACATCTGAGTCGTTGATGACTTTGGCAGAACATCCACGCATTTTGGCAAACAAAGATGCAAAGGGCGACCCATGGGCGGCTTCGCAAGTGATGGCAAAATCCGACATGGCGTATTACTCTGGCGATGACGGTTTGAACTTAGCGCTTCTGGCAATCGGTGCTGTCGGTGTCGTGAGCGTTACAGGTCACATCGTGGCTGACCGACACAAAGCAATGGTGCAAGCGGTTGCAGCGAATGACTTGGATACAGCGCGCACAATTAATCAAGGACTTGTTCCCATCACCGAAGGTTTGATGACAAAAGCAGGCGGCGCCATCATGGTCAAAGCCGCGCTTGATTTATTGAGACGCGTGGGTGGTGGGACGTTGCGACTTCCACTCGTATCGGCAACGCCGGCTCAAATTGATCAACTTCGTGCTGATCTTCGCGCAGGTGGATTCACCCTGTGACACATGCTCACCCTGAGTTAGGCGCTCCACCGGCACTTGATGATTCGACTCTGCGGGTCGTCGCATTAGGCGGACTAGGTGAGATCGGTCGCAACATGACCGTATTTGAATACCGCGGCAAGTTGCTCATCGTGGATTGTGGAGTGCTTTTTCCCGAAGATTCGCAACCTGGTGTCGATTTGATTTTGCCCGACTTTGACTACATTCGCGATCGACTCGATGACGTTCTTGCCGTGGTGTTAACACATGGGCATGAAGATCACATTGGCGCTGTTCCGTATTTGTTAAGGGAACGAGCAAACATCCCCATTTTGGGTTCGCAACTGACCCTTGCCCTGGTTGAAGCCAAACTTAAAGAACACCGCATCACTCCAGTCAGTGTGACTGTGCGCGAAGGCCAGAACGAACTCATCGGCGAGTTTGCACTTGAATTTATTGCCGTGAACCATTCCATCCCGGATGCATTAGCGGTATTTATCAATACACCTGCGGGCTCTGTATTGATCACTGGCGATTTTAAGATGGACCAATTGCCCCTTGATGGCCGAGTCACTGATCTGAATGCGTTTGCTCGACTTGGCGATGCAGGTGTTGACCTCTTTATGGTGGATTCCACTAATGCTGAGGTTCCAGGCTTTGTGACGAGTGAACGTGACATCATCCCAGTTCTCGATTCAATAATCGGACGGGCTCGTGGGCGAGTCATCGTGGCATCGTTTGCTTCGCACGTGCATCGAGTACAGCAAATTATCGATGTCTCAACATCACACGGACGCAAGGTTGCCTTTGTTGGACGATCTATGGTGCGCAACATGAAAGTGGCTAGTGATCTTGGATATCTGACCATTCCTGAAAATACGCTGATTAGTAGTGACGAGATTCAAACGCGCCCTGACGACGAATCGGTTTTGATTTGTACTGGTTCGCAAGGAGAGCCGATGGCAGTTCTCTCGCGGATAGCCAATCGCGATCATGGAATAACTATCGGACCTGATGACACCGTGATTCTGGCATCGTCTTTGATTCCAGGAAATGAAAATGCAGTAAACCGAATTATCAACGAGCTGTCTCGACAGGGCGCACGAATCGTGCACAAAGGTAATGCGTTAGTTCACGTGTCAGGTCATGCTGCAGCGGGTGAGCTGTTGTACTGCTACAACATTGTTAAGCCGAAGAATGTCATGCCAATCCACGGTGAATGGCGTCACTTGCGCGCAAATGCCGCATTAGCGATTCGCACAGGTGTTGAGCCAGAACGTGTAGTGCTCGCCGACGATGGTGTGGTTATTGATTTGACTCAGGGCAAAGCTCGTATCGTTGGTGCAGTGCCCTGTGGCTTTGTCTATGTGGATGGTTCCAGTGTCGGTGATGTGACCGAAACGCTACTTAAGGATCGACGCATTTTGGGTGAAGAAGGTTTCATCAGTGTTGTCACAGCAGTTGATCTTGTTGAAGGCAAAGTTGTTGCTGGGCCCGAAATTCATGCACGTGGTTTCGGTGAAAATGACCGTGTCTTTGACGAAGTGCTTCCGACATTACGCATTGCGCTAGAAAAGGCGTTGGCCGATGGGGTGACAGATACCCACCAGCTTGCCCAAATTGTGCGACGTGTAGTCGGCAAGTGGGTGGGCGATAAGCATCGTCGCCGACCGATGATTGTGCCGGTTGTCATCGAAGGCTAACCGCCGACCTGGGTGGCACGAACCCGTCCAAAACTGGCCGCTGGCAGAGCGAAAAAGGGGCGTAAATCCAGCGATTACGACACGCCCTAGCCCGTGTTACGGGTGTTACTGGTGGGTTTTTCATATGCTTAGTACATGGCTTCCCCGTCCGGCACTAAAGCGCGTCCCAGTTCACAGTCTCGAAGTGGCAACGCGACCAAGAGAAAGCCTAAAAAACCCACTGGATTCAGGGTATTTACCTCTGGAGTCAGCACGATCGCAGCCACAGTCTGGCTCGGAATCGCTCATGTCATCGGTGCCATTGCCCGTGGAGTGGGTCGAAATGCTCGAGATTTAGACCCCGCACACCGCCGTGATGGCTTGGGGTTGGGGTATTTAGCAATGGCTATTGTGACCGCATCGGTCCTCTGGCTGCATACTCAAGGTTTTGTGGCTGGAGTCGTCAGCGCAGTGGTTACTGGCGGTATCGGAATGTTTGATTTCCTTGCGCCAGTGGCGTTTGCTGCCATTGCTGCACATATTCTGCGCTACCCAGATTCGGCAAAAGAGCGAAACGGCCGATTAATCATCGGTTGGACTCTGTGTGTACTTACTGTTGTGGGCTTAGCACATATTTTCAGCGCAAACCCAAGCCCAACAGACGGTGCGCTAGCGATGCGCGAAGCTGGTGGCTGGGTTGGTTGGTTAGTGACCGTAATTTTTGTCATGGCAGTGGGAAAGGCAGTTACTGTGGCACTGCTTGCATTGCTGTTGATGTTCTCAGTTCTCATTATTACTGCAACACCAGTTAACAAAGTTGTTCCTCGAGTTCGAGAGTTCATTAGCCATCTCACTACTCCGTTAAGCGAGGCGGTGGATGGCGCTTTGTCGTCAAGAGCCAGTAAGCACGACGATATGGCGATTGATGCAATGCACGACGATCGTGCAAAAAAACGTACATGGTTGCGCCGCAAAGCTAAAGGTGCGGCAATTGACCCAGCACTTCTGATAGGTGAGCTAGAAGGTGACGCACCATTTATGCACCCAGTTGTTCATGTTGCGCAATCTGCCATGGACACCGACATAGTGGCGATACCGCAGATCAGTGAACAGCCAACCATCGCTGTGGCAATCCCACCGGAAGGGATCGCCCAGCATGTCACCGGAAGCCAACCAAGACCTGCCGCAGGTGTGCCTGTACCTGCGCAACCTGCTCAACAGTTGCCGTTGTCATGGGCATCCAACTACAAACTTCCAGACACTAACATCTTGAAACCAGGCCCTGCACCTAAGGCTCGTACTAAAGCAAATGACAATGTGATCGAAAAACTCACTGAAGTGATGGAGCAATTCGACATCGATGCTCGCGTCACTGGTTTTCAGCGTGGCCCAACAGTAACTCGGTACGAAGTAGAACTTGGTCCAAAGGTGAAGGTAGAACGTGTTACCGCTTTGAGTAAGAACATTGCCTACGCAGTTGCAAGTGCTGATGTTCGCATACTTTCACCAATTCCCGGCAAGAGTGCCATAGGTATCGAGATCCCGAATGCTGATCGCGAAATCGTCTCACTTGGTGACGTGATGCGCAGCACAGAAGCCCGCGGGGATCTGCACCCCATGCTTGTGGGATTGGGTAAAGACGTCGAGGGTGGATTTACTGTTGCTAACTTGGCAAAGATGCCGCACTTACTTGTTGCTGGAGCAACCGGTGCGGGTAAATCGGGATGCATGAACACATTAATCACTTCAATTTTGATGCGCTCCACACCAGAAGAAGTTCGCATGGTACTGATTGACCCGAAGCGCGTTGAGTTAACTGCTTACGAAGGTGTGCCACACCTACTGACTCCGATCATCACGCACCCTAAGAAGGCCGCGGACGCCTTGCAGTGGGTAGTGAAAGAGATGGAAGCGCGCTATGACGACCTGGCCAACTACGGTTTCCGCCATGTCGATGACTTTAACAAGGCAGTGCGTGCTGGAAAGATTGCGCCACCAGTGGGCAGCGAACGAGTATTGCGCCCGTATCCATACTTACTCGTCATCGTTGATGAGTTAGCTGATCTGATGATGGTGGCACCGCGAGATGTTGAAGATTCGATCGTGCGTATCACACAGCTTGCTCGGGCAGCAGGCATTCACCTGGTTCTTGCGACCCAGCGGCCAAGCGTCGATGTTGTTACCGGATTAATCAAGGCAAACGTTCCAAGCCGTCTGGCATTTGCGACCTCGAGCTTGGCAGACAGTCGAGTAATTTTGGATCAACCTGGCGCTGAAAAACTTGTGGGTCAAGGTGATGGCTTGTTCCTTCCTATGGGCACAAGCAAACCAATCCGAGTTCAAGGATCTTGGGTAACTGAAGCGGAGATTCGCAGTGTTGTTGCACACTGCAAGTCCCAAATGGAACCTCAATATCGTGAAGACATCACATTGCCAGCGAACACTCATCGCGAGATCGACTCTGACATCGGTGGCGATCTGACTGAACTGATCCAGGCTGTAGAAATCGTGGGAACAACGCAAATTGGTTCTACTTCGATGCTGCAACGCAAGATGCGCATTGGTTTTGCAAAAGCTGGTCGCTTGATGGACCTGATGGAAAATCGCGGAATCGTTGGACCATCCGAAGGCTCTAAGGCTCGTGAAGTTCTGATCACAGCAGAAGACTTGCCTGGCACCATCGCACTGTTGCGTGGCGAATAGACTTCATCGGGTGACGTCCACTCCGCGAGTATCCATAGTTTCGTTGGGCTGTTCGCGTAACGACGTAGATTCAGAAGAACTGGCTGGACGTCTTCTGGCCGATGGTTGGGCTATCGAAGCGGGTGACGGGGATACCGATGTCATTCTGGTCAATACCTGCGGATTCATCGAACAGGCAAAAAAAGACTCAATAGATACTTTGCTTCAGGCATCTGATCTCAAAGAGGCTGGTAAGACCGCCAAAGTTGTCGCTGTGGGTTGCATGGCGCAACGCTATGGCAAAGAACTAGCTGCGGAACTTCCTGAAGCCGATGCCATTTTCAGTTTCGATGACTACACAGACATCGGCTCACGATTACGCGATGTGTTAGATGGTCGCTCATTTATTGCGCATGACCCTATCGATCGACGCACAATGCTTCCAATCTCGCCAGTGGATAGGCGCGCAGAAGAGTCAGGCGCACCAGGAATGGGCCCGCACATTTTTCGCAGCCGTCTGGATCAACAACCGTGGGCGCCATTGAAAATTGCTTCAGGGTGTGATCGTCGTTGTACGTTTTGTGCCATCCCAGCGTTTCGTGGGTCCTTTGTTTCTCGAAGCGCACAGGAAATTCTTGAGGAAGCAAGCTGGCTTGGGCAAAATGGCGTTAGGGAAGTTTTCCTTGTGAGTGAAAATTCCACATCTTATGGCAAAGATATCGGTGACTTACGAATGCTAGAGAAGTTACTGCCTGCCCTTGCACAGTTGGAAGGAATTGAGCGAGTGAGGGTTTCGTATTTACAGCCTGCAGAAATTCGCCCGGACTTGATTCGCATCATTGCCCAAACTCCTGGTGTGGTTCCTTATCTCGATTTGTCGTTCCAACATGCCAGCAATGCAGTCCTGCGTCGCATGAAGCGTTTTGGCGATAGCGAGAGCTTTATGGAATTGTTAAATGCTGCTCGCGTCCTGAACCCTGCAATTGGCGCTCGAACAAATTTCATCGTGGGTTTCCCCGGTGAGACTGAGCAAGACGTCGAGATACTTGCGCAATTTATTAACGACTCACAGCTTGATGCGATTGGCGTATTTCCATATTCGGATGAAGATGGCACTGCCGCAGTGACACTTGATGGACACTTGCCCGAAGACGAAGTGCAAGCTCGTTTTGATCACATCAGCTCGCTTGCCGAACGTGTCACTGAACAAGCGGCTAGCGCAAGATTAGGTAGTACCGTCAGCGTGCTTATTGAGACTGATGACAACACTGGTCGTGCCGAACATCAAGGCCCTGAAGTGGACGGCAACACCGCGGTCATGGCGCAGCGAGCGTTGCACATCGGTGAAATTGTGCAAGCCACTGTCATCGGGTATGACGGGATTGACTTGATATCCGAGATGATTAGCTGATGAGCGAGCTAGGAAATCCGGTGTCCGAGCATATCGGCGATCCGGTGAGCAGTGCGTCCATTAATAACCTTGCAAATCGACTCACAGTCTTTCGGATATTTCTCGTGCCACTATTCGTGGGTGCAATGTGGTTCTACAACGATTTTCTGATTTTCCAGTGGGCATCGGCTGCCATCTTTTTGGCTGCTGCGTTAACCGATGTCCTTGACGGGCAAATTGCGCGTAAATACAACTTGGTCACTGATTTTGGCAAGATCGCCGATCCGATTGCAGACAAACTTTTGATTGGTTCGGCGTTTATTTTGCTCTCGCCTGATCCAATTCCTTGGGTCGTCACCGCAATTGTGTTGTCACGAGAATTGATTGTCACTGCATTGCGGTTCTTTGTTATTAAGCGGGCGGTCATTCCAGCGAGCCGGGGCGGAAAAGCAAAGACTTTGAGTCAAACCATTGCAGTCGTACTGTTTTTGATTCCCACGCAATTGACGGGTCTTCTTCTAGGACCATTTGTGTTGTGGATTGCAGTTGTGCTGACAATAGTTACCGGCGTGGACTATGTCGTTAAAGCAATTCGCATCGTGCGGCAAACGGCGCCAGCAGAGGGAGCGTTGTGAATACCGACATCGATTCGTTAGTTGTAACAGTTATCGTCGCGCTCGAGGGGCGCACAGTAGCAACTGCAGAATCAATCACCGGTGGCCTGATTGGTGCCACGCTGACCTCAGTTCCCGGAGCATCCAAGGTGTACCGCGGTGGGGTTATCTCCTACGCAAGCGATCTCAAAGTCTCATTGGTTAATGTTTCTCAGACCTTGCTTGATGAAGGTGGCGCCATCCAAGCAGAAGTTGCTCTTGCAATGGCCAAAGGTGCTGCAGCCAACCTCAATGCAGACTTTGGGCTGGCTGTGACGGGTGTCGCGGGGCCAGATTGGCAGGAGGGCAGCGCTCCTGGCACGGTATACGTGGCTTGCGTAGAACGGGCAGCAGATGGCACGTTTATCGATAGCGCCATTGAGGAACTGCAACTCAACCCCGAAGTGGGCGATATTCGCCAAAATCGAGCCGAAATTCGTGAAGAAACCGTGGCGGCAGCGCTCGAGTTGCTTCTCACGTTCTTGTAGCAAAGCCTTCGCAGGCAAATGTCGCAGGTTAACGGTACGTTTGGGTTATCCCAAGAAACTGCATATTTATAGCCAATTGGAATAATTAGCGACTGAAGTGAGTTGGAATAGACACTATGACGAAAACACAGAGCACCACAGTTACACATACTTTCAAGATCGCTTCCCACACCCCGGCCCCTGGTGCGCCCCAGAACTCTGTTGCCACTGCCAGGCCAGTTGCGCACCGACCTATATTGCTACGCCATGTGATTGGCGAAGAACTACGTCGTCGTCGTCAAGAACAGCAACGCACTTTGCGTGAAGTATCGCGTGCCGCTCAAGTGTCATTGGGCTACCTGTCTGAAGTCGAACGTGGCCAAAAAGAGGCCTCTAGCGAGCTGCTTGCGTCAATCTGTAATGCGCTCGAGGCAACGTTAAGTGACTTGCTCATCGATGTCTCGGCACAGGTGGCTCAGCGCGAAGTGAAGTTTGACCGCATCCTGTCGATGTAATGCGCCTGACCGACTTTTGGGAACGAATGGAACACGCTCTCGGCTCCGCCTACGCCCGTTCCTGGGCATCAGACTTCCACGTGGCTGACTTGCAAGGTAGAACCGTCGATCAAGCCCTTGCAGAGGGCGAAGACACACTGGCTGTCTGGCGCGCGGTTCACAAGACACTGAACTTGCACCCCAAGTATCGTTAGATGCATGACCCATCCTTTGTTAAAGCCAGTGAGTACTGACCCCATCGTTCAGGCGCGCATCGACCTCGCTGCTGCGCATCGACTAGCAGTGATGTACGGCTTTAACGAAGGTATCGACAATCACTTAACGCTCATGGTCCCTGGTTACGACGACCGATTTTTTCTTGCTCCTTTCGGGTTGCATTGGAGCGAATTGAAGGCAAGCGATTTCGTTATCGTAGATTTCAATGGCAATGTCCTCGAAGGCCCAGAACACACACTGGTAGAAGACACGGCGTTCTTTATCCATGCCCCGATGCACGGTTCGAGCCGACATCTGCAGGCAGTTCTGCACACTCACATGCCCTATGCCACCGCAATCAGCATGCTCGAGGAGCCGGAACTCGAAATGGTCAGCCAAAACGCCATCAGTTTCCGTGACAACACTTTCTACGACTGTGAGTACAACGGTTTAGCTCTGGACAAGAGTGAAGGCGAACGCATGGCGCGAGCTCTTGGAGAAAAGGATGTCTTGCTGCTGCGTAACCATGGGATTGTCACAACCGGTAAAACAGTTGCCGACGCCTGGCAGTTGCTGTATTTCTTCGAACGAACTGCTGAGTCCCACGTTTTAGCGATGTCGATGGGTCGGGCCTTTCGCAAGGTGGAAAAGGACATCGTTGATGCCACTGTCGAACAGATGGCAGCCTCACCAACTGTCATGGGTGTGGATCGAGCCGCACTGCATTTCGCTGCTTTGAAGCGGATTCTTGACCGCTCACAGCCCGAATACGCCGCTTAATTGCCCCATGCCTAGTGCGCGACACGCCCACAGGCCTTCCTAGTAGCAATTCGAACACTTGTTCGATAATGTTGGGTCCAAGCAATAAAACCGCAGAAAGTACAGCGGATTGTGCTCGGTACGGCTATCGAACTCTGCGATTCAACAGCCTGACCGAACCCACAATTCCTGGTTAGTAAGTCGGCGGTGTCGGAGGTCACTCATACGGTGACGTTCACACCAAAACAACGAGGAGTAAGACATGGCCGCTCAGCGCGCACCTAAAGAACCAACATCGTCACACAGCGATCGGGACAAAGCTCTCGACACTGCTTTGGCTCAAATTGAAAAGCAATTCGGAAAAGGCTCAATCATGCGCCTTGGACAGGAAGAACGAGTTCCTGTTGAAGTCATCCCCACAGGTTCCATTGCATTGGACATCGCTTTGGGTATTGGTGGCTTGCCACGTGGTCGCATTGTAGAAATTTACGGTCCAGAATCATCAGGTAAGACCACACTCGCGCTGCATGCAATTGCCAGCGCTCAACAATTGGGTGGCATTGCAGCATTTGTCGATGCCGAACACGCCTTCGACCCAGAGTATGCCAAGCGTCTTGGAGTCGATATTGATAACTTGCTCGTGAGCCAACCCGATACCGGTGAACAAGCTCTTGAAATCGCTGACATGTTGATTCGGTCAGGTGCTCTTGATCTGATCGTTATTGACTCAGTCGCGGCACTCGTTCCACGTGCTGAAATCGAAGGTGAAATGGGTGACAGTCACGTTGGTCTGCAAGCGCGATTGATGTCACAGGCGCTGCGCAAGATCACAGGCGCCCTGAGTAACAACAACACAACCGCAATCTTCATCAACCAGTTGCGTGAAAAAATTGGAGTGATGTTCGGTAGTCCAGAAACGACAACAGGCGGTAAGGCCCTTAAGTTCTACGCTTCCGTGCGTTTGGACATCCGTCGCATTGAAACGCTCAAGGATGGAACTGACCCAGTCGGTAATAGAACGCGAGTCAAAGTTGTGAAGAACAAAGTGGCTCCTCCGTTCAAGCAGGCTGAATTCGACATCATGTATGGCGAGGGAATCTCGCGCGAAGGCGGCATTCTGGACATGGCGGTCGAACACGGCATGGTGCGCAAAGCTGGCGCGTGGTACACCTACGAAGGTGATCAACTTGGCCAAGGTAAAGAGAATGCACGTCAGTACCTCAAGGACAACCCAGGGCTAACAAACGACCTCGAGAAGATGCTGAAAGAGAAGTTGATTTTGACTCCCGGCAAGGCAGACCTCCAGGTGGTTCCAGAAGCAATTGATGAGGATCTGGAAGACTAATGAAGAACGTGGACGAAACGGATCAGCCGAAGGCTGATCCGTTTTCGTTTGCCAAAGCCATCGCCTTACGCCAGCTCAATCTGATGCCACGCTCTCGTAAAGAATTGGCCACCAAAATGGCAGCCAAAGGAGTTACTGAGGAAGTGTCGCTGGCGGTACTTGAGCGACTTACAGAGGTGGGTTTAGTCGATGACCGCGGTTATGCCGAACTTCTGGTGCGTAGTAAAACTAAAGTAAAGCGCCTGTCGCGACGAGCATTGCGCATGGAATTGCTGAAAAAGGGAATCGACCCCGAGATTATTTCGCAGGTGCTTGCCAGTGTCACAGACGATGACGAGATTCAAATGGCACGTGAATTGGTTGAGAAGAAGATGCGCAGTCTGACCAAAGTGGACCCTGTGGTGGCACAACGTCGTCTTTCGGGTCAATTGGCTCGCAAAGGGTACTCACATTCGGTGATCATGAAGGTGCTCAACGAACATTTAGACTAGGTGCATGCAGGAAACCTACGAAGTGCGCACTCTGGGATGCCAGATGAATGTGCACGACTCGGAACGGATTTCCGGACTCCTTGAAACAGCGGGTTACGTGTTAGCTGACTCCGGAAGTCAGGCTGACGTCGTCGTGTTTAACACCTGTGCCGTACGCGAGAATGCCGACAACAAACTGTATGGAGCGCTAAGCCAGCTCAAGCCTTTAAAGAAAGAAAACCCGAATCTACGCATTGCAGTCGGGGGATGTTTAGCCCAGAAGGATCGCGGCACGATTATTGATAAGGCACCATTCGTGGATGTCGTGTTTGGTACACACAATATGGATGCGCTACCTGCATTACTTGAGCGCGCCAGAGTAGAGCAAGAGGCGCAGGTTGAGATTTTGGAATCGCTCAGTGTGTTCCCCTCAACTCTTCCGGCGCGACGAGATAGCGCGAGCACTGCATGGGTTTCCATCAGTGTTGGATGCAACAACACATGCACCTTCTGCATTGTGCCAGCGCTACGTGGACGGGAAAAAGATCGTCGTCCGGCCGACATTCTTAATGAAATTCGAGTTCTGGTGGAGCAAGGAGTTCTCGAGATCACGTTGCTTGGACAAAATGTCAATGCCTACGGTGTCGAGTTCGGTGATAGGTATGCGTTCGCCGATTTGCTTCGTGCATGCGGCACTATCGACGGGCTCGAACGTGTACGGTTCACAAGCCCGCATCCTCGAGACTTTACGGACCATGTCATAGACGCCATGGCACAGACACATAACGTGATGCCTCATTTGCACATGCCGTTGCAATCTGGCTCTGATCGCATTTTGCAAACGATGCGTCGCTCTTATCGCGTTGAGAAATACATGGGAATTATCGACAGGGTGCGTAATGCGATGCCACAAGCAGCCATCACAACCGACATCATTGTGGGATTTCCTGGCGAGACTGAACAAGACTTTTTATCAACTATGGACGTTGTGCAACAGGCACGCTTTATGAATGCTTATACATTTCAGTATTCAAAACGACCAGGCACGCCAGCAGCAACGATGCCCGATCAAATAGCACCAGAGATTGTGCAAGATCGATATGAACGTCTGGTTGCTCTGGGCAATGATGTCTCGTGGCTTGAAAACAAAACATTTGTGGGTAGCACCGTTGAGGTGTTGGTGGCATCAGGCGAAGGTCGAAAGGATCAAGATACCGGGCGTGTGTCGGGTCGCGCGCGCGACTATCGACTCGTGCACATCGAGCGCACAATTGTCGGTGTGGAACAAAACATCAGACCTGGCGACATTGTGTCAGCTGTAGTCACGCATGCCGCGCCGCATCATCTTGTTGCGGACACCCTGTTGTCAGTTCGCCCGACAACTGCTGGTGACATGCACGAAATCGGTCAGCGACCAGCCACCGATGGTGTGATGCTGGGTATCCCCACGCTGCAACCCAGATAATCATGCCAAGCACTTTCGTCATTGTTGGACCTACTGCAGTAGGCAAGACTGACATCTCGCTTGCCCTGGCGCAGTTGCTCGAGAATGAGCACGGATTAGCAGAGATTGTGAATGCTGATTCAATGCAGTTGTATCGCGGTATGGACATAGGAACCGCGAAACTTCCTGTGTCCCAGCGTCGGGGAATTGTGCATCACATGCTCGATGTTTTAGACGTCACTGCGACTGCAACGGTCTCTGATTACCAAAGCCAAGCTCGTGACACTATTGCTGCGATTCATGGCCGTGGACGACATGCGGTGGTTGTGGGTGGCTCAGGACTCTTTGTTAACGCGCTTTTGGACGATATGCAGTTTCCAGCAAGTGACGAGCAAGTTCGTACCCGATTGGAAATGGAAGCGCGTAGCGTCGGATCTCAGGTGTTGTATGACCGTCTGTTTCAAGCTGACCCTCATGCTGCAAAGAACCTTGTCCCAACAAATACTCGGCGAGTCATTCGAGCACTTGAAGTTCTTGAAATCACAGGAAGTGCACCAAGCACCTCGTTAGGTGACCTTGCTGAAGTCATTCCGGCAATTCGAATCGGCCTGCGCCGTGAGCGACACGAGATTGATAGTCGTATTGAAGCGCGAGTAGAGAACATGTGGACGCTGGGCTTTGTCGATGAAGTAGAGCGGCTGCTCGATTTAGGTCTGTCACGTGGCGTGACTGCATCTCAGGCGTTGGGCTATAAGCAATTGATTGCCGCTCATGAAGGACGTTCAAGTCTTGCAGAGGCCAAACAGCTCACCGTTGCCGGAACCCGCCGATATGTCAGGCGCCAAGATTCCTGGTTTAAACGTGACCGAAAAATCACCTGGTTTGACGCTGCAACTGTGAAGCCTGCCGATCTACTCGCATTGGCACCTAGAATTGACCCATCATGAGCAATTCAACAACGTTGCGATTGCCGTACCTGAAAGGTCACGGCACGGGAAATGATTTCGTTGTCATCGAAGATCTGGATGAACAGATTGACCTGACTCCTGCGGCTGTAAAAGCGATCTGCGACCGACACTTAGGAATCGGCGCAGATGGTGTACTTCGCGTTATTCGTCAAGGTGCACATTTTTTTATGGACTATCGTAATGCGGATGGCAGCATTGCAGAAACGTGTGGCAATGGGTTGCGAGTTTTCGCACGCTATTTGATTGAGCACTCTCTGGAATCTCGTGGCACATTTGCAGTGGGTACCCGAGCCGGAATTGTTCAGATCACAGTTGACCCGGATGACACACAGTTCGACAATGTGGCGGTGCGCATGGGCTTGGCACAGTCACCTCAAAATGAAAGTGAGGCACAGGTCACCACAGATTGCGGAAGTTGGACTGCAGCCGCGCGTTTCATACCCAATCCTCATTGTGTGGCCGTAGTTGATGACATGTTCTCAGTTGGTGGACTTCATGACTGCCCAACGGTAAGTCCACACGAGGTTTTTCCTGCTGGCGCAAACTTTGAATTCGTTGAAGAACGTGGAACCCACCACATCGGAATGCGCACGTACGAACGTGGGGTAGGCGAAACTCAGGCGTGCGGGTCAGGTGCGTGTGCTGCCGCTGATGTGTGGGCTCACCGCAACAATCTCGGCGACGTATGGACAGTGCAGGTCGATGTGCTCGGTGGAACTGTCTTTGTTGATAGTGATGCTGACCGAGTTTTAACACTTCGAGGACCAGCGCGTTTTGTGTCGACCGGCGAATTGAGAGTGACATTCTGAGCGACTTCGAAGCGGAAATTTCTCTCGACCTGGAAGCGCGTCAGGGCCTGCGCCGTATCGTTGGCCTGGGTACGGAACTGCAAGACGTCACCGAAGTTGAATATCGGCAGCTGCGTTTAGAAAAAGTTGTTCTGATCGGAGTGTGGACGTCGGGAACACTAGATACAGAAGAACGTTCCATGGCCGAACTAGCTCTTCTTGCTGAGACAGCAGGTTCCCAAGTGATGGATGCGATGATTCAACGTCGAGACCGACCAGACCCTGCTAGCTATATAGGCTCTGGAAAACTCGCCGAGTTGCGCCAAGTGGTTGTAGCAACAGGGGCAGACACAGTGATTTGTAATGGGGAATTGTCGCCAGGCCAACTGCGCAAAATGGAAGAAGTGGCCAAAGTCAAAGTTGTCGATCGCACGTGGCTCATTCTGGATATCTTTGCCCAACATGCCCGTAGTCGTGAAGGTAAAGCCCAAGTAAGTTTGGCTCAAATGCAGTACATGTTGCCGCGATTACGCGGGTGGGGTGATTCACTTTCTCGTCAAACAGGTGGTCGCGTTGGTTCCCAAGGTGGAGGTATCGGAACTCGAGGTCCTGGCGAAACCAAACTCGAAACGGATCGTCGTCGCATCGGAAAATCGATGGCGAAACTGCGGCGAGAGATTGCCGATATGTCAAAAGCACGCACAACACAACGTTCCGCCCGACGTAAAGCCGAAATTCCGTCGGTTGCCATCACGGGCTACACCAATTCAGGTAAGTCGAGTTTGCTTAATCGCCTTACGCAGGCGGGTGTGCTTGTCGAGAACGCATTCTTTGCCACGCTTGACCCTACAGTTCGTCAAGCCACGACCATAACGGGACGCGAATTCACGCTCAGTGACACTGTCGGGTTTGTTCGTGACCTACCACACCAACTCGTTGAGGCGTTCCGGTCCACACTTGAGGAAGTATCTGCGAGCGATCTGATCCTGCATGTGGTTGATGGAAGTGATCCTGATCCTTATGGGCAAATTCGTGCGGTTCGCGAAGTGCTTTCCGAGATTGATGCGATTCATATCCCAGAACTCATAGTGATCAATAAATCCGACATCGCAGATTCGCAAGCGGTGCAGGAGTTGCAACTCAAGGAAAAAAATTCAGTTGTGATTTCGGCAAAATCAGGACACGGCATCGATGAGCTACTCGAATTGATTAACGAGCAACTTCCATGGCCACTGATTGACATTAAGGCGACAATTCCATACGAGCGGGGGGACATACTTTCTCGTATCTATCGCGAAGGCCAAGTGCAGAGTCGCACTGATTTAGAATCTGGAACTGTCATTATCGCTAAAGTGCCTCAGTCATTGGCAAGTGTGGTTGAGCCACTCACCAGTGACTGAGGCGTCAATCCTTGAGCGATGTACGCAAACAAGAATTAGATAACGCATCACTACGTCAGGTGAAAAAAATTATCACGAGTGATAAGCATCAAGGTTCGTGATGCAGGGTTTTCCCAGAGTTATCGCGACAAAAACTGCGTGGCGTGAACAATTGATCACATTGATTTTGAGATTTCATTTCAATTGTGAAAAAGATTCGCCCCTTGCGAGAACTAAATACTAAGTTCTCGCAAGGGGCGATTCAGTGAGCTAAACGTGCCGATTTCGGGATTATTGAACCACAGGAGTCCACAGAGGACTTGGAGTCGCTGTTGGGGACTGGAAGGTTGTGCGAACTGCCACCGAAGTACCGCTCTCACGCCCTGTGAAGTATCCGCCTGAGATGTAGTTAATGTAAGGGCTTGCATCACCCGAACTATTTGTGTCCGGTACTTGTACAGCCATGTAGTCAGGATAAGTCCAACCTGTGGTGCCACCGTTATTAGCTGAGTCACAGATCACGACGATCACTTGGCCCACGCCAGGATGGGCGTAATTAGTGCTCTTGTAATACGCAATAAACGGCATACAACCGCCAGCAACCCAGCCACTTTCGTCATGATGCCCGCGCGATTCGTTAGACGAAAGCGGCTTCACATTCTTCTTGATCTTGCTTGCAAAAGGCGCGATAGGACCTAGGTTCACCGTTGAACAGCCACTCTCCAGCAGGCAAGCAGTCAGAAAAGAGACACCTTGGAATTTGAATGAAACAAATCCGTCTTTCCATTCGCCGTTGATGTTCCAGTTGCCACCGCTGTAGGACATGTTTGCTTTGACGCGTGCAGTAGTAGAGCCGGCGTCGGTCCGGGCACCCGAATTGCCGAACGTCACTGGTCCGTCGTAGGTGGTCAAATCCACAGTTCCACGGGCCGAGGCCTGCAGTTCTGTTCCCATAAGTTCCGCGCTTGATCCACACGCGCCAAGCGTCAGTGCCGCAGCTACTGCCACAGCAGCAAAGGTCAACTTTCGGGTTTTCATATTTCCTCCACATATTATATTGGGATGGGTCTTCACGTTGCTTTTAGCAACCCACTTAGGCTAACTCACAAATGGCTGGAATGCCCCTTCTGCTGGATGAATTCTTGGCGTCATCTGTGTGAGATACCGTTGGCGGGTGACTGCCTCCACCCCCGTAGACGAAGCCCTCAATAAGGTAGTGCTGGCACTCGGCGGTTCTCCACGTGAAGGTCAACATTCCATGGCCAATGCTGTATTCGATGCTATGGCGAATGCACAACACCTGATCGTTCAAGCCGGAACTGGCACGGGCAAGTCGCTGGGCTATCTCGTTCCTGCGATAGTTCGAGCGGCAACCGGTGTGGCTGACGATGGGCACAATCGCACAGTAGTAGCCACAGCCACCTTGGCTTTGCAGCGTCAACTCATTGAGGAAGATTTACCGATGGCTATCGCGGCGCTACGTGGTGATCTCAAAAAGACGGTCTCGTTTGCGGTGCTCAAGGGGCGACATAACTATGTCTGCTTGGATAAGTTCAATCGAGATTCTCACGCATCACAGGATGACGACACTGACATGGCCCTGTTTGAGGTGTCGAATAGCCGATTAGGTAAGCAAGCCAAGGCGCTGCGCAAGTGGGTTGCAGCAACTGATACCGGAGACCGTGATGATTACCCCCATGACATTGATGGACGGTTGTGGCGTTCCGTCACGGTGTCGGGTCGTGAGTGTGTGGGCGCCGCAAAGTGCGCATGGGGGCAAGATTGCTTTGCTGAAAAAGCTCGGTCAACGGCACATGCAAGTGACATTGTGGTGACAAACCACGCTCTCTTGGTGCTGGATGTTATTGAAGGCTTGCCAATATTGCCACTACACGACGTCGTAGTGATCGATGAAGCACATGAACTTGTCGACAAAACGACAAATGCATTGGCAGGTTCACTTGATGTGGCGGCTGTTGAACGCGCAGCGAAGCTGACTCGAAAGTATGTACAGCCATCTACTCATGAACGCCTGAATGATTGCGCTGCCATTTTGGCTCAAGCGTTTGACAACATTGACACTTTCGGCACGGTCACCCGCATCGAGGAAGTTGTTGGAACCTTACATAGCGCGCTTACAGATTTGCGCGATGTATGCAAGGTGGCACTTAACGAAGTATCGACCTCATCTCAGGATGATCCACAAATTGCTGCCGCCAAGAAAAGAGGCAAAGCAGAATTGCAAGAACTTGCAAATGTGTGTTTGCTGTTGTTGAGCAACGATGAGCTTGGCGTGAACTGGCTCAATACCGAGCGAGCACCGATAATTCATCATGCACCGCTTACGGTTGCCGAATTTTTGCGAGAGTCACTTTTTGAGCACACAACGGTGATCTTGACTAGTGCAACATTGTCAGTTGCGGGCAAGATGGACGTCGTAGCCCGCTCCGTTGGATTAACTCCAGATCCCGCAGCCCGTCATAACCAAGATGGAGTTGATGAACCGTCGAGTGTGGCGCCCCTGAAGTGGACGGGACTCGATGTCGGTAGCCCATTTGACTACGCGCGACAAGGAATTTTGTACTGCGCGGCTCATCTTCCTGCACCATCGTCTACAGGGGTGGCCCAAGAAGCTCTGGACGAACTTGCCGAACTGATCGAGGCTGCAGGCGGGCGTACCTTGTCGTTGTTTTCATCGTGGCGAGGTGTCGAGCGGGCTGCCGAATACTTGGAGGTGCGCTTCCGTGGCCGCGATGATCGCCCGTTGATAGTGGCACAAAAGGGCGATTCCGTTTCTGACTTGGTGCGACGCTTCAAGCAAGAGCCCCGATCAAGTTTGTTAGGCACCGTGTCGTTGTGGCAAGGCATAGATGTGCCTGGTACGACGTGCACATTGGTGACCATTGACCGGATCCCATTCCCACGTCCAGACGACCCAGTAATGTCGGCGCGTTCTGCACGTATTGATGCAGCGGGTGGGAGCGGATTTGCTGCGGTGCAGATTCCGCGCGCTGCGCTGTTACTTGCCCAAGGAGTTGGTCGACTTATTCGTTCGACACAAGATAGGGGAGTTGTTGCCATCCTTGACAGTCGTTTGGCGACAAAAAATTATGGTTCAACGTTGCGTAACAGTTTGCCCGCGCTCTGGTACACAATTGATAAGGAACTCGTAGCGGCGTCGTTGCGAAACTTGGATGCTGAAGCAACGGCCATTTCTGACTGACGTTGACGTTGCAGTGTTAAACCTTGCGAAGAACCGAAACCACTTTGCCCATAATGACAGCGTTGTCGCCTAAAATCGGTTCGAAGGCTGGGTTATGCGGCATCAACCAGACGTGTCCGTCACGCTTCTTGTATGTCTTGACGGTTGCTTCATCATCAATCAGGGCAGCAACAATGTCGCCATTTTCGCACGTGGGTTGTTGTCTGATGACGACAAAGTCGCCGTCGCAAATTGCTGCATCCACCATTGAGTCACCCTTAACAGTGAGCATGAACAACGTGCCTTCACCAACAAGTGATTTAGGAAGCGGAAAAACATCCTCCACTACTTGCTCAGCAAGAATTGGTCCACCTGCAGCAATTCGGCCAACAAGGGGTACATAAGCGGCCGCGGGGTTGAGATCGCCATGGGCAAGATATTCGGGGGTGCCTTCGGGAGTGCGCACATCTAACGCGCGAGCACGTGTGGCGTCACGATTGATGTAACCCTTAGCTACCAGCTGGCCAAGTTGGTGCGACACGCTTGACGAGCTGGATAGCCCAACTGCGTCGCCAATTTCCCGCACACTGGGCGGATATCCGCGGTCGGCGGAGGTGGCGGTGATGAACTCTAAAATCTTGCGTTGTCGAGCGCTCAACCCGTCGCTGTCAGCTGGACCTTCGGGCAAGGAAACCACATTGTCATGAGCCATTTAAGCGCCTTCTTTCGGTGTTGTGCAGGTTGCGGCGTGGCGTACTGCCTGCCAGAACCTGCCTAATAAGCCCACTTTAGGGCACTGGCAGCGAAAAATCAAACATTTGTTCGAAAAGAACTTGCATTGTGTCGGAGTGTCGGTATACATTTCAAACATACGTTCGAATCGAACAAGTGTTCGATTCTTGATTGAGGAGTTCATAGTGACTACTTCCCCTAGTTCACAGACCTGGTCGACTACGCCGGTGCAGGCTCGTACCCATCTTCGTGTCGTTCAACACAGCACCCAGCGTGCCCAAGGTGGATATGTGGGGCACCCAATTGCTACCTCGTCCCCTTCAGCAACAACCACACCAGGCGGTTCCCGCCCAGGGCAACTGACCCGGCGCGGCCGGCGCCTTGTGGCCACACTCGCTCTGATTCCGTTTGTGTGTGCTTTTGTGTTGTTGGGTGTGCATAAGGCGTCAGCTGCCGATGTTGCACCACAGATGACAACGGTGCTCGTCCAACCAGGGCAAACTTTGTGGGACATTGCCCAAGCTATCGATCCGACTACTGACCCACGCAAAACAATTTTTACCATCGAACAGATCAATGGTTTGTCCGAAGCCTCACTTCGTGTGGGGCAAGAACTCATCGTTCCTGTCAGATAGTACCCGAACGCGGAATCAGCAATGGCGACACTAGATCAAAGATTGATATCCAAAATCGTTGGCTGTTGCACTGTGCCCCTCAACGATCAGGTTGACTAGCTCACGCCCGAGTAAAGTTCCGACAATATTGCCTGTGCCACAAAACCCTCCGAGTCCATACACATCAGGTTGAACTTGACCGACAAATGGTTGACCCGAATCGGTATACGTCACAATCCCAGCCCATGCGTGTGTGATTGGGGCGCTCACGCCCAAACGTGACAGCCTGGCTTGTAAGTAGTCACGAACCGGCTCAGTGGAAATCATGTTGTCGGTGTATTCAAAATCGCGCACAGTGTGCCTGCCCCCACCAATAACTACAGCGCCGTTCGGTCGTTGTTGCCAATAGTCGTATCCGAAATGTGCATACCCTGGGTAATCGAACATCACCTCGGATTGCGGGGCAGTGGCAATCATTTGCAGGCGTACTTGTCGCACATGCGCCGCAGTCTCGGGCAATACTCGTGTCAGGTAACCGTCAGTAGCCACAATGATGTGCCGAGCTCGGATTACTCCGTGCGGCGTTGTGACTGCATGTGAGGTGACGGTGAGTGCAGGGGTGTGTTCGTAAAGACGCGCACCTTGTGCCACAGCCATTTGTGCAAACACGAGGGCTCGTGCGACGGGATGAAATGAACCATCTGTGTCAATGAGCAACCCTTGACCTTGGCGTCCTTCGTAGCGATGTGCGCTGAATCCATCTGCGTGCAACGCCGAGAGCTGTACTTCGCAATCTGCTAAGCCTTCTTCGGTATCTTCCAGTCGTAAGACACCAGTAATCGATACAAGTTCAGGTATCAATTCAACGGTGCGAGCCATTTCATCGAGAGTCGCCTGATACATGCGGGCCGCACATTCGCGACCGACTCGGGCAACTGCTTCATGGTAGGCATCGGCAGTACCGGCAAGAATCAGCCCGCCATTTAGACCGGCTGCTTGACCAGCAATACGACCAGCATCTATCCCGACCACACTCAGGCCTAGTTGTGTTGCCTGCAGGATGGCTGCCAGACCTGAACCACCGAGCCCAACAACACACAGATCTACCTCAACATCACCTTCGTATGGCGGCCAGGCAGGTCGTGTGACGTCGCTTTCCCAGAAGGGACGATCGAACTCGGTGCTCACGAGTTCTAAGGGTACGGGTAGTGCGACACGCTGATGAATCGCCGTGTCACGCGAGTTGCTTGCAAAACACTCAAATCGGGCATAGAGTCCTACATCTAGTGGTTAGTGAAAACACGAACCCCTACACATTGTGGTCAATTCCACGCCGTTCTCTCAAGAAACAGCGGAAATAGGGCACTTTTCACCGTAGGAGTGTCACACCAGCCACTTAAGAAAGCAATAGTGACATCCCGTCACACCAGTAACAGGCCGTGAGGTCGTCGAAAGGGTTCAGTATGCATTGTCCGTATTGTCGCCATGACGACTCTCGCGTGATCGACACCCGAGGTGCCGATGATGGCACATCCATTCGTCGTCGCCGGGAATGCCCCGAGTGTGCGCGCAGATTTAGCACCGTTGAATCGATTTCCTTGTCCGTGATTAAGCGCAACGGAGTAGCTACACCGTTTAGTCGCGAAAAGGTGATGAACGGAGTACGTCGGGCTTGTAAAGGTCGGCCGGTGACTGAGGATGATTTGGCGATACTGGCTGCACGAGTTGAGGATGCGGTGCGCCAAGCGGGAGCTGCTGAAGTACCTAGCAACGAAGTGGGACTTGCCATTCTTGGTCCACTACGGGACCTCGATGAAGTGGCATACTTACGATTTGCTAGCGTGTACCGTTCGTTCGATTCAATCTCGGATTTCGAGTTAGAAATCGAAGACCTACGCAACAACAAGTCTTCTTCCTTAGGCGAAAGCCACAGTTTGGCATCTCTACATTCGACCGATCGAGCTGCGGTGCCATCAACGAACTAAAACTTTTCTTCCCCAAAGCACTTCCCGAAAGAACTAAAAATTTAGTGATTTTCACGAAGCAAGAACGAAGCAAGATAGGTCCAGAGGAGGACAGCATGACTGACACAGTCAACGCATCAACAGGTGCAACGCGCATTGGTACCGGCATTTCGATGTCTCGTCTCTACACCACACCTGGGGTACATCCGTATGACGATGTCACGTGGGAGCCGCGCGATGTCCTGCAAACAAATTGGAAGACAGGCGAAACTGTATTCGAACAACGTGGCGTCGACTTCCCTGATTTTTGGAGCATTAACGCAAGCACGATTGTGACCACGAAGTATTTTCGTGGCGCGGTTGGTACGGAAGCTCGCGAGACATCACTGCGTCAGCTCATTGATCGGGTAGTGCTGACTTATGTCAAAGGTGGTCGCGATCACGGTTACTTCGCAACTCCGGCAGACGAGCAAATTTTTGAGCATGAACTGACCTGGATGTTGTTGCATCAGGTATTTAGTTTCAATTCGCCAGTCTGGTTTAACGTGGGAACCTCCTCTCCACAGCAAGTCAGCGCGTGTTTCATTCTGTCGGTTGACGACACAATGGACAGCATTTTGAATTGGTACCGCGAAGAAGGAATGATTTTCAAGGGCGGATCTGGCGCAGGGCTAAACCTGTCACGCATTCGTTCAAGCAAGGAACTTCTCAAGGGTTCCGGCGGCACTGCATCTGGCCCTGTGAGTTTTATGCGTGGTGCTGATGCATCAGCTGGAACGATTAAGAGTGGTGGTGCAACCCGACGAGCTGCCAAGATGGTCGTTCTCGATGTGGACCACCCTGACATTGAAGAATTCATTGAAACTAAAGTGCGCGAAGAAGACAAAATTCGTGCACTGCGCGACGCTGGTTTTGACATGGACCTTGGTGGCAAAGACATCATCTCGGTGCAGTATCAAAATGCCAACAACTCAGTTCGTGTTAATGATGATTTCATGAAGGCCGTAGAAGAGGGTACTCAGTATGGTTTGCGGGCCCGTTCCACTGGTGAAATTATCGAGCATGTTGACGCACAAAAATTATTCCGTCAAATTTCACAAGCTGCGTGGGCATGTGCCGATCCTGGTATTCAGTACGACACCACAATTAATGATTGGCACACTAATCCAGAAACTGGACGGATTAACGCTTCCAATCCGTGTTCTGAGTACATGTCGCTCGATAATTCCTCGTGCAACTTAGCCTCGCTCAATTTGATGAAGTTCCTCAAGGATGACGACACATTTGATGGCGCAACATTTGCTAAGGCTGTTGAGTTCATTATCACTGCTATGGATATCAGTATTTGTTTCGCTGACTTCCCAACTGAGGCTATTGGCGACACCACGCGCAAGTTCCGTCAACTGGGTATCGGTTATGCAAATCTGGGCGCGTTACTCATGGCAACTGGCTTGGCATACGACAGTGAGGGTGGACGTGCGCTTGCTGCGGCAATCACGTCATTGATGACCGGTACTGCGTACAAGCGTTCCGCTGAGCTGGCTGCGGTTGTTGGCCCTTACGAAGGCTTTGCTCGCAATGCCGATGCACACGCTCGTGTGATGCGCAAGCATCAAGCGGCATCGGAGGCGCTTAAGACTGTGACAAGTCTGGATTCAAACATCACGCGACTTGCAACCGCAGCATGGATCGAGGGCAATGTTCTTGGGACAGCGCATGGTTGGCGCAATGCGCAGGCTTCTGTTCTCGCTCCAACAGGAACGATTGGTTTCATGATGGACTGCGACACTACTGGCATTGAACCTGACTTCTCACTCGTAAAGTTCAAGAAACTTGTCGGCGGCGGATCGATGCAGATTGTGAACCAAACAATCCCACGTGCGCTACGCAAGCTTGGTTACACCGAAGAGACCGTTGAAGCGATTGTGGAATACATCGGGGATAAGGGTCACGTGGTGGACGCCCCAGGACTCAAGCATGAGCATTACGAGATTTTTGATTGCGCAATGGGAGAGCGTTCCATTATGCCTATGGGTCACGTACGCATGATGGCCGCATGTCAACCATTCCTATCTGGTGCAATTTCTAAGACAGTGAACATGCCAGAAGATGCAACTGTTGAAGAAGTGGAAGAAATCTATTTCGAGGCTTGGAAAATGGGTGTCAAGGCACTTGCTATCTATCGCGACAACTGCAAAGTTGGTCAACCGCTTTCGGATGCTAAGGCTAAAGCTAAGGACGAACCAGTAGCGCAATCTGTTGGTCTTTCTCATCCAGTGCGCAAGCGTTTGCCGAAGACTCGTAATAGTCGCACCACGTCATTCTCTGTGGCTGGAGCTGAAGGTTATTTAACTGCTGGTGCATATGATGATGGCGCGTTAGGCGAAGTATTCCTCAAGCTCGGTAAGCAAGGATCAACTCTTGCCGGCGTGATGGATGCATTCTCTGTTGCTATTTCAATTGCGATTCAGTATGGGGTGCCATTAGAGGCGTTTGTGTCCAAGTTCGTGAACATGCGCTTTGAGCCAGCGGGTATGACCGATGATAAGGACATTCGGATGGCGCAATCGATGATGGATTACATTTTCCGTCGCCTGGCCTTGGACTACTTGCCGTTTGAAAAGCGCGAAGCGCTCGGTATCTTCACAGCAGATGAACGTGCAGGTCATGTAGCTGGGTATGACGCCATCTCGGCATCACCACAAGCAGTGGTTGAGGCTGTTGTGGAACAACTGCAGCCAAGTGTTCCAGTGGTGCAGCCTTCTGTGAGTCAGGTGCAGCTACCTGTTGTTCATTCAACAGGTTCGGCACACTCATCAAGTGAACTACTTGAGCAGATCACAGGCAAAACCAATGATGCGCCATTGTGTATGACATGTGGGATCAAGATGCGTCCTGCGGGTTCATGTTACGTGTGTGAGGGTTGCGGCAGCACAAGCGGCTGCAGCTAACCCACAAAAGCCATCAGGAAGTTGAGTCCCCACGAACGCTGTGGGGGCTCAACTTTTTTCTCTGGAATCTATTCCACACCACACATGACATATGGCCCAATCGCATCGGATAGATTACCGATATGACCAAATGTCAATGTGGGGCAACGTTGCTTGCAACGTCACTTCGATGTGATGCCTGTGGACGAAAGTTCACGATTGATGCCAATCAGTCTGGCAACTACACCGGAGCCCAACCCGTAGATTGGGACGCTGAGTTTGACAAACTCGCTACTGGGACTTTACGTCCAGCCCGGATTGAACAGACACCGCGGCCACGCGGCTTCTGGGCTCGGTTGTTCCGACGCACGTAAGGTCGATGTGTAGTGACACGGCCCGTTGGCCACAAAAGCGTGCAACCCGTGACTAGATTTGTAATACCGATTTGCAGATAGGGAAATCAACATGGCTAAAGTACTGCGCAAGCCTCAAAAACGCTCGTCAATTTTGGCTTCAATTTTGGCCACGGTAGTTGTTGCAATAGGTGGCATTGCAGTTCTGTCCAATCTCAATCATGATCTGGGACCCGAAACAATTTCTATCGGTCAGATCACTGATGACCAGAGTGTTCCTGAAACTGCCGAAAAAGTTTTCGTTGGCATCCAAGTACTTGATGTAAGTCAGATTCATCCAGCAGATAGCACGTGGAACGCAAACTTCTATTTGTGGTTTCGTTGGACTGGAGATATAGATCCTTCGACTGATTGGCAGATTATTAATCCGGGCTATCCGTCGATGTACATCACAAAGAATTATTCATACACAGGTAAGGATGGACTTCCGCAACCTTATGTCATGCCCACTGGTGAAAAGTATCAATTTGTCACAGTTTCAGCTCAGTTTGTCAATAACTTTGACATGACGATGTACCCGCTAGATAAGCAACAGCTCGAAGTGAATATTGAAAGTGCCGGGTATAACCGAGATGAATTGGCTTACGTTGTTGATAGATCATCGATCGACACCAGCGCCGATTTCTCCGTAGACGGTTGGACGCTAAACAAAGTTTCAGTAATGACCGAGTTACACCACTACGACACAACATTTGGACTTGGTGTCCTAGATGCTGCAGATAGTGACTACTCGCTCTTTCGGACAACAATAGATTTAACTCGACCAATTTCGCATGCGTCCTGGAAAATGCTCCTTCCGATGTTCATCGTGTTTCTCGTGGCACTGCTCTCACTATTGATAAATTCCGAACGATTCGATGTCAGGCTTGCGCTGGCTGGCTCTAGTCTTCTTGCCTTGATCTTTTTGCAGCAGGGTTACACAGGCGAACTTCCGTCACCAGCTCCTTTAGTTCTGATGGATCAGATCTACGCTCTTGCATATTGCGCACTTGTGCTGACGATTGGTCGCATAATCTGGACCGCCGACGGCGTGATTCGTAGGGAACAAGATCCAGCCGGGCATTTTGAAGGTGACGCGATGATTGCTTTCGCAACGCTTGTCGCATTCTTCGTGGGTGCCTACATCGTCGTAGTGCATTGATTCTTTAGTGGGGCTCACAGACGTCATCGTTGGCATTACGGCCATCATTACGCTTGCAGCGTGGCGTTCGCCTGCGCTGCTGGACAAAATGGTGTTCTTTGGTCCAGCTATTTCGGTTGATCGGCAAAAGTATCGTTTCTTTTCATACGGGTTCGTACATGCAGATTTTTGGCACCTGGCGTTCAACATGTTCACGTTATGGTCTTTCGGTTCGGTTGCCGAAGTGTTTATTAATGCGGAGTTCTCTGCGTTTGGGCCACTAGTTTTCGTGTTGTTTTACGTACTTACTATCGCGGTGTCAATCATCCCCAGCTATGTCACACATAAGTCAGACTCGACTTATGTGTCATTAGGAGCTTCCGGCGCAGTGAGCGCGGTTCTCGCTTTTGTTGTGATCTCAGATCCAACAACAGGTGTGTACGTTTATGGACTCCCGATGAAGGGTTGGCAATACCTCCTAGTTTTTGTCGCAGTGTCCATTTACCTTGGGCGTCGACCAGGTTCGCGCGTGAATCATTCTGCGCATCTGGTGGGTACAGCATGCGGTCTCGTGTTTGCGGTTCTGGCTGGTTGGTCCGTCGGGTATAACGTAGTGAGAGAGTTCATCACGTATGTGTCAACATGATTAGTTGCAAAAGGCGCTCGCTGTGTTGGTTTGAATACCGGGATTTCTAAGGGGAAGCACGTTGTTAGGAGCATTCATGAAGAAGTCAATGTTGGTTGTGGCTGTCAGTTGCACAGTGTTAACAGTGACGAGCTGTGGCAGAATCCAGATGCCTTGGAATGACTCGGCTGATCCTGCGCACAGTGTCGGCGGTGCAACTATGCCAACGTTGCAGCCAGCAGTGTCAGAAGAGATCGCTTGGGTTCAAGATTATTCAGCAAACGTTGAGCAATCGCTGCAGATCATTCACATGGCTACAACTCAGACGTCAAATGTGGCAGTTCTAGACATCGCCAAACAAGTGTCGTTCAGCCAGCAGTTCAGCTCACGAGTATTAACGGGGTGGCTTGAGACTTGGGGAAGCGGTAATGGAACGCCAAAACCGTTGCTAGGAGCGCTCACATCGACACAGTTAGATAATTTGATGGCCTCTCGTGATGCAGCATTTGATTCCACCTGGATACAAGTGATGATTGCTCATCACCAAGGCGCATTGGCTTGCGCGACATCCTTTAAGGACCATACAAAAAATACTCAAATCTTAAAGTTCATACGAACTCAAGAGCAGATGTTGACTGCGCAAATAGGTCAACTACAAGACTTGCAGCTGACTCCTTAAACTTCCACTATGCACTCAGTGCGCAAGGCATTCACAAAGGTGATTTACCAGATCTGATAGTGAGTGTCGTAAATTTCGCAATTGGGACCGTTGATAGGCACAATGTCCTGCGGGCATGACGAGAATGCAACAACGCAGTCCATTTCGGCTCGCAATGTGATGAATTCGCCAACGCCTACGGGTGAGGACTCCCATGAGATCGAGTTGTGATCAGAGGTATGCACCGGGATATTCATGAAGAGGTTGAAAGGCGCCGGATGCACAAGCCGCTTGATGTCCAAATCATCAAGGGCCATGTACAGATTATCTTTGCAGTTGAGATGGTATTCGGTGCAGCCAAGTTGCTCATAGCGGTAGCGATCGCAAGATGGCATAAGCGTGTCATGAATTCCTGGGGTGCTGTCTTCAACAATTGTCATGATGCCACGACGTTTGGTTGTCACCAATGTGTCTCCGACTTGCGGAATGATTCTTAGCAGCGCCGCGTGTGAGTGATGCATTGACATGTACTCTTCCATGTCGTTGAGATTGAAGGCCCAGAAGTCAATGACTTGCTGACCATATGTATTGATTACTTTGAGGTGCTGTCCCTTCTGCATCCGAGCGGCAGCATATTGTCTAGCGGGGATCAAATGTAAGTCAGTCATGGCAGTCCTTCTTTTTCTCTCACAGACGCTCGACTGGTCACAGTGGAACAGCCTCACACGTGAACTTACTACCCTGACGAAGTCGATGCCCACGCAACCTTGCCTTACAAAATGCATCAGTGGCAGTCAGGGTGGGTGGCATCGGCTTAGGCTAGACCTCATGAGTCTGACCCCGAATAACTTTGTCTTCTCACAGGATGTGGCGCGTGCTATGTCACAGGGTTTGCCGATTGTTGCCCTTGAGTCCACAATCATTAGTCACGGACTTCCCAGCC
>JBAXRV010000003.1:0-52805 GCA_037131045.1 Actinomycetes bacterium
TTCGCGACGGATTTACAGTCCGCTCCCATTGGCCGCTCGGGCAATCTGCCATGTCACCCGAAGGCAACTAGGTAAGAATACCGATATTTATAGGTACTGTGCTAATCGTCGCACGCTAGACCGAATCCATAATATGGCGGTTCCCGCGATCAAACGTGAGGTAGTTCCACGTCCAGTCAGCCATCGTTCCAATTCGATTTCGGCCACCCAAGATATAGAACAAGTGCAGCCAAAGCCAAGCAAGCCACGCAATGGGGCCAGCAATCCGGATGCCTTTTACTTCAACGATGGCTTTGTGACGCCCGATCGTTGCCATCGAACCCTTGTCTTTGTAAGCGAAGTCCGAAAGCTTCCCGCCAGCGACCAGAGCTGCAATCTGTTTTGCTACAAATCGACCTTGCTGCATTGCAACCGGCGCCACCATCGGTAATAGGTAACCTTCTGAGCCAACAACTCCTGCAATGTCACCAATTGCCCAGATATTTTCAAAACCTTTGACTTGTAAAGTTGCCACAGTATCAATTCGGCCGCGGGCGATGGGCAGCTGCAAAGTTTCCATAGCGGCAACACCTTTAACCCCAGCGGCCCACACTGTTGTGTTAGCGGGAATTTCATTTCCAGTAGTGGTCACAATTGAATCAGCAAGTACTTCTTTGACGGCAGTATTAGTGAGCACTTTTACGCCGAGTTTTTCTAAATCCTTTTTAGTTCGAGCGCTCAGTGATTCCGAGAATGATGGAACGAGTCGCGGTCCAGCTTCGATAATGCTTACGCGCACTCGCTGCGCTGCATCCGAATAATCAGAATTTAAAGGGCCACGAACTAGCTCTGCGAATGCACCAGCCATCTCGACACCAGTAGGGCCGCCACCAACAATAGCGATGTCGAAATTTTGAGTGCTACCTTCAACACACATCGTTTCGTAGGTCCGCATGACCTGAGAACGAATTGCTAACGCCTCAGTCACTGATTTCATACCGAGTGCATTTTCTATAACACCTGGAATTCCAAAATCAGCAGTGGTCGAACCTAACGCAATGACCAGATGGTCGTAGTTAACTTTTGTGCCATCCTCAAGGGTCAATTCATTGTTAGTGGCATCGAGAGTATGTGGAACGCCCATCCGAAACTGCACGTCTGTTTTGCGCAGTGCGCCGCGAATGGGGTAAGCAACATGGTCTGCGGCTAGCCCGGCAGTGGAAACCTGATACAACAGCGGTAAGAATGTTTGAAAATTGTGGCGATCAATTAACGTTACTTTGCAGGCTTTAGACATCGCACGAGCCGCAGTCAATCCACCAAACCCAGCACCAAGAATTACAACATGCGGCTTAGCCATGATGCCTTCTTCCTTATATCAACTATGGCTCGAGAATAGTCCTGAATCTGGACCTTGGCATTGTGACGTTCGGCCCCAGGTATCTTGGGAAGAACTCTGATTGCAGACCTCAGGCGCCCACCATGAGGCTCACCTTCTATATGTAGAGTCTTACTGATAGACAAGCCAAACAAAAGCGAGGGTTTCCATGGCTGATTCAAGTTTTGACATAGTGAGCAAGGTTGACCGACAAGAAGCGGACAATGCGTTGCAGCAAACGGCAAAAGAACTTGTCACACGATTTGATTTCAAAGGAACTGACACCACTGTTGAGTGGAAGGGTGAACTCAACGTGGAAATCACCTCATCTACCGAAGACCGGGTAAAGGCTGCACTCGAAGTGCTCAAAGAAAAGCTAGTTAAACGAGGGGTCAGCCTCAAGGCGCTTAAAGTTGGCGATCCACGCGTATCCGGCAAGGAATACAAAATCAATTGCGAATTCAAAGCCGGAATTGCACAGGACCAGGCAAAAAAGATCAATAAGTTGATCAAGGACGAGGGACCCAAGAGCGTCAAGACTCAAATTATGGGCGAGGAACTTCGCGTCACAAGTAAGAATCGCGATGACTTACAGGATGTTCAACAATTACTGAATAATGCCGAACTCGATTTCGCATTACAGTACGTCAACTACCGCTGATTATTTTTTGCGTCGGCCACTAGGTGGTTCAGTAAGCAGCGGTGCGTGCGAGCCATCCGCGCGACGGGCACTAGGCAACGAAGCAGCAAGCTCGTCGATGCCATAAATCACTTGGGCCTTATTTTTACCCGCCGTGATTTCTTGTGACGACCAATACAGCGCATCAAACGGGCAAACATCAATACAAATGCCACACCACATACACTGGCTAAAGTCGATCGTGAAGGAATCAAGTACATTCTTCATTGCTGGACGGCGAGCATTGCTGTACTGCGGAGCTTGCAAATCTGGCTCAGAATGCGCCTCAATTTCAATGCACCAGTCAGGGCATTCGCGAACACACAACATGCACGAAGTGCACGAGCTTGGATGAAGAGCAATCGATGCATGTGGATTTGTCACTGCGACCACTCCGGAAATACGCCCGGCGGCAAAGATGGCCGGCGGCGAGCTGCAGTATCTGGATCTACCGCCCCTGGCCATGGCCGCTGCGTACGCGGCAGTAACGCAAAGTCGCGGCGAAGTGGAAAGCTATCACTCACAAGTGCGAAGGGATGCGGTTGCGACAATCCGTTGAAAGTAATGCCACAAAGTATCTGCATTTCAGATTCGTGGTAACGCGCTGTGGCAAAAAGTTCACTGAGTGACGCAACCCCGCCATCTGTCGTTGTACAACGAATCACAACGCCATCGTGGGCATCAGGACTAGTCAGATGCGATGTGATTTCGAATGTGTCATCCATTAAGTGAGTGGCCGTTAGCCATTCGAGCCGAGGATGAGTTGCCTTGAGCTCACGATGAACAGTGAGCCATTGCTCGACTCCGACTTCAAGCCACATTGCCCGATCGCGATGAGACACATTCAGAGTAGGCGTGGCCAGCACTTGAGTACCAGGTGAATCACCTGCCGGCGCGTTTTTCGAATTAAGCGAAGCTGAAGTTGTCATGAGCTGGCACGCCGCACAAGTTCGGCAGCTTGTTCTAGGGCGCTGACCAAATCACTAGGCGTTGGTGGGCACCCTGGTACGTAAATATCTACCGGAATAAGTTGGTCTGCCCCATTAATCACCGAATACGAATCCCAGTACGGTCCGCCGCCGATTGCACATGCGCCAAACGCAATAACAACACGAGGTTCCAGCACAGAATCAAATGCTGCCTGAACATTGTTAGCCAACGCATGGGTGAGCGTGCCAGCAATGACGAGCACATGTTGTGAAAGCGTCGGGTCGTTAGATAGAGCCCAGGTATCGTGCGCCTGAGTGATCAAAGTTGCGGCACTTGCCTCAACGCCACAGCAGGCAAGACCGACTTCAAGAACTTGAATTGGACTAGCGATGCTGCTCACAAATATGAGCGTAGAGCACCACAGAGATGAGTTTGGCCACGACGGGGTGTCTTTTTTTAATCTGTGTCAGGCGCGTTCTGGGTTTGGCGGTTCGGAGCAGACGATTAATCAAACTCAACAACATGAGTCAATTGCCCGCGTCGTTGGCGCACGCTATCCACCGAGAGCACAACCAACGCGACCCACGTAATCGCAAACCCGGCAAACCGAGCCAGTGACATCGGCTCGTGGAATACCCACGTACCCAAAAAGAACTGAATTGTTGAACTGATGTACTGCATAAACCCGATGAAAACTAGCGGAACCCGCACCACCGCTGCGCCATACATCATCAATGGGACCGCCGTAATAACTCCAGCGCTTGCAAGCATGAGCGAATGCGATGTGCCATGCGTAAAAAATGAATTCGTACCAAGATGCGCCAACCACATCAGATACCCGACTGCGAAAGGCACAAGTACGGCAGTTTCGATGAGCAAACTTTCCATCGCATCAACGTTTGCAACTTTCTTGACATAGCCATACAGCGCAAAGCTGCTGGACAGTGCTAAGCCAACCCAAGGTGGTCGATGATGTTCCCACGTAATGTAAACCACTGCAGAGAACGCAATTGCGATTGCAACCCATTGAAGTTTTCGAAGGCGTTCTTTCAAAAAGAAAACACCAAGGCCCACACTAAAGAGTGGCGTAATGAAATATCCCAACGAAGTATCGAGAATGTGTCCATTCATAGTGGCCCAGATAAAGAGGCCCCAGTTTGAACCAATCAGCAACGAGGCGGCCACGAGTAACAGCAGCGTTTTGCGTTGCGCCAACGCGGCACGAACATGTGTGATGCGCTTTTGGAAATACACAAGAGGAACTATGAGAACAAAGCTCCACAACACGCGATTTGCCAGAATCTCCAACGCGCTAGCTGGATGCAACGTAGTCCAGAAAAGTGGAGCTAGTCCCCAGCCTACGTAGGCGAAACCGCCATAAGTAATGCCACGAGCCAACTGTGTGCGCTCGGGCTTTGTCATAGGAGTAAACCTACGGCACAGAGTAATCGTGCGGTTCACATGGGGTTATTGCACAAATGAACTAGCCCGACAGGTTGCGGGTGTCGGGCTAGTTGCTCTGGAAGGGGAAGTTTTTCTAATTCCTTTTTATTTTGAGAGCCTTTTCTTGTGATCCGGCGGTATAAGGAATTGCCGACGGACGTAAACCTGTTGCTGTCGAATACGTTTTGCGTGCTTCCTTCGTGCTGGCTTTATATACAGTAAAAGCTGCGCTGCGGGATGACTTCGCAGTCTTTTGCGCAGCCTCAAGCGCGAGTCCATAGGTGTCCCAAGCGCTCACTAAAGCAGCATCGCTCGGGCCGTGATTTGCATTAACAACATTCATAAGTGCAACATATGCCTGATTTTTTGAATTCCTATATACTTTTTTGGATGTTGTCAGGTCGGTGCTTAATACAGTTCCGGCTACACGCACTGATGCTCGCAATGCAGTGCGAGCAGACACGACCACACCATCGCCAGAAATTGTTGCAGCGTCATAATTCGCAAGCGCTAAATCTACATCGCTGGCCCAAGTCGCATACGCTGCGTCAATTGCATTATCGCGGATCACTTCTTGTTCACTCACTGACGCATCATATGTTGAACGCGCAATAACTCGAGTGAGTCTTCTGCTTGGTCCTGTCGCTGCTCTCTTCGCTGTTTGGTACGTAGTCCAGGCGCCAGACGTTGCATCTCGAAAACTGAGGTTGGCTAATGTCAGTGCTGACTTATAAGAACTGTTCGCTGTGGCGATTGCAACTCGAAGATCCGAATCTGCTGCGCTTGATGCAGCCGAGTTATCTGAGTGTTTGCCTCGATGGTTACCCTCCGAAATTGGATCGCCCGCACTTCCAGCATTTCCGAGTCCTAAACCTTGACTCCAATCTTGATGAGAACGATTATCCGTTGGAGCCGTGATTGGAATTGAATTTCGCCCATGTGGCTCAACTGCATGGACAGCTGACATGGAAAGCACAACAAGTGAAAAGCTCAGCGAGCTCGCACCCAGCGCTCTAGTCGTTTTCACGGTCAGTCCTTTCACAGCGAAAGTTGCTATGACTCCACTGTGAACCTGAAAACCAGTAATGCCAACCAAAAACCAGGCAATCTGGTCATTATTGGACCGTGGCTAGCGAACTTTGGATAAACCTTGGATAAAGTCCCCCGCCAGTGCCTAAATGCTGCGACTTTCCACGCTGTCGCATAACACAACCAAAGCACTTTTGGCTGGGCAGTCCGGCAACCCTGAAAGAAGGTTTCGGGCCTTATCGCTCCATTGGCGTAATACCGAACGAGCCTCATCCATCGCGGGGTGTGCGCGCAGCGCAGTTAACGCGTGCGCATGTTCGGCATCGTCAACCAAAGGTTTACTGAGTAGCTCTCGTAAGTAAGTATCGGTTGCAGAATCCGCCAGCGCCAAAAGAACGGGCAAAGTCTTAATGCCTTCCCGCAAATCAGTACCAGGCGTTTTTCCTGAGACCGTTGATTCAATGTCAAGTAGGTCATCACTTAGTTGGAAAGCAATCCCGATACTTTCGCCAAATTCAGCAAGCCGATCAGTTAACTCGGATGACACTCCACTCATCATCGCGCCGTAACGAGCAGATGCTGAAATAAGCGAACCTGTTTTGTCTGCAAGGACTTCTAAGTGATGTGTGACTGGATCTTCGCCGTCAACTGGACCAACCGTTTCACGTAGTTGACCAATGACAAGGCGTTCAAATGTTTCAGCCTGAACTCGAACAGCATCAGGACCAAGGTCAGCCAATAAGGCAGATGATCGTGCAAATAAAAAATCACCGCTGAGAATCGCCACAGTGTTTCCCCATCGGCTGTTTGCTGACTCTGAACCACGACGAACAGTTGCTTCATCCATAACATCGTCGTGATACAGCGTTGCCAAGTGAGTTAGTTCGACCACGACCGCAGCCGGAACAATCCCTGGGGCGTTAGCATCTCCGAACTGGGCAGCTAACAACACAAGTAGCGGACGAAACCGCTTGCCACCGGCTTCTACAAGGTGTCGTGCTGTGACATCAGCAAGTTGGTAGTCGCTTCGGATTTGCGTACGAAGGCGTGCTTCTACTTGCGCTAACCCTTGCATCATCTCGGATTCAAGGTCAGACAAGTCTGGTGGAAACAAGACCGTCACGAAAAATCAACTTTCTCTTTGGCTGCACGTTCTAGCGAACGAACAAGCCTGCGTGTATGACTGCATCAATAATTGGTTGCGGCACAACGCCAACTAAAAGAGTCACTGCTGTACATACTGCCACTGCCACGACTGTAAATGCGCTCGGAATAACCACATCCGCAGTCGAATGAGTAACTGGCGAGAAGAACATCAACACAATCACGCGAGCATAGAAGAAGGCAGCAATCGCACTCGCGACCACAGCGACAATTACTAATGGTGTAGCGCCCCCGTCAACAGCAGCGGTAAAAACTGCAAACTTCGCAGTAAACCCGCTTGTTAGCGGTATGCCCGCGAGCGCAAGAAGGTACAACCCAAAAACCGAAGCTACAAGCGGTGATTTTTTGCCCAGCCCGGACCATTGCGAAAGGTGATTGGCTTCACCGCTCGAATCGCGCACGAGCGACACAATTGCAAAGGCACCAACTGTTGTAAAACCGTAAGCGAAGAGATAAAGCAATCCACTTGCTAGACCCCGTGGAGTTGTCGAAATCACTGCCAGCAAAATAAAACCACTATGCGCAACTGATGAATAGGCAAGCATGCGCTTAATGTCCGACTGTGTGACGGCTAAAACCGAACCCACGATCATTGTCAAGATTGCGATAACCCAAAGCATTGGTCGCCAATCCCAACGCATGCCAGCAAACGCAACGTAGAAGACTCGGAACAACGCACCAAAGGCCGAAATCTTGGTGGCAGCGGCCATAAATGCTGTGAGCGGAGTTGGTGAACCTTGATACACATCGGGAGTCCATTGATGAAAAGGAACTGCGCCAACTTTAAAGAGCAACCCGACTGTGATCATTCCAATTCCAGTCAAGATCAGGCCATCTTGGCTGGTGTTTGCCATGGCTTGAGCAATTACCCCAAATGTGACAGAGCCCGACACTGCATAAATGAGGGCAGCACCAAATAAGAAAAACGCACTTGAAAAAGCACCAAGAACGAAATACTTCAAAGCGGCTTCTTGACTCAGAAGTCGCCGACGTCGAGCCATACCCGCTAGCAAATAAAGCGGCAGCGAGAAAACTTCCAGAGCCACAAACACAGTGAGCAGGTCGTTAGAAACTGGGAACATCACCATGCCGGCAAGAGCAAATAGGAACAGCGGCCAAATCTCAGTTTGGAACCAGCCCTGCGAAGTAAACTGCCGTTCGTCTTCACTACCCGGCAACGTTGATGAACGAGCCGCAAAAGCATCACCCTGTGGGTCAACACTTCGCTCAGCAAAAAGCAGCGCTCCAACAAATCCAACGAGTAGCAGAGTTCCTTGCAAGAACAAACCTGGACCATCAATTGCAACTGAACCACTGGCTGCAATTTGGCGAAGTCCGTGACCTTGTCCGGCGTTAACACTGAGCCCACCCGAAAGCGGTGCAGTTGCATTGATCACTACATAACCAAGTGACGCGATGACACTTCCAAACACCACAGGTAGCTGAAGTGAGCGTCGGGAAGTTCTTGGAGCAAAAGCCTCAATCATGATCGAGATGACTCCCGCAGTTAACAAAATGATGATCGGCGCAAGCGCTTGGTATTCAATCGAACTTCTCACAGCCCGCTCCCTTCTGCACTTGGCGTATCGGGAATTGGATCAGTCACGCCCACCGTAGTTTGCACCTGAGTGACAACTGGTTTGATGATATTCAGCGCAACTTGCGGGAAGACGCCAAGGGCAATAATCGCAGCCAAAATTGGAGCTACTGCAATTAACTCTCGCGTTGAAATCTCCGATACTGTGCCCGTTACTTCATCACTTGGTTCGCCAGTAATTACCCGTTGGTACAGCCACAGAATATAAAATGCCGCAAGCACGATACCGAGAGTTGAAATAATCGCAATACCTTGGAACACCGAGAAGGTTCCGACAAGCACTAAGAACTCAGAGACGAACGACGACATACCTGGAAGCGCAAGCGATGACAGTCCGGAAATCAGGAAGACTCCAGCAAGCATCGGCGCGACTTTGTTCACTCCACCGAAATCTGAAATCTTCTTTGATCCGCGACGAGATGACAAGAATCCCACAACCAGGAAAAGGGCGCCGGTTGAGAAGCCATGGTTCACCATGTAGAACGACGAGCCGGCTAGGCCCTGCGAGGTCATAACAAAAATTCCCAGCACAATAAAACCGAAGTGCGAAATTGACGAAAATGCGACCAGACGCATCATGTCGGTTTGACCAATAGCAAGAAGTGCGCCGTAGAAAATACTGATAACGGCCAGCACGATAATCACCGGTGCAAAGTAGTGACTTGCATCTGGGAAAATTGGAAGCAGGTAGCGAATCATTCCAAAGGTGCC
This sequence comes from Actinomycetes bacterium, assembly GCA_037131045.1. Lineage (GTDB taxonomy): Bacteria > Actinomycetota > Actinomycetes > S36-B12 > UBA5976 > UBA5976. Next base: position 8,911 of record JBAXRV010000003.1, read on the forward strand.
GACCTTATCGAGCACTCCAACTAAAAGTGTGGCTGTCCCTGGTCTTGCTTCGCTGGCTGCATCAGGTAGCCACGTATGGAATGGAACCATGGGCGCCTTCACAGCAAAGGCAAAGAAGAATCCTAGGAAAAGCATCTTTTGCGTTGCTGGATCCATGTGCAGCGTAGTGAGCACGGAATAGTCGAACGTGCCTTGACCAAGTACTCGACCCGAGACAACGTAAAGCCCAATGAGCGATGCCAACATGAAGAGGCCACCGACAAGTGAATACAGCAAGAACTTCATCGCAGCATATGCGCGCTGTGGACCACCAAACCGCCCAATAAGGAAGTAGACCGGAATGAGCATCGCCTCAAAGAACACGTAGAACAAGAACAAATCTGTGGCGGCAAAGACACCAATCATGAATACTTCGAGTGCCATGATCAGAGCGAAGAATTCTTTCACTGAACCCCGCGACGAATCTTCGGCATCCCACCAACCAGCAATGATCACAAGTGGAACCAAAATTGTTGCCATAGCAATTAACAGGCCAGAGATGCCATCAATTCCTAAGCTCCATGAAATTCCAAATGACGGAATCCAATCGTGCTTTTCCGAATATTGCAGGCCGCCATTGCTGTTATCCAGACCAAGAGTCAAGTAGATGGCAAATGCTGCAGTAACGAGGGGCACAACGAGTGCAACTTGCTTGGCGAGTGTTTCTATAGCTTGAGGCAACAGAGCAATCGCAACAGCGCCTACGAGTGGCAGCAACATGAGTGTGGTGAGCAACATGATTAGAGCCTCACTAGTAGAAGAATCACAGCGATCAAGACCGCGCCGCCCAGCATTGTTGCCGCATAAGAACGAGCAAAACCGTTTTGAAGTTTGCGACCTTGAGAGGAAACGCCAGCGATGACCGAAGCAAGACCAACAATGGACCCATCAACGGCTTTGCTGTCAAACCACACCAGTGAGCGGGTCAGGTACTGACCGGGGCGCATAAAGATTGCTTCGTTAAGCGCATCACCATAAGCATCAGCACGAGCCGCGCGAGTCAACAGTCGCACATTTGATGGAGCAACCAGCGGCACCGGACGTCGCCCGTACTTGAACCAGGCGTAACCGGCGCCTAAGAGCACCACGCCTAAGGTCACAGGAATCAACACGGTGTTCGACACTTCTTTTGCTGGATCACCATGACCCACAACGGGTTCAAGCCACGCGTCAATGTTGCCGATAAATTTCAAAGCCATTCCGCCGAACACTGAACCTACTGCAAGCACAATCATGGGCACTGTCATCGTGGATGGCGATTCATGAGGATGCACATCGTCCTGCCAACGCGCTTCGCCAAAGAAAGTCATCGTCATCATGCGAGTCATGTAGAACGCTGTGACACCCGCACCAATCAGTGTTGCTAGGCCCACAATGAAGTTCTGCCCAAAAGCAGCACTAATAATTTCGTCCTTTGACCAGAATCCCGCAAATGGTGGGATGCCGATAATCGCTAGAAAGCCAAGACCAAATGTTGCGTAAGTAATTTTCATAACATTGCGAAGCGCGCCATAGTGCCGCATATTCACATCGTCATGCACTCCATGCATGACCGATCCTGCTCCGAGGAAGAGCCCAGCCTTGAACATGCCGTGAGTTAACAAGTGGAAAATAGCGAATGCATAACCGACTGGTCCAAGGCCGGCAGCCAAAATCATGTAACCGATTTGACTCATTGTGGAACCGGCAAGACCTTTCTTGATGTCGTCTTTCGCAGTTCCGATGAAAGCACCAAGCAGTAGCGTGATTGCACCAATGACAACCACCGCAGTGCGTGCAGTCGATGACAGATCAAAAATCGCATGAGCTCGAGTGATCAGGTAAACGCCAGCGGTCACCATGGTCGCCGCGTGAATCAGCGCTGATACTGGAGTTGGGCCTTCCATCGCATCAAGGAGCCACGATTGCAACGGGAACTGTGCACTCTTTCCGCAAGCAGCAAGCAGTAGTGCAAGACCAATCCAAGTCACTGAAGTACTTGATGCCTTGCCAGCTGACGCAGCGACACCATCGAAAGTGACCGTGCCAAAAGTTGTGAACATTAACATCACTGCAAGCGACAAACCGACGTCACCAACACGGTTCACGACGAATGCTTTCTTGCCCGCAACTGCCGCCGACGGCTTGTGCTGCCAGAACGAAATCAACAAGTACGAAGCAAGGCCGACACCTTCCCAGCCCACATAGAGCAAAAAGTAGTTGTCAGCCAAGACCAATAACAACATCGCAGCGATAAAGAGATTCAGGTAAGCAAAAAACTTTCGACGGTTCGCATCATGTTCCATGTAACCGATGGAATAGATGTGAATGAGAGTTCCTACACCCGTAATCAAAAGCACAAATGCCATCGATAGCTGATCGATGTGAAGCGCAAACGGAACTTGAAATGAACCAACATTAATCCAGTCGAACAAATGCTGATTAACAGCGCGCTCTTCCGCGGGCCGCCCGAGCATAGAAACGAAAGTTCCAAGGCCGACAAAAAAGGCGCTTGCCGACATAGTCACGGCAAATAAATGCCCCCACGTGTTTGTGCGACGTCCACCGATTAGGAGAACTGTGGCTCCTAGTAGTGGCAACCCAATGAGTGCTGCAGTCATGATTCCTCTAGTACTTCAACAGGTTAGCTTCGTCGATAGAAGCCGAGCGACGGGTACGGAAAATTGTCACGATGATAGCGAGACCAACTACAACTTCAGCGGCAGCAACAACCATCACAAAGAATGCAACGACCTGGCCATCGAGTGTCCCAGTGATCCGAGACGCGGCAGCAAAAGCCAAGTTTGCAGCGTTGAGCATCATTTCAACACTCATAAACACAATGATTGCGTTCCGGCGCACGAGCACTCCAAACGCGCCAATCGTAAAAAGGATTCCAGCTAAGACCAGGTAGTTATTCGGATTCACGAGGTCACTTCCTTAACGCCATCATCTGGGTTGGATTGAAACTGTGTGGGTAACGAAGCCTGTGCTGGCGTTCCATCAGGCAACAAGGCAGGAGTGTCCACTGAATTGCTGCGGGCAAGTACGCCAGGGTTTGGCAGTGGAGTCACTTGACCAGAACGGGTGCGCTCACGTGAAAGCTCACTTTGAGTTTTGCGCGGTGCCCATCGTTCGCGATGCGCCAAAACCATTGCACCCAAAACCGCTGTGATGAGTAAGGCAGAAGTTGCTTCGAATGCGAGCAAGTATCGACCAAAAATAAGATGAGCCAGACCTTGTACGTTTCCGCCGTAACCGATGTTTTCATTGACTAGGCCGATAACCGTTGGGGACGCAGTCGCTGTGATTCCGACAATGATGAGCACACCAAAAGCCAAACCAAGAACAATCGCAATGGCACGTTGCCCCTTGATGGTTTCAATGAGTGAGTCCGATGAATCAACACCAACAATCATCAGCACAAACAGAAACAGCATCATCACAGCACCGGTGTAGACCACGATCTGCGTGGTTGCAAGGAATGGCGCTTCGAGCATGAAATACAAAATCGCGAGATTAACCATTGCGAAAGCAACCCACAGCGCACTGTGAACCGCCTTACGAGAAACCACAAGCCCTAGAGCACCGACAACTGAGAAGATGGCGGTGACCCAAAAAACTACGGATTCACCGTTCACTTGTCACCTACCGAGTTAGCCGCGGGAGATGATGTCACTTTGCCTTCGTAATAATCCTGCTCAGTCATGCCTGGCGCCATCGGATGAGGAGCTTCGAGCATTCCACCGAGTAGTGGGGCAAGCAGATCGTCTTTGGTGTAAATAAGTTTCTCTCGCGAATTGTCAGCTAATTCGTATTCGTTTGTCATTGTGAGGGCGCGAGTGGGGCAAGCCTCAATACATAAGCCACACAAAATGCATCGCAAATAATTAATTTGGTAAACACGCCCGTAACGCTCACCAGGTGAGAATCGCTCTTCGTCAGTGTTGTCTGCACCTTCAACCAAAATTGCATCGGCTGGACATGCCCACGCACACAATTCACAACCTACGCATTTTTCTAAACCATCTGGGTGACGGTTGAGTTGATGGCGGCCATGGAAGCGCGGCTTCGGTGGAAACTTATCGCGCTCTTCTGGATATTGCTCGGTTGTTACCTTCTTAAACATTGATAAGAAGGTGACTCCAAAGCCACGAACGATTTGCGGCAACTGTGGCATTACTGCTCCTCCCCAACTTCGATACTGGGTACGGTGAGTGGACGATGACGCGAAGGCTGCGCTTGTTGATCTGGCATTGGTGGTACCGGAAAACCGCCAGCAAAAGGGTCGAACTCTTCGCTAGCCAACAACTCTTGGCGCTCGGCTTCAAGTGCTTCTGCTTTGCCAGTACGAAGTTCATATACGTATGAAATACCGACACCAATAACTAAGACAACCGCTGCTGCAATCATCAAACTACGGGTATCAAAATTGCTGTGGTTCTTTAGCTGACGAGCAGTAGCAACAATCATGATCCATACGATCGAAACTGGAATGAGCACTTTCCAGCCAAACTTCATGAATTGGTCATAGCGCAAACGTGGAAGAGTGCCGCGAAGCCAAATGAAGACGAACAAGAATGCAAAAATCTTTCCAAAGAACCACAGCATTGGCCACCAACCGGTGTTGGCTTGGCTCCAGAGCGAAATTGGATACGGTGCTCGCCAACCACCAAGGAACAATGTCGTTGCCATAGCGGAGACGGTCACCATGTTGACGTACTCAGCTAGGAAGAACAGCGCGAACTTCAGCGAAGAATATTCAGTATGGAAACCGCCAACAAGTTCACCTTCGGCTTCTGGTAGATCAAAAGGTGCACGGTTTGTTTCGCCAACCATGGCAGTTGTATAAATCACAAACGAAGGTAAGAGCAACACGATGTACCACAGGTGTTCTTGTCCGGCGACAATTTGTGACGTCGACATTGATGACGCGTACATGAAGACTGCAACGAACGAAAGGCCCATCGCGATTTCGTAGCTAATCATCTGGGCACTGGAACGCAAGCCACCAAGCAGTGGATACGTTGAGCCTGATGCCCAACCTGCTAGAACAATTCCGTAAATTCCCACCGAAGCAATGGCAAGCACATAGAGAACAGATACTGGGAAGTCTGTGAGTTGTAACGGTGTGACGTGCCCGAGAATCGATACTTCAGGACCGAGCGGAATTACCGCAAATGTGAGAAACGCTGTTGTTGCTGAAATGACAGGTGCAATCCAGTACACCGCCAAGTGAACGCCCACTGGAATAATTTCTTCCTTGAGCGCTAACTTGATGCCATCCATAAGTGACTGCAGCAAACCGAATGGGCCAACACGGTTAGGGCCTATACGCATTTGCATTCGTCCTACAACGCGACGCTCTGCCCAAATCGTCAACAACGTCATGAGCACCATGATTACGAAGATGCCGAGCACCTTAATCAGTACAACGCTAATTGGATCTTGCCCAAAGATTCCTAAGTCACCTTGAGCGCCAGTTCGGATGTTCATGACTCACCTCCGGAAACGTTAACGACTGTTCCTGATGGCAAGTTCAAACAAGCCCCTTCGCTATTGGCAGGAATCCAGACAACACCATCAGCCATACCTGCAGTTTCAATCACAGGTGCAACTGCCTTGTCGCCACAACATTCCACAGTGGCCATCGCACCATCAACAAGTTTGAGTTGGCGAGCCGTCTGCGGGCTCACGCGAATTACAGCAACACGTGAGGTCGACGCCAAATATGGTTCACCGTCTTGCAATGTACCCAGGTCAAGCAAGTGATGCCACGACGACAGAACAGCCTGACCAGCACCAACGGATTCAGCCGCTGACTTTGCTACTGAGATTTCTGGCTTATTAGCTGACAACCAAAAATCATTGAGTGATAGTGCGCTTCCCATTTCACGTGCGATTTCGCCAAGCACGTCGGCATCGCTCATTGAGCCTGCCACTGGAGTAGCAACCTTGAAGGAACGGTCGCGGCCTTCCCAGTTTCGGAAGGTTCCAGACTTTTCTGTCACCACAGCAACAGGAAGGACAACATCTGCAACTGCAGTGACATCGGTATGGCGTGTTTCAAGTGAGACAACAAACTGCGCCCGTTGCGCTGCTGCTACAAGATCACCCTGGACATCGTTTGCCGAAACGCCTGCGATAACAAGACCCTTAACGTGTGCTCCCGCATCAGCAATGATTGCGTCGGTGTCGCGACCGTTAATTGGTAGCAGACCTGCATCAAGTGCGCCACGATCGCCTGCACGTCGCGGGATCCACGCAATTCGTGCTTGGGTCGAAGCCGCGAGGTCAGCAATCGCCTTAAGCAAGCCTGGAGTTTGCGCGGCACGTTCACCAACCACGATGACGCTACCTGGTTCGCTCAGGTGTGCTGCCGCGCCATTAACTGCGGCAACTTCTTCACGTGGACCAGCGGCAAGAAGAGTTCCCTTCATCTTGGCCAATCCAGCAGTTGTGTATGGGGCTACGGAGTACACCCTTGTGCGGTGTGACAAGGCAGCCTTGCGAAGTCGTAAGAACACAATCGGGGATTCATCTTCAGGATCGATGCCGACGAGAAGAACAGCGGGCGCAGTTTCTAAATCACCGTAAGTGACATCAAGACCGTGGCCTGCAACGTGCTGCGCCAAAAATGCTGTTTCTTCGCTGCTGACAGCGCGTGCCCGGAAATCCACATCGCGAGTACCAATGACATCGCGGGCAAATGAGTTGTAAGCGAGGGCATCTTCGTAAGTAATACGCCCACCCGTTAATACACCTGTTGCAGTGCCGGTTGCTTTGAGTCCTGCAGCCACTGCGCGCAGTGCTTCTGGCCACGATGCAGGAACGAGATTTCCATCAGCATCGCGAACTAGCGGATGAGTCAGCCGACCTTCCCGCAAGTATGGGAAAGCGAAACGACCCTTATCGCAATTCCATTCCTCGTTGACTTCAGGTGCATCCCACGCAAGACGACGCATGACAGTGCCACGACGTACGTCAGTGCGAAGTGCGCAACCGCTTGCACAGTGCTCACATGCACTTGGGGTACTTACTAAATCGAAAGGACGCGAACGGAATCGGTACTTGGCCGACGTCAATGCACCAACGGGACAAATTTGAATGGTGTTGCCGCTGAAGTATGAATCAAATGGTTGGTCTGCAGAAATACCAACTTGTTGCTTAGCGCCTCGTTCTAGCAAATCAATAAAGTGATCTCCAGCGATTTCTTCAGCAAACCGGGTGCAGCGAGCGCACGACACACAACGCTCACGATCAAGAAGTACTTGGGCACTGACGTTGATTGGTTTTGGAAAAGTGCGTTTGGTGCCATCGAATCGAGTTTCGCCACGGCCAGCAGTCATCGCTTGATTTTGCAGCGGGCATTCGCCACCCTTGTCGCAAATTGGACAATCCAACGGATGATTAATGAGCAAAAACTCCATCACACCAGATTGCGCTTTTTGCGCCATCTCGCTTGTGTGTTGTGTCTTAACAACCATGCCCTCGGCAACAGGAATGGCGCATGCCGGTTGAGGTTTCCCTTGACCTTCAATTTCCACTAAACACATACGGCACGCTGCAACAGGCGAAAGCAGTGGATGATCACAGAACCGCGGAATCGCGGTACCGAGCATTTCAGCAACCCGGATGATGAGCGTGCCAGCAGGAACTTCTACTGCGACACCATCAACAGTGAGGTTTACGGTTTGCGTTGTAACAGTCATCGAGTCGCTCCAGCAAATACTGTGGCAGCGATCGGATTAAAGGAATCGTTCGCTGGAGTGGTTGTTGCTTGCACAAACTCGTCACGGAAATGTTTGAGAGCTGCAGGGAATGGCGTTGCAGCAGCATCACCTAACGCACAGAATGAGCGACCTGCGATCTGGCCACACAATTCAACAATCTTGTCCAAATCACTTTCTGTGCCATGTCCTTCTTCTAGACGATGGAGCAAGTCGCTAATCCAGTAGGTGCCTTCACGACATGGTGTGCACTTGCCGCAGGACTCATGTTTATAGAACGCAAGCCAACCAGCGACCGCGCGAACTACCGACGTCGTTTCATCAAAGATCATCGGAGTACCAGTTCCCAGCATGGAACCTGCAGCGGCGATGTCTTCGTAGGTAAGCGGAGTATCGAGTAAGTCAGGAGTCAACATCGGAACTGATGATCCACCGGGCAGCCAAAACTTCACTGTGTGGCCATTGCGCACTCCACCAGCATGTTCCAGAAGCTCACGCATTGTGATGCCTAATGGTGCTTCATAAATACCTGGGCGATTCACGTGTCCTGAGACCGCAAACAATTTAAAGCCTGGAGATTTTTCAGTTCCAAAAGAGCGGAACCATTCAACGCCGTTGTTCACGATGTGTGGAATGTTCGCAATGGTTTCCACGTTGTTGACACATGATGGCGATGCATACAAGCCAGCAACGGCAGGAAACGGTGGCTTCAAACGTGGCTGGCCGCGACGGCCTTCAAGAGAATCAAGTAACGCAGTCTCTTCACCGCAGATGTAAGCACCCGCACCGGCATGAAGTACAACATCTAAATTGAAACCTGAACCCATGATGTTCTTGCCAAGGTAACCAGCCGTGTAGGCCTCGCGAATTGCCGCATTAACCCGACGGAATACGTGTGGCACTTCGCCGCGAACATAAATAAATGCGTGATTGGCGCGCATCGCAAACGCTGCAATGATGATGCCTTCGATCAAAGCATGCGGATTAGCAAGCATCAATGGAATGTCTTTACAAGCACCTGGCTCGGATTCATCAGCATTGATAACTAAGTAGTGCGGCTTGCCATCGTTTTGCGGGACGAACGACCACTTCATACCAGTGGGGAATCCTGCACCACCGCGACCACGAAGTCCGGAATCTTTCACTAGTGTGATGATCTCGTCAGCGCCTTGTGAAAACGCTTTTTTGAATGCGGTGTATCCACCGTGACGCATGTAGCCGCCGATTGTGTAACTATCAGCTTCATCCCAATGCGCGGTTAAGACTGGAGTAAGAGTCATTTCTTTGCCTCCGGTGCTTTCTGTCCGAGTTCCTGAGCACGACGTAATCCAGCAAGCATGATGTCGTCGGCTTGGCCACCGAATTCGACGAGGCCGTCATCAAAACCGGCCAAGGTGAGTTCGTTGTCTTTGAATGTTGGAATGCGTGGACCGCGTGAGCTGTGCACTTCTTCTCCACGTTGTAATGCTTCAACGACAGTCACAGCTGATTGTGGCGTCATGTTGTCTAGGAATTCCCAATTAGCAGTCATGACTGGAGCATGAGTACATGCTGCTTGGCATTCAATGCGCTCAAAAGAAATTTTTCCATCTTCGGTAACTTCATCATTTCCAATACCGAACCGTTCGCACAACGTTGACCAGATTGCATCACCACCGAGAATGCCGCAACCAGGGTTGATGCACACACCGATGTGATACTCACCAACTGGCTTACGGTGATACATCGTGTAGAAGGTTGCTACTGCGGCAACATCAGCAGTAGTCAATGCGAGCACGTCTGCACAAAATGCAATTCCATCTGCGCTGACAAAACCTTCTTCGCTTTGTACCAAGTGCAAAAGTGGAAGTAGCGCTGAACGTGAATGTGGATAGCGCGAAATGATTTCTTGGGCTCGCTCTTGAGTGGTTTGAGTGAATGCCATTTAGCGATCAACACCACCCATCACAGGGTCAATTGATGCAACAGCTGCAATGACATCTGCAATCTGGCCACCTTCACACATTGCTGCGGTTGCTTGCAGGTTTGTAAATGATGGGTCGCGGTAATGGACTCGATAAGGACGAGTGCCGCCATCGGAAACTATGTGTACGCCGAGCTCACCACGTGGTGACTCAACAGCGCTGTATACCTGGCCCGCAGGAACCGAAAAGCCTTCGGTCACTAACTTGAAATGGTGAATCAATGCTTCCATTGACTGACCCATAATCAACTTGATGTGCTCAAGGGAATTACCTTGACCATCAGTTCCAATCGACAATTGTGCTGGCCAGGCAATCTTTTTGTCTTCCACCATTACGGGTCCTGGCTGTAGCCGATCAAGACATTGTTCAACAATGTTGAGTGACTGTTCCATTTCGGCAAGACGAATTAAGAAGCGACCGTAGGCATCTGATGTTGTTTGGGTACATACGTCGAATTCGTAGTTTTCGTATCCGCTGTATGGAGCTGATTTACGGAGATCGTGCGGCAGCCCCGTTGCGCGAAGCACTGGGCCGGTGATGCCAAGTGACATACAACCTGCGAGGTCTAAGTAACCAACGCCCGATGTGCGTGCCATCCATACGGAATTATCAACCAGCATGTTTGCTGTGTCTTTGAAACGACGTGGCAACGACTTCACAGCATCGCGAATTTCTTGCTCTGCGCCGTCTGGCAAATCTTGAGCAACGCCGCCTGGACGAATGTATGCGCTATTCATACGAAGGCCTGTGACGAGTTCAAACAAGTCAAGAACCGTTTCGCGTTCGCGGAAACCGAAAATCATTGCAGTCAGTGCGCCCAGTTCCATACCGCCAGTTGCAAGTGCAACCAAGTGCGATGAAATGCGATTAAGTTCCATCATCATCACGCGGATAACTTGTGCGCGCTCTGGGATCTGATCTGTGATGCCTAAAAGTTTTTCAACACCCAAGCAATAAGCAGCTTCATTAAAGAATGGAGATAGATAGTCCATGCGAGTGACGAATGTGACACCTTGCGTCCAGGAACGAAACTCCATGTTCTTTTCGATTCCAGTGTGCAAGTACCCAATGCCACAACGAGCTTCGGTTACCGTTTCCCCATCGAGTTCCAAGATCAGGCGCAGCACACCGTGGGTGGAAGGGTGCTGTGGTCCCATGTTGACAACAATGCGCTCAGTTTCACCTTCAGCGGCACCCGTGATTGAATCCCAATCTTGGCCTTGGACAGTAAAAACGCGACCGGTCGTGGTCTCGTAGGTGTCAGCGTAAGTATCAGTCATTAGTTGTACGACCTCCGCTGGTCTGGTGCCGGGACTGTTGCACCCTTGTATTCAACAGGAATACCGCCGAGTGGGTAATCCTTGCGTTGTGGGTGGCCTTGCCAATCATCTGGCATCTGAATTCGAGTCAGATGTGGATGGCCATCAAACACAATTCCGAAGAAGTCGAACGTTTCACGTTCGTGCCAATCTGCAGTGGGATAAACCGCAAACAGCGATGGCAAGTGTGGATGTTCATCAGCAACAGTGACTTCGACGCGCAGAGTTCGCACGTGTGTGATGGAACGGAATTGATAAACCGCATGTAATTCGCGTCCTGTTTGATGTGGGTAATGAACACCGTTCACTCCAAGACACAGCTCGTATCGAAGCCCTGGCTCATCGCGCAGGGTGCGTGCAAACGCTACGAGTTCGGAGGCGTGAACATGAATGGTCATTTCATCGAATGCAATAACAATTTTTTCAATTGCCTTTTCGGCGCTGGTGCCAAAGTCAGGTAGTGAGGCAATAATTTCGTCTACAACCACATCGAATTGGGCGCCGAATGGTCGAGCCGATGCAGCAGGAACGGGAACGATACTGACGAGTCCACCGAAACCTGAGGTGTCACCTGAACCTTGCGAACCGAACATTCCTTCGCGCACAGTGACAACTTCAAGCAGTGGCTGTCCCACTGGTATTAAATCTTCACTCATCGCATGAGTCCGGTCTGCAAAATAGTTGGTGTTGCTAATAGTGCGTCGTTTTCAAGTTCGCGAATTTGCTTCACTCGATTTGCGCCAAGTTGAGTATCCGAAATCTGGTCGTGCAACTTGAGAAGCGCATCAATCAACATTTCAGGACGTGGCGGACAGCCAGGCAGATAAATGTCAACGGGAACGATGTGATCCACACCTTGCACAACGGCGTAGTTGTTGAACATTCCACCGGAAGAGGCACACACGCCCATTGCCAGAACCCATTTTGGTGCTGACATTTGATCGTAAATTTGTCGAACAACTGGAGCCATCTTTTGGCTCACGCGTCCGGCGACAATCATGAGGTCAGCCTGACGAGGAGAGGCGCGAAACACTTCCATTCCAAATCGCGCTAAGTCGTAGCGTCCTGCACCTGATGCCATCATTTCAATCGCACAACATGCCAGGCCGAAAGTAGCTGGCCACAATGAATTCTTACGGGCGTAGCCTGCAAGACCTTCAACGGTTGTCAGCAGAACTCCACTCGGAAGTTTTTCTTCAAGGCCCATCAGTTAGTTACCTACCTAATCCCACTCAAGTCCGCCGCGGCGCCACACGAAGGCATACGCAGCGAGAACTGTCAGCATAAAGATGATCATTTCGACTAATCCAAAAAGTCCGAGCGAATCAAATGTCACGGCCCATGGATACAAGAACACAATTTCAATATCAAACACAATGAACAGCATTGCTGTGAGGTAGTACTTAACCGGGAACTTGCCGCCACCTAGAGGTTGCGGTGTTGGTTGAATGCCACATTCGTAGGCTTCAAGCTTGGCTCGGTTGTAGCGTTTTGGGCCAGTAATAGTCGCTGTCACGACAGAGAACGCAGCAAATCCGAACGCTAAAAGTCCAAGGAAGAGAATTGGCAAGTACACATTTCCTTGACCCATGTCATGTCACCTGCCCATCTGGTTGCGCTGTGTTCCCGAGCCCGCCTCATGGTTCGGCTATGCCGGCAAACCAATCCTAGAGCGCAAGAAGCCTTGTAAATTGCACTCCTTGTGCGTTTGTGAAAACTTTCACTAACGCAATGTCAGTTTAGCCATCTCTGGAGTCGCGTCGTCGGGAACCCACCTCATGTGATGAACCTGACCACACCAACCTCTTCTATTCGGTGCAGCCCTTAGCGGGTGGAAGTACGCAATCGCGAATTACTTCGTAGCGCGATGCAACGCAACAATTCCGCCCGTGAGGTTACGCCACTCACATGATTGCCAGCCCGCCTGACGAATCAAGGCAGCTAACTCACTTTGATTTGGCCAGGCTCGAATTGATTCAGCTAAATAGATATAAGCCTCTGGATCGCTAGATACCCGAGCTGCCACAGCAGGCAAAGCTTTCATGAGGTACTCCATGTACAGGGTGCGAAACGGGGACCATGTGGGGTGACTAAATTCGCATACAACCAGACGCCCACCGGGCTTAGTTACTCGGAACATTTCCTGCAACCCTTTGAGGGTGTTGTTGACGTTACGCAAACCAAACGAAATCGTCACTGCATCAAACTCACCATCAGCAAACGGCAAGTTCAAGGCATCTCCTTGAACAAATGTCAGGTGCGGGTAACGGCGTTTGCCAACCTCGATCATTCCTGCACTGAAGTCGCACGCCACTGGGTGCGCGCCCGCTTGAAAGAACGGCTGGGTGCTCGTGCCCGTACCAGCAGCAAGATCCAAAATTCGCTCGCCAGGTTGCGGATTAACGGCGCCAAGCACTGCCTTGCGCCACGAACGCGTTTGGCCCAACGACAGTACGTCATTGGTGATGTCGTACTTTTCCGCGACTTTGTCGAACATCGCAGCAACGTCCTGCGGTTCTTTGTTTAAATCGGGCCTAGTCACGGCACTAGTCTGCCATCAATGTGCCAATCCAGCCCACTGCCCAGATTGCTAATTGGCTCTAGGCTGGAGTTGTTATGAGCATTGCGGCATCCGCGTCAACAGACGCAGCAACCGACCAGCACGTTGTGCGAGTTATTGCCATACCCGACATTCCAAATTTGCTTTCGCTACTTGGTGAAGCTGGCGGATTGTCATGGGTGCGTGGACCACAAGATAACCAACACGGCATCGTGGCGTGGGGAGAAGTTGACCGCATCGAGCTTGACGGTCCCGAACGTTTTAGTCGAGCACAACGCTGGTGGTCCGCATGGTGTGCAAAGACACAGGGTGACAAGCCAATTGCGTTCGCCTCATTTGCATTTTCATCTCAACCAGGTTTTTCCGTTGTCATCGTTCCGCAGATTGCTGTGCGCCGAGTTTCTCATCACACCGAACTCATCGTCACAGGTACCGCAAGCACAATCAGTGGGTTAGTGGAAGCAGCCCTGACATTTGTTACCCGTCCGCATGCCATCCGAAATGAAATGGGCGAAGTAACGTGGGGCGATGGCACCCGATCTGTGGCCGACTGGCAAGCAACTGTTGACACCGCGATTAACCGAATCACTTCTGGGGAACTCGACAAGGTTGTTCTGGCACGTGACGTGGTTGCACATCTGGACGCACCAGTACACATTGGGGCGCTACTCAACCGCCTAAACGCTTCTTATCCAGAATGCTGGACATTCGCAGTCGATGGCCTCGTCGGTGCCACACCTGAATTACTGGTGCGCCGCAATGGCGAACACGTAACAAGTCGTGTTCTTGCAGGAACCGTGCGTCGAAGCAGCGACTCAGATCGAGATGGCGCACTTGCTGCAGCATTGCTTGGGTCAGACAAAGATCAAGAGGAACATACCTACGCTGTTGAATCAGTGGCTGCGGCGCTTGCAAGCCACTGCACGGACTTGGTAGTTCCAAACCAACCTTTTATTTTGCAGCTAGCAAACGTTCAACACCTGGCAACAGATGTGACAGGTCAGTTAGTAGATGCCTCACCTGCACTGGCGTTAGCGGCTTCACTGCATCCAACGGCCGCCGTCTGCGGCACACCAACAGAGCGAGCCAAGTTAGTGATTAAAGAAATTGAAGGCATGGATCGCGGTAGATACTCCGGCCCTGTGGGATGGATTGATCGTGATGGCGATGGCGAATTTGGAATCGCATTGCGCTGCGCCCAGATTGAAAACTCGCAACGCACCACGCTACGTCTTTTTGCAGGCTGTGGGATTGTCGCGGGTTCAACCAGTGAATCCGAAGTTGCTGAATCTAACGCTAAATTTGCGGCCATGCGCAATGCGCTCACTCGTTAATGACATTTGGGCTTTAACTTTTATTTCTTCTGCTTTATGCAGTAACGGGTATCGATTCCCAGCCACGCAAAACAAAAGTCGGACGCTGTACTGGTGTACCAGCAAGCTTTAAAGTCGCAAACTCCTCAAACAACATTGGCAGTGATGTGAGCATCTCTAGTCGCGCTAAGGGAGCACCAATACAAAAATGAATCCCTGCGCCAAAAGCAATGTGCGGGTTGGTTTCGCGAGTGATGTCGAAGGTATCAACATTGTCAAAGACTTCGCCGTCACGATTAGCTGAACCCAGCAGTGCTGCAGCCCGTTGGCCAACCTTGATAACAGTGTTTCCAATCTGAGTGTCTTGCGTAGCTGTGCGATCAAAAAGGTGCAGTGGCGAGTCAAAGCGCATGAACTCTTCTAATGCTGTTGCGCTGTGCTTGCGAGGTTGTAGCGCCAATAGTTCATGCTGCTCAGGGTTACGGAACAACGAAACTATTCCATTTCCAAAACCATTCACAGACGCTTCATGGCCTGCATTAAGTAGCAGCACGCACATCGCAATCAGTTCATGCTCATTGAGCCGCTCGCCTTGCTCTTCAACTTCTACTAACGCCGTGATCAAATCATCTTGCGGGTCTACCTTGCGTTGAGCTGCCAGTAGTGCGATGTATTCGCTGAAGTCCCTGCCGGCTGCTTGAGCAGCAAGTTCCTGCTCGCGGGTGCGACCGAACTCATACATTTTGACAATGTCCTGAGACCAGCGACGAAGATCAGCGCCTTTGTCACGTGGCACACCAAGTAAATCGGCAATGACCAATACCGGAAGTGGCTCGGCATAGTCAGCAAGAACGTCGAATGCACCGTCGCTGGCAAGTCTGCTGCGCGCGCCAGCAAGAAGCTCCTCACATAACTGTGTGATGTTCGGTTGCAAAGCACTGATCCGACCCGGAGTGAAAGCCTTTTGTACTAACGAACGAAGCCGAGTGTGCTTAGGCGGTTCACTATCCAAAATGGAATCAGAATGCAGCCAGTTAAAAATGTCCCATTCATCCTGCGGCTGTAATGGGTTATAAATCCGTCCCATGGTCTTGGCTCGTAGAACCGCATTTGCTGTGGCATGAGTTGGTGCCAACCACATGTCAAGTTGCTCACTCCATACAAGTTCTCCTGATTCGCGCAATTGCGAATACAAAGGATATGGATTTGCGACCACATCTGGGTCCTGCATGTTGATGTCGACCATAGGTCTATTGAACTACTGTGCAGAGTAACTAGTGCGACGTGGGAGGGTTTTCTTCTTTGTAACCCATCGACTTGATGGGTAGCGTGATGATGTATAACAAACCAATAAAGAGGCAGATTCCGATCAAAATCCAACGCACCCGGGAAAGTTCACCAGGACCTAGGTAAATGATGCCCGCCATTGCGCCCTCGATCAGAATTGAGAGCACCGCCACGCTACGAAATGTGGGATCGGCTGCGTTGCGCGACGTGGTCCCCTGGTTAATTGACAAGGCAATCATGAGAACACCCATGAACATGAAGAGCCATTGCACATTATCTGTGGGGGCAAGCGTGAGTTTACTAAGTGCTTCAAGCGGTTTAGCCAAAGAGTAGACGCCCGCAATAAAGAACAAAATTGCGGAGATCACCATGACGAGCCGGCTGAGTCGATACCGTGAGTTGCGCATGCGCCAAGTTTAGGTCAACCCCAACCCCGCGCGTACCTGAGTGCCAAAACTCAAGTGTCAATAGCATTAAGCCATGAACTCAGACGACGCTGCTGCACTTGTTCTCGCCCACTATGGATTATCGGTGACCTGTACACCTTTAGCGGGCGAACGAGACCTCAACTTCAAATGCATCACTAATCCAAGCAGCCCCGATAACAGTGCCGAAGAGTACATATTTAAAGTGCAAGCGCAGCAAGAATCTAAGTTGATCGCTGCGCAGAATCAGTTACTAGAGTTTCTAGAATCCGATCGAGGTCATGCAGCTGTATCTGGGGTGACATTAACTGAACCACGTTTAATCTCTGCGGTAAATGGTGAGCGGTTAGTAAATCTGGACGACAATCGAATTGGTCGACTACTTACGTGGGTTCCAGGAACAATGTGGTCTGACGAACAAACCCACAATGACATCCAGCTCAGCTCACTTGGGATGGCCGTGGCACAACTGGACAAAGCACTTGCGCAATTTCCTGCGCCTCAGGACTTTGCATCGCACAGCTTTGGTTGGAACGTATTACAGACCGAGAATCTTGTTTCGCACATCGAATTAATCGCCGATGAGTCAGTGCGGGCAGTGGTGCGCACGATTCTGACGGATTTCGTGGAAAACGTGTTACCGATTTTAAAAGCGATGCCTCACCAAGTCATTCACAACGACGGCAACGATAACAACATCGTGATGTCAGGCAACAACGTCACTTCTCTGATTGACTTCGGCGACATCATTGTGGCCCCCCGGATTTGTGGATTAGCTGTGGCCTGCGCATATGGGATTGAGCATGACAACGATCCCATTTTTGGATTATTGCCACTCGTTGCGGGCTATCACCAAATCGCTCCCCTGCGCGCTGAGGAACTGGAAATTTTGTTCCCACTCATCAAGACTCGGATAGCAACAAGCATCGTGATGGCTGCCATACAAAGTGCGGCAGCGCCTGGAAATGAGTACCTCCTCATCAGCCAAGCCAAATTCAATCGGCTCGTGATGCTCCTTGCCGCAACATCGCACGATCACAGCCACTTTAGATTCCGAAATGCCTGCGGCTACGAAGGTTGTCCAACAAGTCGCGCTGTGCGACATTGGCTACAAACAGGTATCCCACGTATTGCCGATGTAGTGATGCCACCACTTGAACAGACCGCCAAGATTTGGTTTGACTGGTCCATCACTGGACACGGCGCGCCTAAAACGGCTGATGAGATAGCAGCAGCGATGCGCGATGCTGGTGCGGCACTTGCAATCGGAAACTTCTGCGAAGACCGAAATGTCTACGAAGGTGACAACTACGAAGTTGCAAGCGCTACTCGTCGAACAGTTCACTTAGGCGTTGATCTATTTGCACCTGCAGGAACGCCAGTGTATGCAGCACTTGATGGAGTGGTTGAACTCTTTAACGATAATTTTGCGCCTTTGGATTATGGACCAGTCATTGTGTTGCGACACGAAACTGGTGACGGAATTCCGTTCTGGACGTTGTATGGACACTTGTCACGACCATCACTTGTTCCGCTGTTCATCGGCAAGCCCATTGCAGCTGGGGATCAAATCGCGACGATGGGCGAAGAGTTTGAAAATGTTGGTTGGGCACCACACACCCACTTCCAACTGTTAACGTCGCTCGTCGATATGGGTGTCGATGTATACGGAGTCGCGCCACTCAATGAATTGCCGCTGTGGCGCAGCATCTCGCCAAATCCAAACATCGTGCTGCGTCTGGCCGAAGGTACTGACTCGCATGCTCACTTGGCTGCGACAACCTTGGCGCAAGAACGCAAAGTGGTGTTGTCTCGGGCCTTGAGTTTGAATTTCCGCGACCCAATTGAAATTGTTCGAGGTGAAGGCGCATACCTGTTTGATAACAGCGGCCGACCATTCCTGGATCTCGTTAACAATGTTGCACATGTTGGACATAGCCATCCTCGCGTCGTGCGAGCTGGCCAAGAGCAAATGGCTTTGCTGAACACAAACACCCGGTATCTGAATCAACACGCAATTGAATACGCCCGATCGTTAGCGTCAACCTTGCCTGATCCACTCAATGTTGTGTTCTTTGTAAATAGCGGAAGTGAAGCAAACGACTTAGCCCTTCGACTTGCTCGCACACATACCAAAGCGCACGGAATGGTAGTTCTCGACCACGCCTACCACGGACACATCACAAGCATCATCGACATCAGCCCCTATAAGTTCGCACGTAAAGGTGGAACTGGTCGTCCTGATCATGTTCGTGTCGTGCCAACACCCGATAGTTACAAAGGACTGCACCGCGGCGCAGACGCTGGAATAAAGTACGCAGCTGAATTCGACACACAACTTGCTGACCTTGGAATGCCGTTGTGCGCATTCATTAGCGAGTCAATCGTCAGTACTGCTGGACAAATTACGTTGGCCGATGGATTTTTGCCGCTTGCCTACAAGAATGCGCGCGCTGCTGGCGGTGTGTGTATTGCTGATGAAGTGCAAATTGGTATGGGTCGCGTCGGTGAGCACTTCTGGGGCTTTGAGCTACATGGTGTTATTCCAGACATTGTCACTATTGGAAAGCCATTGGGTAACGGACATCCCATTGCCGCTGTTGTGACCACTCCTGAAATTGCAACGTCATTTATCAATGGGATGGAATACTTCAATACTTTTGGTGGTAATCCAGTTTCAGCCGCAATCGGACAGGCTGTACTTGACGTTGTCACCGAACAAGGTCTGCAAGCAAACGCTCGACACATGGGCAACTATTTGATGGACAACGTGCGCACATTGAGCCACTCCATTGATGCCATCGGTGACGTGCGAGGAAGTGGGCTGTTTATCGGAGTTGAACTTGTCACAGATCCGGCAACACAAACTCCGGCAACACAGCTCACTGATGACTTAATCCAGTTTGCTAAAGAACGTGGCATCTTCTTATCGTGCGATGGACCGGACAACAATGTGTTAAAGATCAAGCCACCGCTCGTAGTTTCCCAGAGCGACATTGACTTGTTTTTATCAGTATTTGAAGATGGGCTTAAGTCGTTACGATAACGGCGACTAGCGCTGGCTGAGTCCGAGTTCGAGCAACACAATGTCGGACTCAGGACTTCCTGGCACTGGAGCATCGGGATTTCGAGCTGGACACACTTTTTCAAATGCACAGTAATCACACAACCACTGCACCCGAGCGTCCCACGAGGAATTAATCACATCCTGTTTAGAGTCTGCATGCATCACAGCAAGTTTCTCGCCCATCGAAATCATGATCGCCTGATCCGTTGGACGGCGCACAATCTCTTGGGCGTTCAAGAAAATGAGTTCAACTTCATCGATGTCAATGTCTAGTTGGGTCTTAAACGCCAAAGCGTAGAGATATGGCTGTGCCAACTTGTCATCAATGTAACGACCGGGGCTTTTTCCAGTCTTATAGTCGGTCACTCGGTTAATACCATCTGTTGTAAAACGATCAACTTTGCCGAAGAAATTCACTCCGTTGATATCAACAGTGAGTTCCATCTCGAGATGTTCAGGTAAGACAACAACGTGCACCGGGTCTTCTAGTCGAAAAAGATTCTCAACCGCTTCGCGAATTTGCACCTTTACCGCGTTATTTGATTCAAAGGGTTTGTATTCGGGCTTTCGCATCATGCGACCACCATGCTCGCGCAATAGCTCAATTGCCGTTTCAAGTGTGCGCTCTTGTGCTGGCAGACGATAAATCTGTTCAATCACTTCATGTGCAATCGAGCCAGTTGCTAGCGCCGCAGTGGGCGATTCACGCCAGCCGCCTAAGTAACTGAAATAGAACTTGAGGCCGCACTGTTGGTACAGCG
Organism: Actinomycetes bacterium; assembly: GCA_037131045.1. GTDB lineage: Bacteria > Actinomycetota > Actinomycetes > S36-B12 > UBA5976 > UBA5976. Next base: position 29,355 of record JBAXRV010000003.1, read on the forward strand.
ACATTTGTGAATACGAAACTCGGCGAGGAACTGAAGCACCAGGTTGTTGGACCACATCAACTCGTAATGACTTATCGGACAAACCAAGCTCCTGTGTGCGTACCGGCGATTTCAATTTTCCTTAACCGTACTGCCTTAAACAGACATCGGCATGAATTCAACGCACTTGCGTGATGCGATCAAGTATCTGGTCGTGCGGCAAGGCAAATGAGGTATTACCATCACGTCCGACCATCGTGTCATTGTTGACGAGTGCATTAACTACTGCTTCTTCAACACATTGAACAACCGCTGTGAAGAATGGGTCCATGAAGTTCCACGGTACGAAATGCAAAGTGTGTAACGCTTCATCGTTCGATGAATTAACAGGGAAACCACTGGCTAGTTCACCGGCATCAGCCGTAGAAAAGGCCAAGAAAATATCACCGCTAAAGTGACCGCCAGCTGTACCAGTTCGGGCTAGACCCAACGGCACTCGTCTGGCAAGTGCGCGACATTGGTCAGGAAGCATAGGCGCGTTCGTGGCAACCACTGCGATGACAGAACCAGCACCTGCAGGAACTACGCGCACTCGATCGTTATTGATCCATGTGGTCTGTCCCATAGGGAACGGCACATCGAGATCCTTCATCGAGACACCTGCAATTCGAAGTTCATCGCGGTCGCCGAAATTGGCTTGCAAGAACACACCAACCACATAGTCCTGCCCACCAAAACTCACCACGCGCGACGAAGTGCCGTTGCCGCCTTTGTATCCGTAACAATTCATCCCAGTTCCACCACCGTGCGAACCTTCTAAGACTGCGCCTGTTGATGCCGACTCGATGGCCGCAATTGCATGATCTGTTGTCACATGAGGACCGTTAATGTCGTTGAGGTAGCCATCCCAGGTTTCAGCAACCACAGGTAGCAACCATTCGATGGCCGCTTCAGGATGATGCTTCTTTGTCCATTCAATTACTCCCCGATGAACTGTTCCAACAGCATGTGTGTTGGTAATCATCACAGGACCACTTAAGCCACCAGTCTCAGTAATCCAATGAGTACCAGTCATTTCGCCATTGCCGTTCAAGGAATAGATTCCGGCAGGCACAGCATCACGCACTCGTTGCGGACCAACAGGAAGTATGGCGGTAACACCGGTGCGCACCGGGCCACCATCAATAACAAGCGGTCCGTCGCCGGAAATGATTGTGCTCATTCCAACCTGGACACCAGGAACATCTGTAATGGAATTCAACTGGGCAGGAGTTCCATCAAATGGGATTCCTAAGTCGCGAGCCCTCATGTGCTCTCCTTGCATCTATTCACACATGGCATATGAATAGTACAAACTTACTCTCGCCTTATGTGTCGTAACCGTTCCATGCATCACGAAGATGACTCCTGGCACGAGAGAGCGCCGCAGATGCGCCGCCTTCACTTGTGCCCAATGCGGCCGCTAACTCGCGCCCATTCAGGCCCTCCCAGGCTGCCAGACGCAGTACTTCACGATCTCGTTGTGCAACCGCGCTCCAGGCATGGACAAGTTTGTCGTTGGTGAGTACCTCATCAGCAATGTCAGGTTCAAAGCCACTGATATCTAAATCGGTCGGGATGTCATCGTGCTTGCGATGAGCATTGGCCACGATGTTCCACGCACATCGGTATAGCCATGGAAGTTCAAACCCTGCGGGAATATCGTCAAGTTTGACCCATGCCAAGGAGAAAACTTCAGCCGTCAGGTCCTCGACATCACTTCCGCGATGCCGACGTGAGATGTACCGATGAACTAGGTCCGCGTTGGTGGAAAAGAGATTTTCAAACTTTTCATGCCGTGACACTTTGGCTCCTCGTAACCTTGGACCCATCTCACACAACGGGCATATTCAATCTATGTCACGCGACGGCTACTTCCTTCATCGGAATGTGAAAATTGTGTGAAGGAATGAGGTAAGTCTGGACATACACCTAATAGACAGGCCAGCACTGGTCGTGTCGCGAGGAGTAAAACCATGTCAGATAACCATTTCGAAGATGAAGCCTTTGTTGCGCTTCGGTCACACGACCCAGCACAGTCTGCCAGCGATCTTGCATCCATTCGGGGACAGATTGAGACATCAGCTGTGCATCATCACGTTGTTGAAAAGAAGCGAGCTTCATGGCTAATGCCGGTGGCTGCTGCGGCGGCGGCTTGCCTATTCATCGGAACGGGCGCGGGTTATCAGCTAGCGACATCACGTTCTGATTCTGGAAGCGACTCGTCAATGTCTGCAATTGCGCCAGGACTTGGTGCGCCAGCCACAGATATGAATTCTGGAATGAACGGTGCCAATCGGACGGGAAGCCCAGTCGCCGGTGCTTCCGACAAAATGATGCCTGGTTTTTACGGTGCTCGGGCATTTCTTACACCAGATGCAAGTATTTCTGATTCCGCCGGAACTGCGGTTGGTTACCTCATCGATGACTCACAAGTTGATCGCAAGGCAACGATGAACGCTGTCGCACGTGCGCTTGGCTTGAAACATATTGTGAAAACTCAAGATGGCGGATACTCAGCTGGTGACACAACAGGCATGAAGGCATACGCATACGTCGGTGGAACGTATGACAAGACGGTGTCCTTCTACTTTGGCGATAACTCAAAGGGCCCATGGAATTGCCCAGTTGCAATGGGTTCAACTGGTTCTGAGGTGAGTAGTTCAAGCTCACAAGGTGTCGTGACCTCCGATGCGACCGCAGTCCCACTGCCAACAGATTCACCTGCTGCCACTCCCATCCCGGTACCGACACAACCGGCATGTACTCCAGTGAGCGGCAAGCAACTTTCTGACAGTGCTGCGATTTCTATTGCTCAAAAACTCTTTTCAGCAATTGGCCTAAACAACAGTGACGCAAAGTATTCCGTGGCAGATCCTGCATGGTTTGGACAAGGCGCAGATGGTAAACCACTTCCATTTTCACATGTTGTTGCGCAAGTAATGGTTAACGGTCTTGAGACTGGCATGTCATGGACAGCTGACATTGGGCCGCAAGGCGACATTGTCAACGCCAATGGATTTGTTGGCGGATTTACTGCTACCGCAGCGTACGACATTGTTGGCGCTAAGAGCGCTACCTTGCGGTCGCAGGATATTCACTGGTCGCAGTTTGGTCCAACAGAGCAATGGGATGGAGGTTCAGGTCCAATTGCATACGCTTCTGATGCGCGAAGCGCAACAGGTGTTTCAGCAACTCAACCTGATGCACGTCTTGATGGCCAAGGCCGACCACTCTTGGTTGAGTCATACGAAGACATCACGATAACAAGTGCTGATCCAAGTCTGACCACTTACTATCTTGCAGATGGTCGTACTGCACTCTTACCTGCATATGCACTTCATTCAGGTAAGCGCACATGGCTACAAATCGCTATTGCAGATCAGTACCTGGTTCATTAAGAACTAGGTTGACTATCTAGTCGGATTGCGCATTGTGTGTGCCGGGATCTTCAAATCCGGCCGCACGATGCGCTCCGTCGCAAAACGGCTTGTTTTCAGAATGACCACATCGGCACAGTGAAAAACTTTCTTCTGTGGCAATGGGTTGACCGTCGGCACCGATAAGTTGTGCGCCTTTAACCCGAAGTGATCCGTTAGCGCGAATAGTGATTGTTGGTTGTTCTTGCGTCATCATGGCTCCTTAGGTCTCTGTGAACTGACTCTAGAGCCATTTTCCGTATTACGCAGACTAGGCGAATGCTTGAGATATCTGTTTCGAAATGGTGTTCATTAAAGCAAACTCATCTGCCCGAGAACCTGTGGTGCACACAATCACGTGCACACCCGGGATTCGATCTGTGGTGTGTAGGACCCGATCAAGTTCGGGAAGAGTCGTTACTCGAGTTGCGGGTACTCCGTAAGATTCTGCAATGACCCATAGGTCTCGGCCATGTGGTGTGCCAAAAACTTTCTCGAAATGTTTCTGAAAATCTGGAGCGCCTTGTTCGAGCTGACTAAAGATTCCGCCGCCATCATTATCCAGAACAACAATGGTCAAGTTTGGTCGCACGATATCATCTGAGACATTTAGGCCCGATGCGCCGTGTAAAAACGCCACGTCGCCCATCAGTAGATAAGTGCGCTGTGACTGCGTTAACGCGGCTCCCCATGCAGTGGAGATCAACCCATCAATACCGTTTGCCCCTCGGTTACCTAACACCGTGAGTCCGCGGCGGCAAGGGGCGTAAGCCTCAACATGTCGAACCGGCCACGACGAGGCCACCACTAATTGATTGCTGTCGCTTGCGTGATTCCATACGTAGCGAGCCGCACTTGGCCCAGTCAAAGTGCTGCCACTTAATGCTGCGCTCACGATGCCCTCAACTGTGCTACTGCGCTGGCGCCAAAGTTCAAGCCATTCGGGTTCAACGACATTGGTTGCACTAGGAATTTCTTGCAGAATACGTTGAGCTGTACCCACTGGGTTTGGTTCATCCACGGCATTGCTTGGTAAGTGAATCGAAATATGTTCTGGAGTATTACGCAGCAGGCCAAGAATGCTGCGCGATAGACCAACCGTGCCAACAGTCATCACTGCATCAGGTACCGGCATGTGAGCAACCATGATTGCCCCGTGGCTGATTGCTGTAGCGCACCTGAATGCATTCGAACTTGGCTCCCACAGAACAGGCCAACCTAGCTGCACTGCGAGTTGCCCTGCGCGCTGCGCATCCTGCGGGTTCGTGACATCGCCGATAATCATCACGCCGCGAGCGGGCACTTCAATGTGTGAAGCCGGGATTTGCTCTGCTGATTCCGGGACTAACTCACGAGTTTTTTCTGGCGCCCATTCAATGTCATCGCTTTCAGGAACAAGCGGCACATCACACTGCACGTTAATGTGAACTGGCAATTTACGAACACCACGAGTATTGCGTAATGACTTGCGCACTCGTTCAAGTGATTGCGCACTTGGGTTAATTTCTAAATCAATATAAGAATCAACAAAGTCAGAAAATATTCCAGTTTGATTAATCGTCTGCGGTGCCATGCGGCCACGGCTTGATGCAGGACGATCCGCAGTCACAATCACGAGTGCAACACCGGAGTAGTAAGCCTCAACAACGGCAGGTAACACATTGGCCACCGCGGTACCTGATGTCACAATCACTGCAACTGGGCCGGCGGATGCTTTTGCTATGCCTAGGGCAAGAAATCCCGCCTCGCGCTCATCAATGCGCACATGTAACCGTAGGTCACCTGATTGTTCAGCTTGCGCAACAGCAAGTGCTAACCCGGCTGAGCGAGATCCAGGTGCTAACACAACATCACGGACACCAACGGACAACAGCTGCGAAACCAGCATGCGAGATATGTGAGTAGTTGGATTTACCACGACTCGACCGCCTCTCGCACAGATGAAGTTACTAAATGTATTGCACTGGCATGCCAAGCCCGAATCATGCGTTGACGCCATTCACTATCGAGTTCAGTAGTGCCGTTTAAGTCTTGGTCAGGTACCGCGCGCTGCACCTTAAGTTCACCAGCAATGGGAAGTAATGGTTGCGACGTGACGTCACGGGAAAACAGCAAGCCGGTGCCCAAGCCACACGCTCCGTACAAAGCAGGAACCGAAGCAGCAAGTGCCAAGCCGCTGGCTAACCCAACTGACGTATCTAAACTTCCGCTGACAACTATTGGCAAACCGACGAGCTCTGTGACAGCTAACGCCGCGCGTACTCCTCCAATAGGAATTGATTTGATAATCGCAATATCGGCGACATCACGAAGAGCCCGGCCATCGAGTTGCTCTGAAAGTCGAATACTTTCATCAACCGCGATTTTGATATAAGAGTCCGCAAGTAAGTCTCGCAACTGGCCAAGCTCGTGAACAGTCGCACACGGTTGCTCAACATAATCCAAACCAACTGCAGCATCATCAAGTTCAGCGAGACGATGCGATGCATCTTGCGGTGACCAGGCACCATTAACGTCGATTCGAATCCGACCATTGACTCCCAAATCAGTTAACGCCGCTCGTGCCGCTTTAACTCGCGCCACGTCGCGCACATGTGAATCAGGCAGACCGTCATCCACTTTGAGTTTTATTGTGGTCATACCAAAATCTGTGACTGCCTGAACTACATGTTCATACGTGGCCGCGGGATCAAGAAGAGGAATAATCGCATTGATAGGAATCTGCGAGCGCATTTGTTGCGGCCAACTATCGAAGGCCTGCTCAAGCGCCGCTGCTAACCAACGTCCTGCGATGTGATCTGAGTACTCAACAAATGGCGCAAACTCGGCCCATCCCGAAGGTCCCTCGAATAATGCGCCATGGCGAATGTCCGTGGAGCGAAAGCGGCTACGAAGCGGAAGCGCAAAAGCTTGCGCTGTTGCAGCCAACCTTTCAATAGTCATGAGCTACGGACGTTTCGGAAACTTACCAAAATCAGGGCGGCGCTTTTCTTTGTACGCATTGCGGCCCTCTTGGCCTTCTTCGCTCATGTAGAACAACAACGTTGCATCGCCGGCCAGTTGCTGTATGCCAGCAAGCCCATCGTCAGCAGCATTGTGGCTTGCCTTGAGCATGCGCAACGCCAATGGCGACAAAGCAAGCATTTCGCTACACCACTGCACGGTTTCAATTTCGAGATCTGCTAGCGGCACTACTTGATTGACAAGTCCCCAGTCATAGGCCTGCTCAGCGCCATATTGGCGACATAAGTACCACACTTCACGTGATCGCTTTTGTCCAATGTGTCGAGCAAGTAAGCCTGAACCATAACCGCCATCGAAAGAACCAACCTTTGGCCCAGTTTGCCCAAAGCGAGCATTGTCGGCCGCAATAGTGAGGTCGCATACGACGTGAAGTACGTGCCCGCCGCCAATTGAGTAACCCGCAACCATCGCAACAACCGGCATTGGTAGTCGTCGAATTGCAATTTGTAAATCAAGAACATTAAGGCGGCCAATACCGGCTTGCGCAATGGAGTCATCGCCGATGTAACCATCGTCGCCACGGATCATTTGATCGCCACCGCTACAAAAAGCCCAATCGCCTTGGCCAGTCAAAATAACAACGCCGATTTCAGGGTTGTCGCGCACCTCGTCAAAAGCGTGAATGAGTTCCTTAACCGTTTGAGGTCGAAATGCATTGCGCTTCTCGGGACGATTAATCGTAATTTTCGCGATGCCTGTGGCATCTCCAGTTGAAGTCTGGAGTTTAATGTCGGTGTAATCGCCATGAGATACCCAGTCACAGGCTGGCGTAATAGAGGAATGCGCAGGGTTTTTAAACGCCGGACTATCTTGTGCTACCACGGGTGGTAGCGGGTAACGATTTCGAGTATCCATAACTGACCTTTAGGCGAAGAGTGGAAGCCTTGCTTGCAGGTTCTAGGCTAGTCGTGATGCACATATCTGACACACTCGGCGGATTACCAAGGCCAAACGCGCGGCGGTTGACCGCAATTACCGTACCCTCTGGCATCGGTGGCGTGACCGCATTGAACAAATCCCTTCGAGAAGCCCTAGATGGAACGGGGCCGGCCATCATCCCAGTACCCGAGAGTCCCGACTATGTCGTACAGGCCATCCTTAGCGCGTGCAAACCCGACAACATCAATTTCCCACTTGAAACCGATGACATTGCTGTTGCAGTTGCCACATCTGGATCAACAGGCACGCCACGTGGTGTGCTCCTCACAACTCACGCACTCACAGCATCCGCCCAAGCTTTCGGAATGCGATTCGGAGTCCATGCCCGCTGGGTAGTTGCACTACCAGTGCATCGGATTGCAGGTCTCATGGTTTTAGTGCGCTGCTTTGTCCATGACAGTCCATTTGAAATTGACCCATCGGTCGGTGGCGCTCGGACGTTTGAGGCCCCGACTTTTTATGCAACAACAATGCGGGCCCGACGACTATGTGACAGCGATGGAAGATCGTTGATGATTTCGCTCGTGCCCACTCAAATAGCGCGACTCATTGAAGCAGGACCAGTAGGCCTTGATGCACTTCGTGCCTACGACGTTGTTCTCAGTGGTGCCGCTGCGACTCCACAGCCGATGCTCGAGAAATTACGCAATGCTGGTGTTAATGTCGTGGTTTCTTACGGAATGAGCGAAACCTGTGGTGGCTGCGCATTTGATGGACAGCCCCTCGACGGTGTGACAATTTCGCTTGCCACTCAAGATGAGGCCGAACCTGGGAGAATTTCTATTTCTGGGCCGGTTGTTGCAGATGGTTACCGATTGCGCCCCGACATAGATGCCCTCACTTTTGTTGATGGGCGAATGTTGACCCACGATGTTGGCAAGTTGGATTCGGCTGGCCTATTGCACGTGCTTGGTCGACTCGACGATGTTGTCACTGTGGGCGGAGTAAACGTGTCTTTGTCAGCGGTCGAAGCATTAATTCGACATCACAACGCCATCGATGAAGTTGCCATCGTTGATGTTGCTGATGCAGCGTGGGGTTCACTGCCTATCGCATACTTGGTTTCGCATGACAGCGCAGCGTCCGAGTCACAACTCGTAGCTGAGATAAGAAACGTTGTGGCAGAACGAATCGGGCAGGCCGCCACACCGCGGGAATTCTTTTTTGTGAATGCACTGCCTATGCTCGATAGTGGGAAAGTTGATCGGCTCACGTTACGCCTTCGAGCTGCTCAGGATTTACTCGATGCGCATAATGCGCGTCCTTGACGAAAGAGAATCATGACAACTCGCGAACAGTGGATTGAAGGCGCTCGACCACGGACTCTGCCTGCAGCTGTGGCACCGGTTTTAGTTGGCACTGCCATTGCGGTTTTTGAAAGTTCGCTTCGAATTGGGATTGCGCTGCTCGCGCTGATAGTGGCGCTGGCATTTCAAGTGGGCGTGAACTATTCAAATGACTACAGCGATGGAATCCGCGGCACCGACGAAGTGCGGGTTGGTCCGGTTCGACTTGTTGGCCAAGGATTAGCTCAACCAGAAGCAGTTCGCAAAGCTGCATTTCTGGCATATGGCATTGGTTCAGTTGCGGGATTACTGATGGTTGCGTTTAGCGGATTATGGATACTTGTCCCCGTTGGGATTGCATCTGTTGCTGCGGCCTGGTTTTACACCGGAGGCACAAAGCCCTACGGATATCTGGGCCTCGGGGAAATTTTTGTGTTTGTCTTTTTTGGTCTCGTTGCAGTCGTAGGAACTAGTGCAAGCCAAACTGGACACATCACTTCGCTCTCACTGCTCGGTGGAGTCGCCTGTGGTGCGATGTCATGCGCAATCTTGGTTGTCAATAATTTGCGAGACCGTGAAACCGATCAGATTGCTGGAAAAATGACTCTAGCTGTGCGACTGGGCGATAAGCACACTCGCGAGTTGTACCGGACTCTTATTCTTGTGGCCTATGCAATGCCTGTGATTATGACCGGAATGACAAGCGGACCAAAATTTGCATACGTATGTTTGCTCACCATGCTGTCGGTACGTCGTCCACTTATGGCTGTGCAAAATGGTGCACAAGGTGGCCAATTAATACCCGTCTTGATTGACACCAGCAAAGTGCTGTTGCTCTTCGCAATGTCACTTACCGTAGGAATTTCTGCCTCGCCCATAAATTAGGCAGCGAATAGCATCGCTTCCACTCATACGTGAGTTAGTCGACATCTTCTTTACGAGTGTTGTTATCAATCTTGTCGTTGATTCGTGACAAGGCAGCGTCAACACGAGCACCCATGGATGACCGTTGATTATTCAACACAAAGAACGAGACAATCCCGGAACCAAGAAACGCCGCCACAATAAGAGTAAAGCTGCGTAACCCAGCGACATATCCCAATCCAAGTGCCACAACAAGTAGCCCTACTCGCGCTAACGAATAGCCAATGATTGGATTCATCTACGAACCGGTGTAGTACTTACCCAACACAGCGAAGACTTCATCAAGAATGGCTAGGCCTTCCTTAGCGTCAGTCTCCGTCACATTGCATGGTGGCACAACGTGAATCCGGTTGTAGTTAGTAAACGGCAACAGACCACGCTTGCGACATTCAGCAACCAGTTCAGCCATCGCAGGTGACGTGCCACCATACGGTGCAATCATCTCTTTGGTTTTGCGATCTGTAACAAGGTCGACTGCCCAGAATGTTCCCAGACCGCGCACCTCGCCAATGATTTTGTGACGATCCTGCAAATCCTTAAGCCCCGGACCAAGAATGGTTTCGCCAATGTGCTTAGCATTCTCGACAACGCCTTCTTCACGCATGACATCGATCGTGGCAACGATTGATGCTGTAGCTAATGGGTGACCTGAGTAAGTAAGTCCACCTGGGAATACTCGTTCATCAAAAGTTGCTGCAACATGATCGCTGATGATGACGCCACCGACAGGGACGTAACCGCTATTTGAACCTTTAGCGAAAGTAATCAGGTCGGGCTTCACACCAAAGTGATCAAGTGCTAACCATGCACCAGTGCGTCCGAAACCTGACATCACTTCATCAAGAATCAACATGATGCCGTGCTTGTCACACAAGGCGCGAACACCTTCAAGATAACCGGGAGGTGGAACTAGAACGCCGGCTGTTCCGACAACTGTTTCCATCAAAATTGCGGCGATGGTTGTGCCACCTTCGTACTTCACAACATCAGTGAGATGTTCAAGAGCACGTTGTGATTCTTCTTCTTCAGTTTGCGCCCAAAACGATGAACGGTACAGGTGCGGACCAAAGAAGTGGACGTGACCTTCTGAATGCTCATTTGGCCAACGGCGTGGATCGCCAGTAGCGACAATCGCTGAACCAGTGTTGCCGTGGTAGGAACGGTAGAACGACAAAACCTTATTCTTACCGGTGTGCAGGCGAGCCATGCGAATTGCGTTTTCAATTGCATCAGCGCCACCATTTGTGAAAAATACTTTGTTGAAACCATCAGGTGAAACTTCTGTAATGCGCTTTGCTGCTTCGCCACGCGCTTCATTGGCGTGCTGCGGCGCAATTGTGGCCAACTTGCCAGCTTGTTCCTGAATTGCAGCAATGACCTTTGGATGTTGGTGGCCGATGTTGGTATTGACCAATTGGCTCGAGAAGTCTAGATAGCGCTTGCCATCCCAGTCCCACACATACGAACCTTCGGCGCCCGCTGCATTGAAAGGCTTCAGCGAAGCTTGTGAACTCCACGAATGAAATACGTGGGCACGATCAAGGTCATATACTTCTTGACCGCGAGCTGGATCTGGCTTGAACATCAGCAGAACTCCTTAAGAGCGATGACGACCTACGGTGACACACCACAGGTAATGGCATTGAGTAAACCCATGTTACGCCCGAACCTGGTGGTTTTGTCTCGGGAGTTGGTCGTGACGGGGGCCACACAAAACCCAATAGTTGTGGTTTTTAGTGGGTTACGGTCACCGCAGGCCAGCGGTCCGTCACAATCGGTGCAGTTAACGCAGACAGGCTGACCTGTTGGCGGCCAGACTCGTCAAAATTGCTTGGGTCCAACCACTGTTCAAAGGCCCGTTGTGCGAGTGGCCAATCGCGATCAAGAATGGCAAACCACGCAGTATCGCGGTTACGGCCCTTCACCATCGTGGCTTGCCGGAATAATCCTTCAAAAGTCATCCCAAGCCGCATCGCTGCATTAATGGATGGCTGATTGAGAGAATTACACTTCCATTCATATCGACGGTATCCCAAATCAAATACCTGCTTCATCATCAGGTACATCGACTCTGTTGCAATGGGGCGCTGTTGAATAACAGGTGAAAATGTAATCCAACCCACTTCAATGGATCCTGCGTTGGGATCAATGCGTAGGTAGGACGCTACGCCCACTGCTTTGCCGGATTCCCGATCAATAATGGCGTAAAAGAATGGATCAGCCTTGTGGTGCGCACCTTCGGCCCACACCCGATACTCGGCGGCACTGGTAAATGGTCCTTGTGGCATGTAGGTCCACAATCGCCCATCAGTATCTAACGAATAGGCTTCCCATAAATCTTGCGCATGTGAATCAGCATCAAGTGGCTCTAGGTAGCAATAGCGGCCTTGTAATGTGACATCTTGCGATGGCGTTGCTGGTTTGACAAAGCCGACAACCGGTAAGCCGATTGGATCGCCAAACTCGTTAGGTTCATGAGATACATGCATAGAGACCACGTTAGTGGCCTGTGTTTACTAACCGGTAATGAGGTCGTGAATGCTTATTGTTGCGTCGCGGTCTTGGCCAACACCAATTGCACTAATGCGAGTTCCGCTAACTTTCTCTAGGAATAACACGTAGTCCTGTGCATTCTTGGGCAAGTCACTGAACGTCTTAGCGCCACTAATGTCTTCGGTCCACCCATCAAGGTATTCATAAACGGGTTTTGCATGATGAAAGTCTGTTTGAGTCATTGGAATTTCATCACTGCGTACACCATCAATGTCGTAGGCGACACATACTGGGATCTTTTCCCAGCCGGTGAGGACGTCGAGCTTAGTCAGAAAAATATCGGTTAGACCATTAACTCGAGTCGCATAGCGAGCAATCGGTGCATCAAACCAACCACAGCGACGCGGACGGCCAGTGGTCACACCACGTTCGCCACCAATCTGCCGCAGTTTTTCCCCGTCGTCATCGAGCAGTTCAGTGGGGAATGGACCTGAACCCACGCGAGTTGTGTATGCCTTCAAAATTCCTACAACACCCGTGATGCGAGTTGGACCAATTCCCGATCCAGTACAGGCGCCACCAGCTGTTGGGTTACTCGAAGTGACAAATGGATACGTTCCATGATCAACATCAAGCAAAGTTCCTTGCCCACCTTCGAGCAGAACAACTTTGTTATCGTCCAAGGCGTTATTCAAAAGCAACGTGGTGTCAGCAATGTACGGCTTTAGACGCGCCGCGTAACCCATCAACTCTTCAGCAACTTCATCAACAGAAATTGCACGACGGTTATACACCTTGACCAGTACTTGATTCTTGCTCGTCAGCGCGCCTTCAATTTTCGCTCGCAAGATTTTCTCGTCGAACAGATCCTGAATTCGAATACCTACTCGAGAAATCTTGTCTGCATATGTTGGACCGATACCGCGACCAGTTGTTCCGATTTTGGACTTACCTAAGAATCGCTCAGTGACCTTATCCAACGTCACGTGATACGACGTGATTAAGTGCGCATTTGAACTAATGAGTAACCGTGAGGTATCGATTCCTTGAGATTCCAGGTTGTCAATCTCTTTGAATAACACGCCTGCATCGATAACTACGCCATTACCAATAACAGGAACTACCGAAGGTGTCAGGATGCCGCTGGGCAGCAAGTGCAATGCGAATTTCTTGTCACCGATGACTACCGTGTGTCCCGCGTTATTTCCGCCTTGATAGCGCACAACATAATCAACTCGACTTCCAAGAAGATCTGTGGCCTTGCCTTTGCCCTCGTCTCCCCATTGGGCACCAACGAGAATGATTGCGGGCATCAGAGGTCTCCGTTAACTTTTCTCATTCACAGTTACTTGATGCGAGTTCCGGTGGAACGAAGATCTTCACACGCGTGCATAACGCGCTCGGCCATGCCAGCTTCAGCAAGTTTGCCGTAGGCGCGTGGGTCATAGGCCTTCTTATTGCCAACATCGCCATCGACCTTGAGAACGCCATCGTAATTCTTAAACATGTGGTCAACGATTGGTCGCGTGAACGCATACTGAGTATCAGTATCGATGTTCATTTTGATTACGCCATAGTCCAGCGATTCGCGGATTTCTGAAAGTAACGAGCCAGATCCACCATGGAAGACCAAATCAAGTGGCTTATCTTTACCAGGATGCTTAGCTTTCACAGCTTCTTGAAGGTCCTGAAGAATGAGCGGCGTTAAAACAACGTTTCCCGGCTTGTACACACCGTGCACATTTCCAAAAGTCGCCGCAACTAAATAGCGGCCGCGTTCGCCTAGGCCAAGTTTGTCCACCATCGCCAACGCATCTTCTGGAGTTGAAAATAACTTTGCATCATGCTTTGCCTCGATACCGTCTTCTTCACCACCGACAACACCAATTTCAATTTCTAAAATAGTGTTTCCAGCCGCGCACTTGTCCAACATTTCGTCAGCTACATCTAAGTTTTCTTCGAGTGTGACCGCAGAGCCATCCCACATGTGTGACTGGAATAGCGGCAGCAGTCCTTTTTTAGTGCGCTCAATTGAAATATCAATCAGTGGACGCATGAAGCCATCTAATTTTTCGGGCGGGCAATGATCTGTATGCAATGCAATGTTGACGTCGTAGTAAGCAGCAATCGCATGCGTGAATTCCGCTAACGCAACCGAACCGGCAACCATGTTCTTAACTAACTGTCCCGAAGCAAATTCCGCGCCGCCCCAAGACACCTGAACAATGCCGTCACTTTCTGCTTGCGCAAATCCGCGGATCGCAGCAACGATTGACTGTGACGACGTGCAGTTAATCGCTGGATAAGCGAATGCTCCAGCCTTGGCACGGTCCAACATTTCGTTGTAAACCTCGGGGGTGGCGATTGGCATGAAAACTCCTCTAAAGCGCGGATACAGGTACTGCTTGGGCGCCGTTGCCCGCCGTCCTATTGTGCCAGATTGCAGCAGTGGATTCCGCCTAGGGTGGAATGCCACCACCGCGGTGCGACATTCGCCCGCTACTCTTGCAACGTGACCACACAGATTTTGTTCCATGCAGGCTTACTAGACCCAGAAGGCTTACTCAAAGGCTTTGGTTCTGCTGCATTTGGTATCGCCTTAGTAATCCTTGTTATTGAATGCGGTGTCATTTTTGGGGCGATTTTGCCAGGTGACTCATTGCTTTTCATTGTGGGAGTGTTGATTGCAAGCGGATTTATTTCGGTATCGCTGATCCCAGCAATCTTCGCAATGTCTGTTGCAGCATTTGTCGGAAACCTCATCGGTTACTGGACTGGAGCTCGACTGGGTCCGGCACTGTTTAAACGACCTGACTCAAAGATTTTCAAGCAAGAGTTCGTGACCACGACCCACGATTTCTTCGACAAATACGGAACTCGAGCCATTGTGCTTGCTCGTTTTATTCCCGTAGTGCGTTCTGTCATCACCAGCATGGCAGGGATCGGACAAATGAACTATCGAACATTCGCAATGTTCAGTGCGATTGGCGCAGTTGTCTGGGTCACTGTATTGACAGTGGCCGGTTACTTATTGGGTAACGTCATTTTTGTTAAACAACACATTGATCTTGTCACCGTGGCCCTGATTGCACTTAGCGCCATTCCACTTGGACTTGCATACCTGCGTTCGCGCAGAACTAAAAAATAATTCTTAGCTGACCAGTACATCAACGTCGGAAATATTTCCCAGCGATGCGTTCACCTTCACGCGAGCCTTACCTCCAGGAATAAGTGCTACAAGATTCCATTCTCCTGGAGCTGCAAAGAATCGAAATTCGCCAACTCGGGAAACCGGAACTTCTGCGACAAATTCGTCATTGTGGTCATGAAGCCGCACGTAGCCGATTGGCGTGGGGCCATCTGCATTGCTCACAACACCTTGAATGACTGCTTGACGTGACACATCAATGTGCTCCAACGACACTCCGCCGACTACGGCGCCACATGAACTCATGCTTGACCTGGCTCGTCACCAAGAGCAACTGGAACACCGATTAGCGAACCGTACTCAGTCCATGAACCGTCATAGTTGCGCACATTCTTTACACCCAGAAGTTCCTTGAGAACAAACCACGAGTGAGAGGATCGCTCGCCGATTCGGCAATATGCAATTACATCTTCAGCAAGATTGACGCCGGCCCCTTCGTACAAAGCAATGAGTTCGTCATCGCTTTTGAACGTTCCATCTTCGTGTGCAGTCTTGCTCCACGGAATGTTCGCTGCCGTTGGTATGTGACCTGGCACTTGGGATGTTTCTTGTGGCAAGTGCGCTGGTGCAAGTAAGCGACCAGCGTACTCATCGGGTGAACGCACATCCACCAGACCGGCGACACCAATCGCATTTAGTACATCATCACGGAACGCACGCAATGTACGGTCTTGCTCCTGTGCAACATAGTGTGTTGCAGGTCGAACCGTTTCGTCACTGACTAATTCGCGTCCATCAAGTTCCCACTTCTTACGACCGCCATCAAGCAGACGCACATCTTGATGTCCGTACAACTTCAAGTACCAGTACGCATATGCTGCAAACCAGTTATTGTTTCCGCCGTACAGCACAACCGTGTCGTCATTACTTATACCTTTTGCACTCAGCAACGATTCCAGTGCAGACTTACTGATCACATCACGACGTAAACCATCCTGCAGATCCTTGCGCCAATTCAGTCCGACAGCTCCAGGAATGTGGTTGATGCCGTACGCGTCGGCATCTTCATCAACTTCCACGAATACAACTTTTGAATCAGATAGATGAGCAATCGCCCATTCTGCATCTACTAGTACGTCCTTGCGGCTCATAGTCTCTTTCTCCCTTAAGTTTTTAATGTGTTAATTGAGATTGTGATAGTTCCCCAACGGAACTAGTTGAACAACTTCTTTCCGATGACATACATTTCGCAACCTAGACAAATACCAAATGCTGCATTGAGAAAGGCTGCGCCCAAAGCAAGACCAACAGCAAGTTGGCCGAAAGCCGTTGCGCCGACTAGCAGACCAACGAGTCCGAGTGCGGCAAAGCCAAACCCGACGAGCTGAGCAAACTGTGGCGGCTCAACATCCTCAAGTTGCTGTGGAGGGCCAAGGCGACGAGCCAGAAATTTGCGATAAAGAATTCCATATGGCTGCGCATGGAGACCCACAAAGGCACCGAGTCCAAAAACGATTGCCTGAAGTGCCAGCAATACTGTGGCAACCGTTGATGGAATCACGAGCAACACAAGTGCCAACACAACCGTTGTCAGTGCAGCACCGAATCGCGGTCCACGTGGATCGATTTGCTTACTCATTTTTCAAAATCCTTTAGTTGGTTGCCACTACAAACGTGTTAATTCAAGGTCGCGCACAACGACATTGAACTCAGCGGCAACAACACATGGAGGAACTGAGCAAACCGAAATCGACGATTCGGCGCTTTGTGAGAGACACTCCGTGTGACATGTCTCTAAAAATAGAGCACAACGCTGATTAATGAAAATGCTCAGAGACTATTTGCAAACCCTTCGCAGTCAGATGTGTCTGTCAGGATGATTTTGAGGTCAGGCTGGCTAAAACTACGGCTGATCCAGTGATAACCAAACCCAACAGCAGTTGGAACGTAATGTGTGTAACCGATGTTGGGAACACAAGATCAATAAGAATCGCTCCTGAGAGCTGACCCAAAACCGATGCCAAGGTAAAGATAAAGACTCCGAGCGTGCGTGCCATGTATGCAGCGACGAGCACAAAGAACACACCAAACGGGCCACCCAACCAAATCACTGGATTCTGAAGTGGAGTCGGCGGCATTGTGAAATCTGCCTGACCAACAAGACGCATCACACCGAAGACCAGCAACAGCGTCACTAGCCCGACAACAAAGTTCATAGTGGTCGCGGCCAATGCGTGTCCCGTCCTGATGGCCACTTTGCCATTGAGCGCCGGCTGTGTTGAAACAAAACAGCCAGCCGCAAAAGTTGCTAAAACTCCGCCGATTGCAAAGCTGGCTTGCGATGCTTGACCGGCCACCGAGATCACCACACCGATGACGCCAAGAATTGCTGAGAAAATCCGTCCTTGAGTAATTGCTTGCTTACCGGCAGGACCAATTCCAATTTTGTCGACAAAAAGTGCGCCTGCAGTTTGTCCCGCAACTGCTGCGATTGTAAAGATTGCAACACCGGTTGCTGCAACAAGATCGCTTTGAATCGCCACAAACGTTGCACCAGATAGGCCACCAAGCAATTGCCAACGCTGAAGATCACCAATCCGAACCAAGTGTCGAATGCTAAAGAATGAGTCGCGGGCAGGTTTCTTAAATGCCAGCAAAAGTACCAGCGACGCCAAGCCCGAGATAAAAACTAAAATTGCTGTGAACAAAGCATTGTGCGTGTATTTGTTCAGTTCCGCATTCACGCTGGACTGGCCAGTAATGATGATTGATGCAAAGAACGTAGTGACGATATGGTGAAACTTCACCTGACGGATTTGTAATGGTTCGTCTGACATCTGTGGCTACCGTCACCTTAAATTTGGAGTTCCCGCTTGCATGCGCTATTCCTGCACCCTATCCGAGGGAACAGAAGTTGTCGGGTTCGTGTTAGATGTAAGTACAAGGAAGTGGTGATAAACCAATGGACAACGGGCAACTCATAGTGGTTTTCGTGCTTTTGGTGGGAACAGTTTTCGGTCTGAATCGGCTCCGCACTGACGGCAAAGTCAATCTGCATCGGCCCGGCTCGTATGTGACGCAAGCGGAACTGGGTCACCCCATGGGCAATCGGGCAACGTTCATCCAGTTTTCCTCGCCCTACTGCCAGCCCTGCAAAACAACGCACTCGATTGTGCAGGACTTAGCGCAGTCCAGCCCGCAGGTTGCTCACGTTGACCTGCAGGTTGCCGATCACTTGGATTTAGTCAATCAACTGCACATTATGAGGACGCCGACGACTGTGCTGCTCGATTCCCGAGGGCACGTCGTGTCCCGAATTGAAGGAATCCCTCGGATTGATGAACTACATGATGCCCTGGTAAAAATCCTTGATACGCAAGGACAAGCCTGACCTGCTTGATAATGCGCACCGCAAAGTTAGGTACGCTATTACTAAATCGCGGCCACACGTCAGTAGGTGAGCAACATGGCATCCATCCTGTTACTCACCCGTGCACTCATTCCATCAAGTGCGGTACTGCCCGGTCTAGAGCTGCTCAGCCATCGCATCAAAGTCATGAGTCCTGAACCCACTGCGCTGATCACGGCGCCTGTTGCCGACGTGATTATGTTGGATGGTCGAACTGATCTGGCTGCTGCGCGCAGTTTGTGCCGACTCATGGAAACCACAGGCAATACCAGCCCGGTCATTGTGATCACAACTGAAGGCGGCTTGGCGGCAGTCAATCACGAGTGGATGCTTGCCGATGTCATTTTGGAAACAGCTAGCCCGGCAGAAATCGAAGCTCGCATCCGCTTAGCAATTGGTCGTACACACGCCGAAAGCGTGGCATTAAACCAGCAGGAAATTCGAACGGGTGATCTCGCAATTGACGAAAATGCGTACTCTGCGAAACTTCGCGGTCGTACGTTAGATCTGACCTTTAAAGAATTTGAGCTTCTGAAGTTTCTCGCACAACATCCTGGTCGGGTTTTTAGTCGTGAACATTTGTTACAGGAAGTCTGGGGCTACGACTATTTCGGAGGTACCCGAACGGTTGACGTTCATGTTCGCCGGTTGCGCGCCAAACTCGGACCCGAAAACGAATCCTTAATCGGAACAGTTCGCAACGTTGGGTATCGCTATGTTGCTACGCCCACCGCGGATCGTGAATCACACGACATTTTGGTTTAGTACCTGAACCAATGGACATTCGCATTGAGATGTTGTCACGTCTTGACCAGACCATCATTCACGAGATTAAAAATGTCATCAGCACAGCAACCAGTTTCGACGATCTTGCGCCACTGTCCGAGCATGTCCTGATTCATATCAATCACGGTGGCGATGAATCCGACGAGCATCTTCTAGCTCGTGACAACAGCGGCGACCTCATCGGGTACCTGCATCTTGATCAAACCGATGAAGTTGCAGGCCCGGTCGTTGAACTTGTTGTCAATCCGCAGAATCGGCGCCAAGGAGTAGGCACTGCATTAGTTCAAGCGGCACTCACACATTCCGGAAGCCCACTCTTTCGCCTCTGGGCACATGGTGAACTCATCAGTGCTCATTCACTTGCACGTAGTTTAGGTTTCGTATCAACTCGCGAACTCTGGCAAATGCGCCGATCACTGCTTGCTCCACTGCCACGCATCACTGCACCTGCTGACATCACAATGAGAACCTTTATCCCTGGTCAGGATGAGCAGGAATGGGTAGAGCTCAACGCCCAGGTGTTTGCAGAACATCCTGAACAAGGACAACTTGCCCGACGCGACTTAGACATACGCATGAACGAAAAATGGTTTGACCCCGAGGGATTCCTTATCGCTACCCGAGACAATCGCATGGTGGGATTTCATTGGACTAAAGTGCACGGCGGAATCCGACGCGGTCCTCATGATCACCCTGAAGTAGGAGAAATTTACGTACTTGGTGTTTCCCCGGGCGAACGTGGGACTGGGCTCGCCAAATATTTAAGCGTCAAGGGTTTGGAGTATCTACGCAATCACAATTTGAGTGCAGCCATGTTGTACGTCGATGCAGACAATCTTTCAGCTCGCGCGCTCTATGAAAGCATTGGTTTTTCGCACTGGGATACTGACGTGATGTTCCAACGACCGATTGCAACGAAGTCGAACTCTCGCTAGTAAGTAATCACAGCATCGCCGGGTTTGTATTCAATGCGCCCGCTAGATTCAAGAATCCATACGGATTGAAGTCCCTGTACCACCCATTCATGAGGACCACCGACAAGCGCGGTCTCTTCGTCGATTCCGATAATGGTGACACCCTCGGGCACTTTCATGATGCGCATTGCAAGATCCGGAATCCAACTAAACATTTTGTCAAAATGGGGCAGCACGCGAAGGTGTGGCAACACCCCTAAGCCACGTGTTGATTGGTGATGCGGCAATCGCAATGCTGGAATGTGATCTGCGATGGCCATCGCTCCTGCACTGCATCCTGCTAATGCAGCCCCTTGCTGCCACGCTGCGGCGATCGCATTCCACACGGGAGTGTCTCGCAAGGTATTAGCCAAAAAACTTGGATTGCCCCCTGACAAATAGATCAGTCCAGCACCAGCGATGAGATCAACTAAGTCCTGCCGGTGAGCATCTTCTCGAGTGCGCACTAAAACTGGCACGGCAGTCACGCCAAGGCGCTGTGCCTGTGCTTGTCCTAACGAAACCCAATGATCAAGTGACCTATCGCCTTCAGGAGCCGCTGCGGTAGGAAGTTGCACATACCGTGGATTGCGTCCCTCAAGCAATGCCGCTTCGATGCCCTGCATAACTGGTAAGTACTCACCAGAGCCCACTAACGCAATCGGCCCGGGAGTCATGAGCTGTTGATATCCCAAGTAGAACCATCTTGGGAATCTCGAATTGTCACTTGCAATGATGTGAGCTTGTCTCGAATCGCATCAGCTTCATCCCAACGACCACCCGAGCGCGCCGACATGCGCGCTTGTAACAATGCCTCAACATAAGGGCCGATGACTGACTCAATGTTTACTCGAGGGCTCGCGGCTAGATGACCCAGTCGTGTGATGAGTGCATGCACTGTGGCTCGTGTTTCTAAATCGCGATCGAGGTCATCAAGTTCGAGTAGTGCATCCACGGCAGCCATGACGTTGCCAGTTTCAAGTAGTTCTTCAACTTGTTCAACATCAACCGGAAGTGCAACGGGATCAGATGCGATGCGCCGTTCAAGACCACCGAAATGCGCAAGCTCATCAAAGTGCGCAGAGCCGCCCGTCTTCACAGCCCACACATGTTCGCCTTTACGTACCGTCATCGAACCGCGTCCAAAAACACTCACGGTGCGAGAATCCAAGTCGAAGGCAACCCCAGTATGTTCATCGATTCCCAAAATGAAAACATCGCTAGGCAACTGTGCTTCTAATATTCGAAGTCTGGTTTCGCCCATGTAGCAGTACCGAGTGTCATGATTTCCGCCTTCGGCATTATCAAAGTGCGGGATCACTGCAGCTCGAAGCCCAGTGTGTCTACCTAAAATATCCAGGCCATCTAACCAGTAGGGATCTTCGCCCACTTTATAAATTTCATACACTGGCAAAGTGTGAGCTCCAGCAGTAAGCGCTGCAGCAGAGGCGAGCACTAAGGTTCCTCGTTTAAGAACGTCATCGAGATGTGGCGCCAGGCCCACTTCTTTCCACGTGCGTAGTGCATAGGACGGACTACCCGGGCCAGCAAATACCCAATCGGCGGCCATAACACTGGCTACTGCTTGGGCCACTTCACTGGCTGACGCCTCAGGTCGCCGCAATCGTACTGAGGTGATCTCAACACCCACAGAATTGGCGAAATAGTCCACCAATCGGGTGGTCAGATCGTCGGCATTTTCCTGGAACCCAAAGGGTGTATCCAGAACTACCCGAGATTGTGCCTTGGAATCGAGAGATTTTTGAATATTTTGGTGCGGCGTGACCATAGTGGGGCTGGTTTCCCCGCTACCCATAAAGACAATTTGTCGCGCCATGAGTTCATCATGACATTGATTTAGCGGATGTTCATCTTGAGTATTGGCCAGACATGGCGCAGCATTGCCCATTTGTGAAAGTATTCAGGCTATGTCTTCCTCACACACTGATTCGCTGGCCTTACCCAGCGACAGATTTCTAGACCGCGAGTTATCGTGGCTAGCTTTCAATCAGCGAGTTTTGGAGTTAGCGCAGGATGATTCATTAGCTCTGCTTGATCGAGTCACCTACCTTTCCATTTTTGCCAACAATCTTGATGAATTTTTCATGGTGCGCATCGCCGGATTGAAGCGGCGGATTGCAACGGGCATCGCCGTACGCGCAGCTAGCGGAATGATGCCTCGTGAAGTGCATGATGTTGTTCTCACACAGAGTTACCAATTGATGCTTGAGCACTCGGAGTGTTTCACGAGAAACATCCTTCCTGCACTTGCCGACGCGGGCATTTCAATTTTGCGCTGGGATGACCTCACCGACGAAGAACAGGCAACTCTGACCCTTCTTTTTCAAGAGCAGGTGTTCCCGGTTCTCACCCCGTTAGCCGTAGATCCGTCTCATCCATTCCCATACATTTCGGGATTATCGCTCAATCTGGCGGTTGTTGTCCGGCACCCGGGAACTGGCAATGAATTATTTGCACGTGTAAAAGTTCCACCATCTCTGCCGCGATTTATCGAAGTATCGAAACAACGTTTTGTTCCACTTGATGACGTCATTGCTGGTCATCTCGACATGCTGTTTCCTGGAATGACCGTGGTTCAACACCACACATTCCGCGTCACTCGAAACGAAGAACTTGAAGTTGAAGAAGACGATGCCGAAAACATTTTGCAAGCTCTGGAGAAAGAGCTCATGCGCCGTCGCTTCGGCCCACCAGTGCGTTTAGAAGTCGAAAACTCTATGGACCCCTATGTCCTTAATTTGTTAATCAGTGAACTTGGCGTCACCGAAAAAGAAGTGTTTAAACTTGCCGGACCTCTCGACTTACAATCTCTGGACGAATTAGCCAAACTTAAGCGCGAAGACCTTAAAGCACCCGTATTTATTCCTCGTACCAGCGCGCTGCTTGCCGAACATGAAACCTCGAATGCATCAGATGTCTTGGAAGCAATGCGCAATCACGATGTACTGCTGCATCACCCATACGACGCATTTTCTACCAGCATGCAAAGATTCCTCGAACAAGCTTCCGAAGACCCAAACGTTCTGGCAAT
>JBAXRV010000004.1:0-49206 GCA_037131045.1 Actinomycetes bacterium
CCTCCTGGATGTGGCAAGACACTGATTGCAAAGGCTGTAGCAAATTCGCTGGCAAAACAAGTAGCGCAGTCAACCGGTAAAGGTGAGGGCCGTAGCTATTTCATCAATATAAAAGGTCCAGAGCTGCTCAATAAATATGTGGGCGAGACTGAGCGACAGATTCGCGTAATTTTTCAACGGGCCCGTGAAAAGGCAAGTGAAGGTACTCCAGTAATCGTATTCTTCGACGAAATGGACTCACTCTTCCGCACCCGCGGTAGTGGTGTCTCCAGCGACGTAGAAAACACTATTGTTCCGCAATTGCTTAGTGAAATTGATGGTGTTGAATCCCTTGAGAATGTCATTGTGATTGGAGCGTCTAATCGCGAAGACATGATTGATCCCGCAATTCTGCGCCCGGGACGCCTGGACGTGAAAATAAAGATTGAGCGTCCTGATGCCCAGTCCGCAATTGATATTTTTGGTATTTATCTCAACACGGAACTACCGCTTCATCCATCCGAGGTGGCTGTTGATGGTGGTGACCGAGAGGCAACGATCCAACGCATCATCCGCACGGTTATTGATCGCACCTACGCGATGAGTGCGGAAAATGAATTTATTGAAGTGACGTACGCAAATGGTGACAAAGAAATTATGTACTTCAAGGATTTCAACTCTGGAGCCATGATTGAAAACATTGTCTCGCGCACTAAGAAGGCAGCGATTAAGCAATTCCTCGATTCAGGGGAGCGCGGTATCACTCTTGAACATGTTATACAGGCCTCGTATGACGAATTCCGCGAGAACGAAGATTTGCCGAACACAACAAATCCCGATGACTGGGCTCGAATTTCCGGCAAGAAGGGTGAACGTATCGTGTTTATGCGCACTCTGATTCATGGCCGTACTGGAATCGAAGCCGGCCGAAGTATCGACACGTCGTCCCTGACGAATCCATTCGCTTAGGCGCTTAGATGACTGTCCACAGAATTATGGGCATTGAGACCGAGTACGGAATCTCAGCGCCATCGGACCCGCACGCAAATCCAGTTCTCCTATCGTCACAAGTTGTTAATGCATACGGTGTGACGGTTATGCCACATCGTCCACGCCGCATGCGCTGGGACTACGACGTAGAAACGCCATTGCGTGACGCTCGTGGTTTCGACATGACGCGCGCCGATGCTGATCCTTCGCAGCTCACTGACGATGACTATGGTTTGGCAAATGTTGTGCTGTTTAATGGGGCACGCTTTTATGTTGATCATGCTCATCCTGAGTATTCATCGCCTGAAGTAACTAACCCAATGGATGCTGCACTGTGGGATGCAGCCGGTGATCGCATAATGGAAGAAAGTGCGCGGTTAGCAAGCAAGTTAACGGGACAACTTCTAACCGCCTACAAGAATAATTCGGATGGGAAAGGCGTGAGCTACGGGACTCATGAAAATTACCAAGTTGATCGTGCGACGCCTTTTCCGCAGTTGGTTCGTTACCTGACACCATTCTTCGTTACCCGTTGTGTGTATTCCGGAGCTGGGCGAGTGGGCATTGGACAAGAGAGCAGATTTCCTGGTTTCCAAATTTCACAGCGTGCAGATTTCTTTGAGGCTGAAGTAGGTCTAGAAACCACACTGCGACGCCCAATTATTAATACCCGCGATGAACCACATGCTGACCCTGAGAGCTTCCGCCGCCTGCATGTGATTGTGGGCGATGCAAACATGTCGCAGCGTGCCACCTACTTAAAGATGGGCACAACATCTTTGGTGCTGAGCATGATTGAAGATGGCTTCCTAGATTTTGACCTGCAACTTTTCGATCCAGTGCAGGCGATGCACCAAGTAAGTCACGACATTAATTTCACAACGGTACTCGGGTTGCGTAATGGAAAGACGATCAAGGCACTTGAGATTCAACGGATGTATCTTGACGCCGCACATCGATACGTAGAGTCCCAAGGAATTGATGACGCTATGACTCTAGATGTCGTGGCACAGTGGCAAAGAATTCTAGGATCTCTAGAAAGCGACAAGATGTCGTTAGTGAATGAAGTGGATTGGATTACTAAGTATTCAATTATCAATGGTTATCGCCAGCGGGATAATGCGCAATGGAACGATGCACGGTTAGCTGCTGTGGACATTCAGTATGCGGATCTACGATCCGATAAAGGTTTAGCCAGAGTCTTACAGGCAAAAGGTCGCATTGCTTCTCTCTTTACAGAAGAGGAAATTCACCAGGCAGTGCAGATGCCACCGGCCGATACCCGCGCGTACTTTCGAGGAATGTGCATGCGGCACTTTACAAACGAAGTGGCAGCAGCGTCCTGGGACTCGGTTATTTTTGATTTAGGGCCCGACACAGCATTAAAACGAGTGCAAACTATTGATGCTCGTGGCGGAACTGAAAGCTTGACATCGCAACTATTTGGACAAAACCTAGGTGTTGCAGACTTTGTAGCCCGGATCGAATCCTCACAGGTGTAGCCAAAGATTTCCTTGTGCGCGTTGAAAGGCATTTGAAAGCTTTTCCTTGCCATGCCATAGGGTAGAACCACCCGATCACCAGGAAGTCACACCATGTCTGAACGCGAGTCAGTGAGCAAGAGTAAGTCTCGAGTTGAGCAAGACGAAGTTGTTATTGCGCCAGTTGTGCAGACAAACACCCAGGATGTCACGGACTTGCTCGATGAGATCGACATTGTCCTTGAGCAAAATGCTGAAGAGTTCGTCAAGAGCTTTGTACAAAAGGGTGGCGAGTAGTCCTCATCCCATGGATCGTCGAATTTTTGGAATTGAAACTGAGTACGGAGTTACCTGCAACTTCAATGGTCAACGCCGGCTCACTCCTGATGAAGTAGCTCGATACCTGTTTAGACGAGTAGTTGCGTGGGGACGCAGCAGCAATGTTTTTTTGACGAATGGCGCTCGTCTCTATTTAGACGTCGGCAGTCATCCCGAATATGCCACAGCGGAATGTGATGACATTCGGGAATTAGTCATTCAAGATAAAGCTGGTGAACGTACTGTTGAAGGGCTTGTCGCTGATGCCCAACTTCGACTTGCTGAAGAAGAAATTGAAGGCGACATTTACCTGTTTAAGAACAACACCGACTCAGGCGGAAATTCATACGGCTGTCATGAAAACTATCTGATTCGACGTCGCGCGGACTATTTGGATCAAATCGAGGCGCTGTTGCCGTTCTTGATCACTCGACAATTGATCTGCGGCGCCGGCAAAGTGTTAACAACACCTCGAGGCACAATCTATTCAATCTCGCAGCGCGCGGACCATATGTGGGAAGGCGTATCGAGTGCAACAACTCGTTCCCGACCCATTATCAATACCCGCGATGAACCACATGCTGATGCCGAAAACTTTCGTCGACTACACGTCATTGTGGGGGACTCCAACATGTGTGAGATGACCACCATGGTCAAGGTTGCATCTATGGATTTGGTGCTTCGCGCCTTAGAGGATGGCGCTCTCAAGAGGAATATGACGTTAGAAAATCCGATCAGAGCAATCCGTGATGTATCGCACGACATCACAGGTAAAGCGCAAGTTACTTTGAACTCTGGACAAACGATGACCGCTTTGGAGATGCAGTGGTTTTATCTAGAGCTGGTTCGCGACTACCTACAAACAAGTGGCAGCGAAGTTTCGCAAACCCACGTGCAGTCGCTGGAACTTTGGGAACGCACGCTGCGTGCAGTCGAGACCCAGAACTATTCACTCATTGACAAAGACATCGATTGGGCGATCAAGAAGAATCTGATTGAGGCCTACATGGCAAAGAATGGACTCGAACTCGATTCGCCGCGAATTGCTCAAGTGGACTTGATGTATCACGATGTCTCTCGACAACGCGGCCTGTTTAACATGCTGCAACGCAACGGCCGGGTGAACAGAATTACTACCGACATGGAAATCTTTCAAGCGAAGTCTGTACCCCCTCAAACGACACGAGCCAAGCTGCGTGGCGATTTCATCCGGGCAGCACAAATTGCTGGCAAGGACATATCCGTCGACTGGGTGCACTTGAAAATGAACGACCAGACGCAACGAACCGTCTTATGCAAGGACCCCTTTGCGGCGGTCGATGAACGGGTAGAGCGGCTCATCGAAACGATGTAGTCCTGCTTGTTTTTCTCCGCTCGGCCGTGAGGGAAAAGTGATGTGGCAAAACCACGTAGTACATAGTGGAGCAATAGAATGACGGTTATGCGTAAATCCCTAGTTTTCCTGGCCGTTGTACTTCTCGCGAGTGGTTGCACCACTACCAAACGAGATGGCGCCGCCACGTATACCCCTGTAGCAACAGATTCGATGAGCGCTTCTGCGACTCCGATTCCATCTGATATTGCGCCGACATCGGCGCCATCCGCAGAGGCTGTGGGACCCGCCACTGTTTCTGGGGCAATGGGAAGTGAACCTGTTGTCACGATTGATACTGCAGCCGCTGCGGTAACGAAGCTTTTGCTTTCCGATATTGAGGTCGGCACTGGCGCAACTGTGGGGCCGAACTCAACTGTCACTGCGCATTACGCAGGTTATGGTGCGACAAGCGGCAAGCAATTTGATAGCTCGTGGTTGCGTGGCGAGCCCGCCACATTTCCGCTCAGCGGCGTGATTTTGGGCTGGCAGCAGGGTCTTCAAGGTATGCAGGTTGGTGGCCGACGGGTGTTAGTGATACCTGCGAAATTGGGATACGGCGATACGCCACCAGCGGGTAGTGGCATTCAACCAGGTGAGACTCTGGTTTTCGTCGTCGACCTAGTTGACTCAAAATAATTTCAAGACCCAAGTAATGTAAGCGAAAACAAAAGGAGTACCACGAGTGATGAACCCACCAGAAATTGATTTCCCTGAAGGACCAGCACCGACAGAACTTGTTATTGAAGATGTCATTGTCGGTGATGGGCTAGAAGCACAGCCTGGTCAAAAAGTGACGGTGCACTATCTCGGAATCGATTTTGCAACGGGAGATCAATTCGATTCATCGTGGGATCGTGGCGAATCGATTGAGTTCCCATTGCGAGGTTTGATTGCTGGTTGGCAAGAAGGCATCCCGGGTATGAAAGTGGGCGGTCGCCGTAAGCTCACAATTCCACCAGAGCTGGCATACGGGCCATCAGGAAGCGGACACCGTCTTGCAGGCTGCACTCTCATTTTTATGATTGACCTACTCGACGTTAAATAGAAATGGCGCACACTGACGGAACTCAACGTTTGATGGACCTGATTTTGGTCCTACTCAATGAGTCACGTCCCATTTCACGTGAAGCGTTACGCCGAAAGGTTCCGCTCTACAGCCAAGATAACGATGTAAATTTTCAACGCATGTTCGAACGGGATAAGAGCGATCTTCGTGAGATGAACATTCCGCTAGAGACCCGCGCTATTTCTTCGGGTTTTGATGATGAAAAGGGATATTTTCTCGACCGTCGACAATGGTTGCTGCCGGAACTTAATCTGTCGGCCCATGAACGGATGCTCATCACACTGGCCGCGTCAGTGTGGCAAGACCAAGAATTGCAGGCGCAAGCTCGAACTGCGCTACACAATGTTGGAGGCTCAATTTATGATCAACCGCACGTCAATTCTTACTTAGCCGGTCAACAGACAAATTTGCTCGATCTCATTGATGCCATTGCAAACTCAAAGCAGGTGTCATTCGAGTACGACAGTTTTAACAGCAAGACCCTCGAACAACGCGTTGTGGATCCCTGGAGACTCTTCATGACTGCGGGCGCGTGGTATTTAGTGTGCTTTGACCTCAATAGGGAAAAGGAATTGGTCTTCCGGTTGAGTCGCATAGTTGGGTCAGTATCAACAACTGGTGAGCCACGTGAGAATCCAGCACCCGAGGATCTTGATGTGAAAGCTATTGTCGCTGGCTGGCAGGATTCCGCAGTTGAGCCGCAGACTGCAACACTGCGGGTCGCTGTGGGTCGCTGTTCGAATTTGCGCTCGCGTGCAACATCTGTCGTTACAGGAGAAGAAAGTGACGAAATCACAATCTCCTTTGGATTTGAACGAGACATGGCACGCGAAATTGCAAGCGTTTGTCAATTTGTGCAGGTAGTAGAACCTGAATCACTGCGCAACTTAGTGTCGAGCTTGGTTTCACTTGCAGGGCAGGTGAATTCATAGTGGTGCGTGACGTAGAGCTCCTTATTGAGATGTTGCCTTGGTTGAATTCACACCCAGGTCGATCTGTCGCCGAAGTCGCAAAAGAGTTCAACATTTCACAAAGTCATGTGTACTTGTTGCTTAACTTGCTTCGTGAGACAGGCATCGGGCTGTACTACGGCGAGCAAATTGAAATCACAATCGAAGACGATTGGATTCAAGTGAATGAGGCGCTCAATCTCGATCGCCCAGTTCGTATGAACTCGCTACAGGCGACGACCTTACTAGCAGGGTTAACATTTTTGGAGCAGATGCCAGCGTTAGCCGAATCCAGTGAAGTAAGTGTGCTCATTGAGAAAGTGAGTGAGGCTTTAGCTCCGCAGCAGGCGGTCGAAGTTGTCACGCCAGAACGAGAACGCGACAACGTCGTTGCTCTGAAAAATGCGATAGCGAACAATGTGTGCGTCGAGATTGAGTACTCTTCGGGAACGGCGACTGGGGCAAGTCAGCGCATGATTGAACCAAAACTTCTCTCAGCTCGTGACAACCGTACGTATGTGCGCGCCTACTGTCATGAGGCAAGTGCTTTGCGATCATTTCGTGCGGATCGCATTACGACGCTACGCGTCTTGGATGTGGTTCAGCATGTTGAGGTCGCTCCCGAAGCGTTTGTCGATGAATACCAAAATTGGATCCCGGTTGAGGTTCGCCTGTCTCGGGAGTACCTCGGAGATTTTGATCAGAGCACTGTCACAAACATGAAAGACATCGATGGTCTACTGCAGATTTCGGCACGTGTAGCGAGTCTGGCGTGGTTGGCGAGCATCACGTTAAGTGCGGGTGGCGGTATTGAGATTGTTGAACCCGCGGATGCCCGAGAACTAGTGCAACAGATGGCGTTTCAATGGGCTGCTCAAAACTCGTAGCGTCTGTAATAGTCTAAGAGAAGTCATTTCTAAGGAGTCACTATGCGTGCGCTATTCGATTCTCCCGCTGCCATCATTTTGTTGTTACTTGTGATTGTGCTGTTTGGTGCAAAACGCCTGCCAGATGCTGCTCGCAGTGTTGGCCGGTCAATTCGTATTTTCAAATCGGAATTGGATGCACCCGCGGGAAACAAAGACGCGTCAGCAGCGAAGAGTCAGACTGTCGGCGATGCTGATGGTGGAGAATCCAAATAACGACTTCGGATGTGAGCCAATCTTCCGCGATGACGTTGCGCGAACATCTCAATGAGCTTCGAAGTCGCATCGTACGTAGTTCATTAGCAATCCTTATCGCAACGATTTCGGTATGGAATCAGTACCACGTATTCTTTGCAATCATCCGTCGACCGTTCGACGACATTCACGCTAATCATCCAAATGCAGTTTTGGCGTTGACAGGTGTCACGAGTGGATTTTCACTTCAGCTCAAGGTGTCCGTGGCAGTTGGTCTACTCATCGCTAGTCCGATTTGGATCTATCAAGTCTGGCGATTCATTGCACCGGGACTGCATTCCTTCGAAAAAAGATGGGCTTATCTTTTTACCGGAGTAGCAGTGCCACTCTTTCTCGCTGGCGTTGCTCTGGCCTATCATGTGATGCCAAGAATGTTAGATATTCTGTTTCAATTCACGCCCACCGATGTTACCAACGTGACGAATGTAGACAACTACATCAGCTTTATCTTGCAAATTACCCTGTTCTTCGGCATCGGTTTTTTGTTGCCGCTGATTTTGGTGATTCTCAATTTCGCAGGAATTCTGTCAGGGAGTCGGATTCGGGCCTCGTGGCGCTGGATCATTCTTGGAAGTTTCGTTTTTGGTGCCATTGCAACGCCCAACGGTGATCCACTGGGCATGACAATAGTTGCGCTACCAATGATTGTGCTCGCGATTATTGCAATGTCTGTGGCCTTGGTCAACGACAAACGTCGTATTCGTCGTCAAGAAAAAACTGGAACTAACCAATGGTCAGACTCCGCACCCTCCACAATTGAGTAATGATGTCGATTGCATTGCTAGTGAAGCCTGCTGCCTGGAACAAACCACGCTATCGAAGAATTCTTGATCAGCTTGTGGCTGACGGAGCGCACGTTGCAATATCTACAACCAGTGCTGACCTACGCAACGAATTGAAGGACCTTCTCGCAGTTGTCGACGACGAGTTGGTTCTGATCGCATGTGGTGGCGATGGCACTGTGCATTTCGCAATCAATGCTTGTGCTGGCTTGCCGGTCAGTCTGTGCATCATCCCAATGGGTACGGGAAATGATTTCGCACGATATTTGGGATTAAAGTCTCCGGTAGATGGTGTGTCGGCATTGCAGGATGGCGTGCGACAAAGAATTGACATTGGAGTCATCGAACTGTCAGATGGAACCCGCCGGCACTTTGCAGGTGTTGCTTCATGCGGATTTGATGCCCAGGTAAATGAACGAGCAAACGGATATCGTGGTCCGCAGGGGACCGCCAAGTATGTGGCCGCGATATTTGGAGAATTGCGCACTTTACGTGCGCTTCGACTCAAAATGCATTTTGATGACACAACAGTCGAACAACAAGTCACATTGCTTGCTGTTGCAAATACCTCTTCGTACGGCGGCGGTATGAAGATTTGTCCGACGGCAAACGCCTACGACGGTGTTTTTGAGATTACCTGTGTCGACGAAGTGTCACGACGCGAATTGGTGCGGGTCTTACCTCGGGTCTTTAGCGGGTCTCATGTGTCGCATCCACTTGTCACACAATTCACAGCAAGGAATGTCAGTGTGTCGGGTGCACAGTTCCCTGTGTACGCCGATGGCGAACGTGTTGGCTTAGGCCCCGTAACTATCTCGATTGAGCCTGGCGCGCTCAGCGTTTGTGTCGTGACTTCAAGACCGTAGTGTTAAGACATGACCAATTCGCCAGCAGCTCGATATGCGGCGGCGAAAACTAGAGTTAAACAGTCGGCTACTTTGCTGGGTGAATTTCGAGAGTCGTTGCCTTTCCCGCTGGATAGTTTCCAAGTTCAAGGCTGCGAAGCGATTCAGGACGGTCATAGTGTTTTGGTGGCGGCGCCCACGAGTGCCGGAAAAACGATAGTTGGTCAATTCGCCGTATACACAGCATTGGCTGGGCAGTCGAGGTGTTTCTATACAACTCCGATAAAGGCACTGTCGAATCAGAAGTACAACGAATTTGTCGAGATCTTTGGTGCAGAACACGTCGGCTTGCTCACAGGCGATAACAGCATCAATGGTGATGCATCAATCGTTGTCATGACAACAGAAGTTCTACGCAACATGCTGTACGAGAATTCAACAGGATTGCGCAATTTATCTCACGTGGTTATGGACGAAGTTCACTATTTAGCTGATCGCTCTCGAGGGGCAGTGTGGGAAGAAGTCATTATTCACCTACCACAGGGCGTAGCAGTTATAGCTTTGTCGGCAACGGTAAGCAACGCTGAAGAGTTTGGGGATTGGCTCGGTACTGTACGGGGTGACATTCAGGTTGTTGTTGAAGAAATTCGACCAACACCATTACATCAACATGTTCTGGCAGGCCGCGACATGTATGACCTCTTTACTGATGTGCGTTTGATGAAAGTAAATCCTGACCTTGCCCGAATTGCACATAACGAGCGAATGAATCAACGCGGAAAATTTCACAGTAGGTACACCCCACGCCGGGCAGATGTGATTGAGATGTTGGCGCGAGAAGACATGCTCCCATGTATCACTTTTATTTTTTCGCGTGCGGCGTGTGACGATGCCGTTCAACAATGCTTAGCATCGGGGCTGCATCTGACAACTCGGGAAGAAGTATTAAAAATCCGTGGAATTGTTGACTCGCGTTTTGCTGATGCTGATTCCGAGGAACTTCGCGTTCTCGGTTACGCTTCGTGGCTAGAGGCTCTCGAACGAGGAATAGCTGCTCACCACGCAGGAATGCTTCCGGCCTTCAAAGAGGTAGTTGAGTCGCTATTTCAGCAAGGTTTCGTTAAGGCGGTTTTTGCTACGGAAACGTTAGCGCTAGGCATCAACATGCCGGCGCGTAGCGTTGTGCTCGAGAAACTCACCAAATGGAACGGCACTGTTCATGCACCTGTGACTCCAGGTGAGTACACCCAACTCACAGGTCGAGCTGGTAGACGCGGAATTGATACTCAAGGCCACGCCGTTGTTGTGTGGCACCAAGGCATGGACCCGAATGCGCTGGCCGGCTTGGCAAGTACACGCACCTATCCATTGCGTTCAAGTTTCCGTCCGTCATACAACATGGCTATCAATTTGATCGGAAAAGTGGGAACGCACCGAGCCAGAGAATTGCTCGAATCTTCGTTTGCACAATTTCAAGCAGACCAGTCTGTTGTGGGACTAGCGACACAATTGCGCAAGACAGAGGATGCCCTAGATGGCTATGGACAAGCAGCGACGTGTCATCTGGGTGATTTTTCGGAATACATGAATTTGCGTAATGAGTTGTCGCAGTTGGAAAAGAATACGGCGCGTGACGGAGTTCGTGAGCGTCGTTATGCGGCTGTGACGTTTCTCAATGAGCTCACACGTGGTGATGTGATAGTTGTTGACACCGACCGCCGATCCAGCGTTCCCTATGTAGTTCTTGACGAAGCTCGTGATTATGAAGATCCCCGGCCGCGCGTGATGTCCGTTAATAAGCAGGTGCAACGCTTAGCGTTCTCAGACGTAGGTGACAATGGGCGAGTAGTCGGTCGTGTGAACATTCCACCAACTTTTGATTCTCGCTCTGCAAAAGGCAAAACATGGCTCATTGAGCAAATGCGCGCTGCCTCGAAGTCTGCACCACCGGTAGTGCATGAGTCCAAAAGTGACTCTCGTACAGAGATCGAAATGACTCGTCTACGTCGGGCATTGCGAGCACATCCTTGCCATGGCTGTAATGACCGTGAAGATCATGCCCGCTGGTTTGAACGTATGTTCTCGACACAACGTGAGATTCGTAAACTGGAATCCAAGGTTGAGACTCGGACCAGTTCGATTGCTCGGGAATTTGATCGGATTTGTGATGTTCTCACGCATCTGGGATATCTGGTTCGTACTGGCACCGAGCACACAGTAACCGAGGCAGGTCACGTACTAGGCCGGATTTATTGCGAGCGTGACTTATTAGCAGCAGAGTGCCTACGTCGGGGTTTATGGAAAGATCTAGAACCCGATCAATTTGCAAGTGTTGCATCTACATTGGTTTATGAATCCCGACGTGATGATGAGGAAGATGGTCCGGCATTACCTGAGGGAAACCTGGGCGAGGTTATTGATGAGATGCTACACATTTGGGGTGAGCTCAAAGATATCGAAAACCAATACCGTACCGACTACTTGCCTGATGTTGATTTGAGTTTCGTATGGCCCATGTTGCGCTGGGGTAGAGGACAGGCAATTACCAGAGTGCTACGCAACACGGATGTGCAGCCCGGAGATTTTGTCCGCTGGACCAAGCAGGTCATCGACATCATCGGCCAACTTAGTATTGCGACTGACTCTCCCGAGTTGGCGACGACTGCACGCCAGGCGATGGGCGCCCTGGATAGAGGAATCGTGTCTTGGTGAAAACCTATTTTGATACTGCAACGCTGTATTACCGTGCTTTCCACGCGGTCCCTGAAAGCATTGTTGCTCCAGATGGCACACCATCAGGTGCGGTGCGTGGATTTCTGGACATGGTCAGCACGCTGCTTACGCAATTTCCTGCGGAGGAAGTGGTCTTTGCTTGGGATGATGACTGGCGCCCGGCCTGGCGAGTTGCGCTAATACCAAGTTACAAAACGCATCGAGTTGAGGAAGTCGGTGCTGATGATGAGGCCGAATCGGTGCCCGATCTGTTATCACCTCAAATTTCGGCGATTGCAGAGATTCTTGATTGCATTGGTTTAGTAAGGCTTGGGCAGGTTGGACACGAAGCCGATGACATTCTTGGCGCTCTGATTGCGCAACGCGGAGGACCTGCACATGTTGTCACAGGTGATCGGGATCTGTATCAGCTAGTGAGTGACGTGCGCCATACGGATGTTGTGTCAATTACTAAAGGTGTGAAAAATCTTGAAGTGATTACTGATGACGTGTTACGAGGAAAATACTCTGTGACAGGCGAGCAGTATGCGGGATATTCCGCGTTACGAGGTGACGCATCGGATGGGTTGCCTGGAGTTAAAGGTGTGGGAGAGAAAACGGCCGCTACTTTGATTACGCAGTGGGGTTCGCTCTCCGGAGTTCTGGCTGCCGCGACAAATCCAGAATCTGGATTGAAAGAATCGCTGCGATTAAATCTGGCGGCACATGAGGAGTACCTTGCCGCTGCATTAAAAGTTGTCACTGTGCGCACCGATGCACACTTGCCAAAAGTGCTACGAGTTCCCAAACACATCGCCGATCCTGAGCGTCTCACATTTTTGACTAATGATTGGGGTATCGAAAAACACGTTGCCAGACTGCTCAAAACCATAGGCATTCGGTAACCTAGTCCTTGTGAGTACATATTCAGAACGAATCAGCCGAGTGGCTTCCGCGCTCGCACAGACTGAAACTGACACTATTTTTGTCACTCCCAGCGCTGATCTGAAGTACCTCACTGGTTACTCTGCGCTCCCTTTAGAACGGCTTACGTGCCTAGCGATTAGTGCCACGGGTAAAACGTGGATGATTGTTCCAACTCTTGAGCGCCCGTCTGCTGAAGCACACAACGTGGAAATGTATGGAATTGAACTTCTAGATTGGAATGAGACCGAAAATCCATATACAAAACTGGCATCAGCGGTTGGAGCAGTGGCAAAGCCGCTGGTCAATAACTTGATGTGGGTCGAAAAGGCCTGGCATTTACAGGCTGCATTTGGGGTCAACGTAGAACTGGCGAATCATGTGCTTTCCGATATTCGAGCTGTGAAGACAGTCGATGAAGTTGCAGCGTTGCATGAGGCGGGCCGTGCCATTGATTCCGTGCATTCTCAGATGGGGCAGTGGCTACGCCCTGGCCGAACTGAACGCGAAGTTGGGCGAGACATTGCTGATGCAATCTTGCAGTCAGGTCACACAACCGTCGATTTTGTCATTGTGGCTAGCGGGCCAAATGGCGCAAGTCCGCACCATGAAGTCTCAGATCGAATCATTAACGCAGATGAGCCAGTTGTCGTTGACATTGGTGGCACCATGCCAAGCGGATATTGCAGTGATTCGACGAGGACGTACGTTTGTGGGCAAGCACCTAAGCAATACCGCGCCTACTATGACGCGCTGCAGGAAGCACAACGCGCGGCAGTTGAGTATGCCCGTCCAGGAGTGTCTTGCGAATCAGTTGACACTGTAGCTCGCAACATTTTGAAAGACCATGGGCTTGGCGATTACTTTATCCATCGCACAGGCCACGGAATTGGTATGGAAACTCATGAAGAGCCCTACATTGTTTCGGGAAACCGCCAAATTCTTGTTTCTGGTCATGCGTTCTCAATTGAGCCGGGGTTCTACATCCCAGGAAAATATGGCGCACGCATCGAAGACATAGTGACGTGTAATGACACTGGAGTGGACAACGCAAATAACACGCCACGTGATTTAGTGTCCTTGTAGCACAGATGGCTTTTCGTAAAATACTCTTCGCAATTGTTAGCGGCTACTTATGTTATTTAGCCAGTCGCCCCCACGAATGGTTCTTAGCCATATTGGGTTGCGCAATATTTGCGTTTACCTTGACTGATGGATCACGTCGAAACCGACTGATCCACTCTGTGGTATTTGCAGCCGCGATGTACATTCCATTGCTCACATGGATGAAGACATTGGGTGTCGATGCTTGGGTATTGATTTCTTTGCTCAGCATCCTGCCATGGCTGCTGCTTGCGTTACTTCCAACCCTTGATAAGAGTCTGCGTTCCATTGCAAACTACTCATGTGCCGTTGTACTCATCGAGTACGTACATTCGGCTGTTCCATTAGGCGGATTCCCATGGGGACTCCTGGCGTACACGCAACTGGATGGTCCGCTGATCTGGCTGGCTCGCCTCGGATCGCAGTATGCAGTGTCGTTCGCTGTTGTCTTCGTCGGTCTCATGATGTGGCGTGCCTACTCCTTGAAAAGTGTGCGAGCTTTGGGTGTGCTCGCTATAGCCTGCGGGGCGGGTGCAGTGTTATTCGGCGCGACCAACGCCCAAACAACGACGCTCAAGGTGGCAGCTATTCAAGGCAATGTTCCGCGGCTGGGTTATGACCCGTTTACGCAAGCGATGTTTGTAACAGAGAATCACATTGCGCAAACAAATAGTTTCATTGCCGACATAGCGCACGGAAATGCCGTGCAACCCGATCTTGTCATCTGGCCAGAAAATGGTGTTGATGGCGACCCGCTGTCTGCGGCAAACTCAGAGTTGTTTAACCGGATACAAACCATGGTGAATGAGCTCAATGTGCCTGCAATTATTGGTGCTTTGATTTTGGACAGCGCGGCGCTCAGGCCTACAAATTCTGGGCTCCTGTGGCAGCCTGCACAGGAAAAGATTCCTGGAAGTGAAAGTTTTACTCATGCAGGAGTGGCGCAGCGTTACGACAAAATTCATCTTGTTCCGTTCGGTGAGTACATACCCAACCGCGCATTCTTTACGCAGTACATTGGCCGACTCGGGCAGGTTCCCGTTGATTTTAGGCCTGGCTCAGTTCCGGGGATTTTTGATGTCGGATCGCTAAAAGTGGGTGACGTGATTTGCTTTGAGATTGCATACGACGATCATGTACGAGCAACTCTGGCAACAGGCGCATCGTTACTAGCGGTGCAGTCAAACAATGCAACTTATGCCCACACAGAACAGCCACGTCAACAACTGGCCATTACTCGCTTTCGCGCAATTGAACATCAACGTTCCACAGTTGTCGCCACCACAACTGGCTACTCAGCTGTGATTCGACCCGATGGAAGTTTGCTTGATGTGTCACGTGAGATGACTGCAGATGTTGTTTCAGGAGAAGTTCCGTTGAACTCGGCCAAGCAAATCAGCGATTACCTCAGTGATTGGATTGTCGTATTCTTTGCCTGCTACCTTGGCTTGACGCTGCTGAGTATCCGAAGAAATAGTAAGGGGGCAACATGGATCAGATAATAGCTCGCCCCTTGGGGAAAATTCTTGTAATCATACCTACCTACAACGAACTCGACAATATCAACATCGCTGTCGCGCAAGTGCGTGATCATTGTCCGCATGTCGACATCTTGGTAGCTGATGACAATTCGCCAGATGGTACTGGAAATACAGCCGATGAGATTGCCAAAAATGATGCGCAAGTCCAGGTACTGCACAGAACGGCCAAAGAGGGTTTGGGTGCTGCCTATCTTGCAGGATTTGCATGGGCGCGCGCAAACGGATATGACGTTGTTGTCGAAATGGATGCCGATGGTTCACATCGCGCGCAAGATTTGCCAGGAATTTTAGAAGCGCTGAAAACAGCTGATGTTGTTTTGGGTTCACGCTGGATCAAGGGTGGGCGAGTGGTGAACTGGCCACTGCGTCGCAGGTTGTTATCACAGGGCGGAAACTTGTATACCCGCATCATGTTGGGCATGCCAATTTCTGATGCCACGGGTGGATTCCGAGCCTTGAGGATGACGTCACTTGAAAAAATGAATCTCTCTGATGTAGCAAGTCAAGGATATTGTTTTCAAGTTGACTTGGCTTATCGTGCAGTACTCGCTGGCCTACGTGTTGTTGAAGTACCGATTGTGTTTCTCGAACGCGAGCGCGGACAAAGCAAGATGGATCAAGCAATTGTTACTGAAGCGTTGAAGCGCGTGACATTGTGGGGAATTACAAAACGAAAAAATCAGATCACTGCGCTATTTGGACGCGGTGCCTAAATTACATAAGGCGAAGAACCGATAGGCGAGTGTGGTCACTGCCCTGCTATCTACACAAAAGATCGGTGGGACCAGCGACCCCCCGCTGACCCCACCGAGTCCAAGTGTTCTGCGCAATTAGGCAGAACGTGTTGCTGCGCCTCGTATCAATTCCAAACGTTCACGAAGCAGCGCCTCGAGATCCTTGACAGATCGCCGTTCCCGAAGCATGTCCCAGTGAGTTCTCACGTGCTTTTGGGGTGTGGCTAACTGCAGTGCAGCACCTACGCGACCGGCCACTTCACCACAGGAGCATTCCCAGGTATCGGGTATCTCATCTGCTTCGAGTGCGAACGGAAGTGTCGTGTCGTGTCCCTGTGAACACACATACGTCGTGAGAAGTCGAGGTGCCAATTCACCTGAGTCGACCTCGTAGCTGGTTGCGCCCAGCCGGGTTCCACGCATTGATTCAGCCATCTAAATAACCACCCCTCGTAGCTGTTCGCCAGTGAAAGTCACTGACGTGTTGTATGAATACCCATGCAATCAGGGGGTAAACGGGGGTAATGGTCAAGAAATGGTACGAGACATCCAAGGATTGTCAAAGGTTAATAAATCACCGATAAGATACATTATGTCAGGTAACGTTGACTAGGCCGAGAAGGGTTATGGCAGCCACATGTGGCAGCAATCGCCCGTGGAACATCGTGACCTAGGACAGCTGAAGAGTTCCCGCTTCAGACGTGACAGGTGCATCTACGACGGCTTGTTGGCCGTCTTTGATCTGGTCATAGTCGGCCTGCGACACCATAAGTACTGGAACATACTTGGCATACATTTCGCCTGCCACAATGGCGCCTAGCGCCACAATTGCATCGGGTTCAAGCATCACAATGGCCGCTGGGGCTAAATCCGCCCGGATGAGCTCAGCGAATGAATAGGTGCCAGAACTAGAGCCCCGACCTGACGTCATCACCAATACCCGCCCCGTGACGCTCTGGGTGTGCTGGGGATGGTGGACGTCAATGATTGCGCCATCTAGCCCCACGCCGCCCCAAAAGGACACAGGGTCGTCCAATTTGAGAACGCGGCCAGATCCGTGACCTTGTGTGACCCGAAATCCCGAGATGCTGCCAGCAGAACTCGCGCTAGCCATGAAACAGTCTCCGATCCCAGGTGACCTTGCCACTGCGGGCTGATGCCACGCACTCCCCAACGGTGGCCAACACCACATCAATTCCTAAGTTGCCCGGCGCATAGTGCGCCCACTTTCCAGAATTAGTCATCACAGTTCTGGTGTTAGGTCGAAGGATTGATGTCACGTACGTACAGGTATCGAGCACAAAAGTGACGCCGAGCGCCTGAAGTGGTTCAACCAGCCCTTCATCTTGAGCAGCTGCAAATACGGTGCGACCTGTTGAGATATAGAAGTCAACATCTTTATGAATTGGTTCACCACCTATGAGCGCGTTATAGGCTTCACGAATTTCTGAAACGGACGCATGTGGTGTTCCCAAACTCACCGCATCGAGATTTTCTAATGTTGCAGTTGATAACTCGGCACGAGCATTTGCTATATCGTCTGACGTGATGAAGTGCACAGGCGCATCAGTGTTTGTTCCAAGAGCCTGTTCGAGTGTGTTGGCTTCTGGAGTACGTCCCACAACATGAAAGAGTGCTACCCCACCCGAGGATGCCGCCGCAGCACCAAGTGCCTTGAGATTGTCTTCTGACACATCTGATGGAAGTCCAACGTAAACCGGATTTTTTGTTCCAGCGATGTGGCCACCGATGTATCCCAAAATCGGATATGTGATGTCCATATCGAGTACTTGCTGACTCAAAGCGGTGCAATCCAAGACCACGTGTCCATAACGCAAGTGATCAAGATGCAATCCAGCGTATGGTGCTTTACCTGTTATCGCTGATGCGATGTCAAGAAAATCACCGTAGCGATCGGTACGCGCTCCAAGGACAGAGTTCGCGAACACGATCGCGTTGGATTCAGCCCATGCAATGTTCTCCCCAAGTGCGGGACGCGAATCCATTTGATAAGGCGCACACGTCCATGTTTGACGACAGCCAAGCGTGGCGTACGCCTCCATCAGTTCCCGACCGCCTTTTGCCACAGATTTTTCATGATCTGTGTTTTGCAAAATCAAATTGGGATGAATCAAATCAATTGATCCAACATTCACTGTTGTTGGAACCGTAACCTTGCCGCCAAGCTCAATAAGTTTGTTAGCAAAATCGAGTCCTGCTTGCCCATAGAAAATGCAGCCATCGATGTGCACCGAGTTCACATCAACGAGTTGACTTGCTCCCCGAACACGTCCCAACTCAGTGATGATGCGCATTGACATAGCTACTGCAGGTCCGTGCTTACCGTCGAGCATGTCCTGCTCTTGCGCTGTCAATGTAATTGTCATGCGGTTACAAAATCTTCGATTGGCGGACAAGCGCAAACAAGGTTGCGGTCACCATATGCACCATCGATGCGACGAACCGGTACCCAGTATTTGCGTTCCCGCAAACTTGCCACTGGATAAGCGCCTTCTTCGCGAGTGTAAGCGTGATCCCAATCACCCAGCAAAAATTCAGCAGTGTGAGGCGCATGATGCAATGGGTTATCTGCAAGCGGCCACTCGCCTGCTGCAACCTTATTGATCTCCGCGCGAATTGCCTTCATTGCTGTAATGAAACGATCGAGTTCGAAAAGTGATTCACTTTCTGTCGGTTCAATCATCAACGTTCCTGCAACTGGGAACGACATCGTTGGAGCGTGGAATCCAAAATCAACAAGACGCTTTGCAACGTCATCAACAGATACACCTGTGTCTGCTGTGATCTTTCGCAGATCCAAGATGCATTCGTGAGCTACAAGACCATTGTTACCTTTGTAAAGCACAGGGAAATCAGCATCCAAATGACGAGCGATATAATTAGCGGACGCAACAGCAACCTGAGTTGCTTTGGTCAGCCCTTCCCCGCCCATCATGCGGATGTACGCCCAAGGAATCATCAAGATTCCAGCGCTTCCCCAAGGAGCGCCACTGACAGCCCCTACTCCACCGTCAGCGTGACCACGACCAGTCGGACCTGATTCAGGACGAAGCGGATGTGAGGGAAGGTACGGCGCAAGATGTGAACGCACTGCAACTGGACCAACACCTGGTCCCCCACCACCGTGAGGAATTGCAAAAGTTTTGTGCAAGTTCAAGTGCGATACATCTGCACCGAACTTGCCTGGCTTTGCCAGACCAACGAGCGCGTTGAGGTTTGCACCATCGACATAGACCTGTCCACCGGCATCATGCACCATTGCGCAGATGTCTTGGATTGTGGCTTCGTATACACCGTGTGTCGAAGGGTAAGTCACCATCAACGCCGCAATGTTATTTCCGTGAGCCAGAATCTTGTGCTTGAGATCGTCAAGATCTACGTTGCCAAAATCATCACATGCAACAACAGCAACCCGCATGCCTGCCATCACGGCTGAAGCAGCGTTAGTACCGTGTGCCGAACTCGGAATCAAACATACGTCGCGATGCTGATCGCCTCGCGATGTGTGATACGCCCGAATCGCTAGCAAGCCGGCGAATTCCCCTTGTGAGCCAGCGTTGGGTTGCAGTGACACAGCGTCATACCCTGTCACTTCAACGAGCCAGGCTTCTAGTTGCTTAATCATCGTCATGTAGCCCTGCACCGAATCAAGCGGAGCAAACGGATGAATCTGAGCAAACTCTGGCCACGTGACGGCTTCCATTTCACTTGTTGCATTAAGTTTCATCGTGCACGATCCCAATGGAATCATTGAGCGATCAAGTGCAATGTCTTTATCGGACAGTGATCGTAAGTAACGCAGCATCGCGGTTTCGCTGTGGTGTGAATTGAATACTGGATTGGTTAAGAACGTTGAAGTGCGGTGCAATGGCGCAGGCAAAACGTTCGACTCATCAACGCTGTCGTAGCTTGATGGGTAGTCGCCGGCAATCTGAGATGCAAAACTTTCCCAAACGAGTTCAACGCTTTCTGGGCTGGTCGTCTCATCGACACTGATCGCGAGTGTGTCGTTATCAACAAGCCAGAGCAAGATGCCACGTTCCCGCGCAGCATCCAAAATCTGCGCTGCCTTATTTGGAACTGATACCCGAATAGTGTCAAAGAATGTATCTGAGACGGTTAAGCCAGCGCGAATCAAACCACTGGCTAACGCGGTTGCGCGACCATGTACGTCTTGTGCAATACGAATGAGACCTTGTGGACCGTGGTACACCGCGTACATGGATGCCATGACGGCCAGAAGAACTTGAGCAGTACAAATGTTGCTCGTTGCTTTGTCACGGCGAATGTGTTGTTCACGAGTTTGCAGGGCAAGTCGATATGCCTTCTTGCCATCAACGTCAACGCTGACGCCAACAAGACGTCCTGGCATTGATCGTTCAAGTCCGGTGCGAACTGCCATAAATCCAGCGTGTGGACCGCCAAACGCCATCGGCACACCGAATCGTTGTGATGAACCCACAGCAATGTCGGCGCCCTGTTCGCCTGGTGAGGTCAACACCGTCAAAGCAAGTAGGTCGGTGACAACACCGACAAGAGTGTCGCCACGGTGCGCAGCAGCAATGAGTGGACGAAGGTCACGTACTCGGCCGGAACTTCCCGGATAACTCAGGAGAAGTCCGAAGCTCTCCCCGATTGTCGTTGTCTGATCAACATCAATGATTTGTATATCAATTCCAAGTGGTTCGGCACGAGTAGCGAGAACTGACAATGTTTGCGGATGTGTATCGGCATCAACAAAGAAAACATCTGATGATGACTTACTTGATCGTTTCATCAATGTCATTGCTTCGGCGGCCGCTGTGGACTCGTCCAGAAGCGAAGCACTCGAGATATCAAGACCCGTGAGCTCGATGATCATGGTTTGAAAATTCAATAGGGCTTCAAGACGACCTTGAGAAATTTCTGGTTGGTAGGGCGTGTAGGCCGTGTACCAGGCGGGGTTCTCGGTGATGTTGCGCAAAATTACGCCGGGCGTATGAGTTCCGTAAT
This sequence comes from Actinomycetes bacterium, assembly GCA_037131045.1. GTDB lineage: Bacteria > Actinomycetota > Actinomycetes > S36-B12 > UBA5976 > UBA5976. The sequence goes on from JBAXRV010000004.1 coordinate 20,996, forward strand.
ACCCAAGACCAATCATTGGAGTTAGTACTTCATTGGCACTGGCTAACACCCGCAACTCGGCTAATGTCTGTGCCTCTGTTGCGCCTTGTGCAATAGCTAGCGGTGCGGGATTTTGGATGTTGACTGGAACGGCGTCACGTGACAGTTCATCGAGTGTCGCGTACCCCAGGAAACCAAGGATGTGTTGCATTTCAGATGCATTTGGCCCAATGTGACGATCAGCAAATTGGGAATAAGAAGCGCTATGAGTGTGAACAGACATGTAGTACCCCGATATTGAAGAGAAAAGACCAATTAAGGTCTCTCCCCATCTGTCGCGGTCGCTTCAGAGGCGCTGATTCCACATGGTCCTTTGTGCCTGAGAGGTTCTGGGGAGCATTGCCCCTTCGGCGGTGTACTCGAGGCACACTCTCTCCCACACGGAATCACTAGCTGGGAACTACTTTAGCGGTAGATAAGAAGAAAAATCAGGAGGTAGGGACTATTCGCCGATTGCCCGGGCACGTCGTCGCGCTGACAATTCATCAGTACTCGACTCCACGTCAACTTCACCGCTAGTCGACATCTCACCAGGCAACTGTGCCAGGCTTCCTTCAATTTCTTGCCACACTCTGCCCACAGCAATACCAAAGACGCCCTGGCCACCCATGAGCAAGTCGATGACTTCATCGCGTGAGGTACATTCGTAAACGCTGGCACCGTCGCTCATCAGAGTTACTTGAGTCAGGTCAGTTGTTCCGCGATGCCGCAGGTGTTCTACTGCTGTGCGGATCTGTTGCAATGAGACTCCCGTGTCCAGAAGTCGTTTAACAATTTTTAGTTCCAAAATGTCGCGAAAGCCGTATAGCCGAGCAGTGCCAGAACCAGTTGCAGGACGCACTGTAGGACTGACCAAACCTGTGCGGGCCCAGTAGTCGAGCTGACGATATGTGATGCCCACTACTCCAGCGGCAACAGGTCCGCGGTATCCAATTTCAGGTATGAAATCACTGTCGGGGTTATCAAACAATAAGCCTTGTGCCCCAGCCTTGATGGCCGCTGCGTCCCGAGCTATCTCGCGGTGCTCGTCAGCCGCTGGCGTTAAACCATTCATATCCGACATAACCCACTCCTAGGTGGAAACAGGGCGATGTGGTCTCATCACGGGGAACCTGTGTTCCATCACAGTATGGCGACACGTGGTTCAGGTCAACGACAAACGCCCACGACACGCCGAACTCTCACCCTAAACCTCAAGTGTAGAGTCAGAGTTGAGACCTAGCGGCCCGAAAAACCAGGTTATGTGACGCATCCAGGCCACGAACCGGACCTAAAAGTCTTCTGGATTGATTTCATCCAGAAACGCGCGAAACCGTTCAAGTTCCTCTTGATCATCGATTTCCTCGTCCTGCGACGTGATGTCAAGCCCCGCAATATCCATGACTTCCGCATTGACCAAAACCGGCACACCAGAGCGAACCGCTAACGCGATGGCGTCAGAAGGACGCGCGCTAATGCTGTCGTGCGCTGCGAAATTCAAAGTGGCGTAGAAGATGCCATCGACCAGTTCAGACACCGTGACTGATACCAGTTTGGCCCCTAGGTGGGCAATGGTGTGGTTCAGCAAGTCATGCGTAAGAGGCCGCGGGGTTGAAACACCATCGAGAGCTATGGAAATCGCGGTTGCTTCGCTGGTACCGATCCACAGCGGTAGGTACCGAGAGTTTTCGGTATCACGCAGAATGAGGACTGGTTGGTTGGAAACCTCGAGTCGAATACCGACAACCTCTACGGGAATCATAAGAGTGAGTCTAGAGCGTGACTAGCGCTGTTGTTCAATCAAACTTCGCACGAGTAGTTCATGCAGCGCGACCACAGATGTGGCAAGTTGAATGGTGAGTTCCTCGGATTCCACAAGTGAGGCCGGATTCTTGCCAGAACGAGCGGACTTAATAATGGGAGCAAACAGATCGAGTTCGCGGCTAGCGCTGGACAGCACGGTCTTAAGGTGGCGCGCCTCCAGACCAAATTCATTCAAGGACTGTGCAACTCTGGCGATGTTGAGCCCAATGGAATCGAAGTAGCCTGCCTGGTCACTCACGAGCAAGCCAAAATCAATCAACTCCCTGGCCAGGGCATCGGTAGCGCCAGAGCTCTCGACCAGTTCGTCCAAAGTCAGCCGCACAGATGTGGGAATGGCAGACGAGGCTAAAGCGTCCGTACTCAGTAAATTTCGTGGCGGAGTGGGTTTAGTGTCCCCTACTGTTGGCGGTTCCAGACCGCGGTCCATTGCCTCGATGTGATCCCTGATTACACGCAGTGGCAAAAAATGGTCGCGCTGCATCCGCAGTATGTAACGAAGCCGGTCTACGTCAATAACCGAAAACTTGCGGTAGCCACTTGCGGTGCGTGACGGTGCAATCAGTCCGTGAGCTTCTAAGAAACGTATTTTAGATATTGAAATGTCGGAAAATTCATCGCGCAATCGCGTGAGAACTTCACCGATACTGAATAAGCCCGCCGATTGCGGCTGTGATTGCGCCATGTTATTCGCCGCTTGCGGCAGATAAGAACACGAATCGGTATTTACCGATTTGAACTTCGTCTTCATCGACCAGAGCGATGGATTCAACTCGTTCGCGATTTACATAAGTCCCATTGAGACTGCCCGCATCTGCGATGACCCAACCCGACGAAGCGTGCGTGACTTGTGCATGTTTGCGCGAGACGGTCACATCATCCAAGAAAATTGAGCTATCGGGTGTTCTGCCGATTGTGATGGGTTCTAGATCTCTGATGTCCAGCGGATAACGTACTCCTTCAAGGGCGCCACGCTTCACCACCAGTACGGCTGAGCCTGCTGGCAAGACTGTGAACCCGTTGATATCACCTACCCGGATATCGCCAGTGTCAGGATCGGAGGTAATCGGGATGATTCGGGTGTCGGTTGACGTGGCGCCTACATCTAATGACGAGCCACAGGAAGAGCAGAACCGTGCGTCATCGTCATCGGCGTGACCGCAGGTGATACACACAACTGACATAGCGATGTCCTAGTGGTTTGTAATTGCCTGGTAGCCCGCAGCATCCAACAAGTCAGCCAGCGCTGCCTGGGAATCGGTTACCGTGACTTCAACGAGCCAACCATTTCCGTAAGGGTCGCTGTTGAGCACCTCGGGTGAGGTCTCGGTGGCATCATTGCGGGCAGAAACTGTGCCAGATACGGGAGCGTAAATATCACTGACGCTCTTTGTCGACTCGACTTCGCCGCAGGTACCGCCTGCTTCAAGGGTGGCGCCGACATTGGGCAAACTGACAAATACGATGTCACCCAAGGCATCTTGGGCGAAGTCCGTAATGCCAAATTGGACTGTCGTGGCATCAACTACGCGAACCCACTCATGCTCGGAGGTGTATCGCAGATCACTTGGGATGTTACTCATGGATTTAGCGTACGGTACGAGCCTCAGGAAACGGGCATCGGGACTACTGCTGAAATGTTGATGTCGTCTGCACTGGTGATGTTTACCGTGCCGCCCCCGGACCCGACCGTATCGACGAGTCCGCCTGGGATTTGAATCGCTGGAACGATCACGCTTGAATCACCGATTACTGACAAAGTAATGGGAACTTTGAGCGCTGTGCCCGAGACTGTCACACCACTTGGGCTTGTGCTAAACCAAGTGTTCGCCACGATGCGCACATCCAAGTTGCTATCCGAAATTTGAATTGCGGTTGCCCCGGCATCGCGAAGTTCTTGCATCGCATCGATCAGCGTTGATGCAGTGAGATTTCCCGAAATCACGATGGAAACCCCCGAGCCAAGTACGGGTTCGGTACCAGCTAACAGACCCAGTGCTTTGGCACGGAGTTTGGCCTCATTTAAAGCCTGGTACTGATCGCCGCCCAGCAGGGTTTCCCTGGATGTTTCAAGTCGGGAAATTTCGGATTGCAGGCGTGCCTCACGCTGTGCCAAATCATCAAGCACACTCACCAAATCACTTTGCCGAGCGTTCGATAACAACGTATCTGCCGAGGAACCGCGCAGCGCGGCAGTTGTAGCAAAACCAAGAAGTATAAACAAGACCGTGATCATGGCCTGCGTACGACTCAATTGGGGTTTGAGCGTGCGCAATAATCTCAGTCGCGCTTCAGCTGCAGTTCGCGCCGGACGCGGCGCACTATGCATACCCACGTTAAGCCTTAAGTAAGTGGCGCCTGATGGCGGCGACATTGGCGAAAATACGCATCGTCAAAACAACGACAACACCCGTAGACATTTGCGAGCCCACACCGAGTTGGTCACCAAGAAAAACAATCAGTGCCGCCACAACAACATTTGATGCAAAGGAAATCACGAAAATTCGGTCATTAAAGATGCCGTCCAACACGGAGCGAAACGCACCGAAAACCGCGTCGAGGGCCGCAACAATGGCAATCGGTAGGTAGGGCTGTAACCACAGGGGAACCGTTGGATGCAGGAACAATCCCAATAGAACTCCGACGAGCAGACCAAGTGCAGGTATCACGGTGTGCTATCCCCCGCTTCCAGAGTTCTCAGTCGTTGCGCCTGGCAGCGTAACGCTTCCGATGGTTTGTAAGTCCCAGTTTATGCCGTAGCTCGTGTGCAACTGTTCAAGCTGCAAACCGGCTGAGCTCTCTCGGAATCGTCCCGCTAACGCGTCCGCTCTTGGCGCGATAGCTCGTATCCGATAAGGCGCAATAAGTGGCCGGTAATTCACAAGGATCGCCGAACCAGCAGCTCGAATTGCAGAGGTTGCGGTCAACCGTCGATCGTTAATCGTGATGGCGGTAGCACCGGATTGCCATAGCCCATTGACAACTTCTTGCAAGTCTCGATCAATGACCCGACCTGGTGTCTGTGACATATCGGGCGCAGTCGGATCAATAGGAGCATCAGTCAGCACAATCTCTATTCCAGCGCCAGTGACTGCAGTGAAGCCAGCTATTGTGCGAAGCCGGTCTAGCCGCAGTTGAGCTTGAAGCCCGAGCGAAGTGCCTGTCAAGTGTGCGGCTTCGGCCGCCTGTAGATCACGTTGGGCATTTGCAGATCGTTTTTCTAGCGTTGTGACCCGACCATCTGCTGCCTTGATTCGAGATACCAGAGCCTGACGAGTCAAACCATTTTGTTCTGCTTGGGTTGCAGTGGAATGCACTCCAAATCCAAGGAGGAAAGCTAATGCAACGGCGCTCACTCCAGCCATGATGCGGATGATGAGACGATCTGATTGGTCAGATGCATCGCGATGATAGTCAGAAGTGAGCGCGTCGGCTAAAAGTGCATCCAGTGAAGCGTTTACGCTCATGCGAACAACTTAATCTTGAGATCGCGAATTTGTTGGATGTAAAGAAACGCGCCGTACCAATACATGCAGATTCCCCACACGAGGAACGCCCATCCAAAAATATGTGCAACGTGCCCTATCTGGTTCTGAAAAGTACCGAGTAAAACCAGAGGTAAGGCATACAGCAGATTCATCGTCGCCGATTTTCCTATGAAATGCACAGGTACACCAGTGATGCCATGACGTTTCAGACCGGCGAGCACTACTGCCATAACAAGGTCACGACTAATCAGGGCTATCGCAACCCACAGTGGAATGATGTGACGCATACACAAAGCAACGAGCGAAGCGGCAATGTAGAGCCGATCAGCTGCCGGGTCAAGGAGTTCGCCTAACCGAGTGTGTTGATTGAGCCTTCGTGCTAAAAAGCCGTCAAGCCAATCCGTGAAGGCACTCACAATAAGAATGCCCAAAGCTAGCCCATCCTTATGTGGTCCAACAATGAGCCAAAAAAATAAGGGCACACCAAGCAGCCGCGCAAAACTTAACGCATTCGGAATATTGATGTTCGCATTCATGGTTTAACGAACTCCGCAATAATTCCTTCAGCAACTTCCTGAATTGATAGCCTGCGATCCATAGCTGCTTTTTGTATCCATCTAAAAGTCTCGGGTTCGGTCATGTTGAATTTCTCTTGCATCAACCCTTTGGCACGATCTAGCACCTTGCGAGTCTCGAGCGAAAGTACCAAGGCGTCGCGCTGTGATACCAACTCTTGAAAATCAGAGAACCGACTCACAGCTACTTCAATGGCTGCGACAACTTCTGATTCAGTAAAAGGTTTCACAAGGTAACCCATGACACCAGCATCTGTGGCTTGAGCGACAATTTCAGGCTGGCCAAAAGCAGTCAAAAGCACTACTGGTGTGGTGCTACGAACCGCTCGGGCGACCTCTATGCCATCCAGTAGTGGCATTCGCACGTCTAAAATAGCCACATCTGGCTGGGTGTCGGTGATTATTTTTAGGGCTGCTTGACCCTGGGCTGCTTGACCAACAACGTCATAGCCTGCCGCAGTGAGGCACTCGATGAGATCCATGCGAATGATGGATTCGTCATCAGCAACGACCACGCGACGTTTCATAGTCCTAGCCTACGGTTCGTACCGAGTTCAAGACGCGCTAATCTAGGTGAACGCCCTGGTACTCCAACCGGCAGAGAGCGCGGTCTCAAACACCGTTCAGTGTGGGTTCGAATCCCACTCAGGGCACCAGACCTACATGGTCACTACTGACAACGCAGTGTGCATGGCGAGCAGCGCAACTCTTTGTGCTACAACGTACTTTGCGAATGCCGCACAAGTGCTACGGATGCTAGAAGGCCGTTGATGAAACTTCCCGACTCATCCGTGCTGAGCACCCCAGCAATTTCAACTGCTTGCGAAATAATGACCGCAGTGTCTATCTCGGGCTTGTAAAGCAGTTCAGCAACAGCCACTCGTAAGATTGCCCGATCTACGGCTGGTGCTCGATGGAGTGTCCACTCTTGGGAGTATGTGTCAAGCAATTCATCGATGCGCTGTTGATTGGATTCAACAGTGAGGGCTAGTTCGCTGGCGTAAGCATTGACATCAGGATTTCGACTTACGACATCGGCGACGGACGTATTGCGCTGTTCAGCTTCAAAGAGTGCTTCTACAGCACGTTGGCGAGCTTTGGTTCGGGCTCGCACTTAATTAACGCGTCCGAGGTAAGAACCGTCACGAGTGTCGACCTTCACTTTGGTGTTTGACTCGAGGAACAAAGGCACCTTAATTTCAGCACCAGTTTCCAATGTCGCAGGCTTCGTCCCTGCACTTGAACGATCACCTTGTAGACCAGGTTCGGTGTAGGTCACCATCAATTCAACGCTTGCAGGAAGTTCGATGTAAATCGGCGCACCTTCATGAATTGCAACCACAGCTTCTTGGTTCTCGAGCATGTACCAACTATTAGTTCCCACGATGGAATCAGGCACTGGATACTGGTCGTAGTTCTCCATGTCCATGAAAACCCAGTCGTCGCCATCGCGATACAAGTACTGCATATCGCGCTTATCAACATTTGCCGTCTCAACTGTGATGCCGGCATTAAATGTACGATCAACAACTTTGCCAGAAATAATGTTCTTAAGTTTGGTGCGCACGAATGCTGGGCCCTTACCAGGCTTCACATGCTGAAATTCAACGACAGCCCACAGTTGGCCATCAATGTTGAGTACTAGACCATTTTTAAGGTCATTGGTCGTTGCCACGTGCATGCTCCTGTCAGGAAATATCAATCAGGTCGTGTGAGAAGTTGGTTAAATTCTCGTAGCCCGTTTCGGTAACAGCCACAGTGTCTTCAATTCTCACACCGCCACGATGTTCAAAGTAGACGCCTGGCTCGACCGTTACCACCGTGCCAACGGCAAGTCTATCTGTCTGTTCACTAGACAAAAACGGGTCCTCATGGATTTCCAGACCGACGCCGTGCCCTAACCCGTGTGTGAAATATTCCAAGTACCCAGTTGTCTGCAGGTTTGTGCGCACTGCCGAAACGATGTCAGCACAGGTACTGACCGATGACACAGCATTGCGCCCGGCTGCCTGTGCGCTGTGCACGGCTGCGTACATCTCGTTGTGCCAGTCCGATGGTGGCCCTACAACAAATGTTCGAGTGCAGTCGGAAAGGTAGCCGCTCACTTGCGCACCAAAGTCAATTTTGAGCAAGTCACCTTTAGCAACTTCTCGAGATGTGGGCTGATGATGTGGAATCGCTGAATGTGGGCCGCTGGCCACAATGGTCTCGAAGGCGATGTCGTCAGCACCCGCATCAAGCATGAGACTTCTTAAATTGCGGGCGATCTCACGTTCAGTGAGGCCGACTACCTTGCCATCGACAAGTTGGCCCAATGCGCAGGTTGCAATCTGACACGCGGTACGTATCAGATCAATTTCGCCCTTGTCCTTAACTTGTCGAAACGTCTCCACTACTTTCTTTGTTGCTCGTGGATTACCGGCAGCTTTTAGACGAGCTTCTTGATTCACGGTGACATGGTCACCTTCACAGCCAAACTGCATTCCACTGAGCAACTCCATGGCTTTGGCAATGACATCTCGACCCATCACAATGTCGACATCATGTGTCTCTGCCCGAGATTGGATTTCGTAACGAGAGTCGGTAATCAGGATGGCGGATTCTGGTGAGACTACTAAGGCTGCATTTGAGCCGGTGAATCCCGAAAGATAGCGAACATTGATCAGATTGGTGACAAGAAATGATTCATCCGTTGCAAGTACTGCTTGCAGGTTGGTGATGCGACTCACAGGTCTAATAGAGCACGAAGAGCAAGCAAGTATGAATTTGAACCAAAGCCGCTTACTGTGCCATGAGCGATTCCCGAAATCAGTGATGTGTGACGGAACTCCTCGCGCTTGATGGGGTTGCTTAAATGAACTTCTATAAGCGGAGCAGACAACATCGACGCTGCATCTCGAATCGCAACTGAATAGTGCGTGAAAGCCGCAGGATTGATCACCACTGGAGTGTTGTTCTCTGCTGCCTCATGCAGCCAACCGATAATGTCGCTTTCAACATTTGATTGACGAAAATCAATAGCAAGATCATGTGCTGCGCCGAATTCTTCGCAACGTTTCTTGATGTCGGCAAGCGAAAGTGAACCGTAAATCTCGGGCTCTCTCGTTCCCAACTTGTCGAGGTTCGGGCCATTTAAGACCATCACTGTGCGCATGGGTCTACCCTTTCACCACTTGTTGGTATGCAGCAAAGAGCAACGCCGTATCAGGCCCCTCTAAAATTGCCGGTGTGCCTATCGACTCCAGAATAATGAAGCGCATCTTGGCACCTCTGGTCTTCTTATCCATCTTCATAGCGTCAAAGAGCTCCGGCCATTTATCGCCATCGTAATGAGTGGGTAAACCAACGCTCTGAAGAATTGTGCGATGCCGATTCAAGATGTGGGTGGGAAGGCGTCCAGCCAGATGTGCCAATTCGGCGACGTAGACCATGCCAACAGACACCGCATAACCGTGGCGCCAAGCATAGTTTTCAGTGCGTTCGATGGCATGGGCAAACGTATGACCGTAGTTCAAGATTTCGCGACCGACACTCGTTCCAAGCTTTTCCTTAAGATCGCCTGTTACAACATCGGCCTTGACTTGAATCGCTCGCGAAATAATCTCCTCGGTATGTTTCCATGTTGGAAGGCGTGCTTCAAAAGGATTTTCTTCAATGAGTTCAAGAATGCGAGAATCTCGAATAAATCCGGCCTTAATGATTTCGGCTAGTCCACCAATGTAGTCATCGGTGGACTGTGTTAATAGAAAATTTGTGTCGCACAGCACTGCACTCGGTGAATAGAACGAACCAACGAGATTCTTGCCAATACTGGTGTTTATACCCGTCTTGCCCCCGACTGCAGCATCGACCATACCCAAGAGCGTGGTGGGAATGTGAATAATGCGTACACCTCGTAACCACGTGGCTGCCACAAAACCAGCGAGGTCTGTGGTTGCACCACCACCCAACGAGACAATCACATCGTTGCGAGTAAATCCTGCGTCGCCTAAAGCGTTCCAGCAAAAATCCAAGACCGCGGTGCTCTTGGCCGCTTCGGCATCGGGAATCTCAATCGTGATGGACTGGATATTTCTAAAGTCCTTGCGCAACGTTTCAGCTGCTTGGCGCAAGTGCGGAGCATGAATGATCGCGACTCGATCGGCGTCTTCAATAAAGCGCGTTACATGATGGGAAGCACCACTTTCCACGAGCACTGGGTATGTGGAATCGGCAAAAACATGGATAGTTGTCACGATACGGCTCCGTATCGCTTCAACTCGGCAACAACTGCCTCGGTGACGGCATCTACTTGTAAGTGCGAGGTATCAACTGTGATGTCTGCAGCACCACGATAGATAGGTTCACGCGCTGCCATAAGGTCGGAGAGTTGGCCACGAACGTTTCCTAGAAGCAACGGTCTATTGCGATTCATGCCTACGCGATCTACGGCTTGTGAGAGACCGGTTTGCAGCCACACAACGACGTGATCTTTCAGAGAAGCCCGCGTTTCGTCATTGCCTAGAGCACCGCCACCTAGTGAAATAACAGAATTCTCGTTAAGCAAGAGCGCCGCAATTGTGGATGCTTCTAGTTGACGAAATGTTGCTTCTCCGTCATCAGTAAAAATATTCGATATTGGTTTTCCGGCGTTAGTCTCAATCACAAGATCCACATCAAAAAACTGCCAACCAATGAAGTCGGCCACGAGTTTGCCCACGGTACTTTTGCCTGCACCAGGAACTCCTACAAAAACAATGTTGTTCATGACTAGAGACTGTGTGTCGCAGTGAATGCAGCGACGTTACGCGCCGTCTCAGACACATGGTCGCCGCCAAATTTTTCTAGAACTGCATCGGCAAGAACCAACGCCACCATAGCCTCTGCAATGACTCCCGCTGCTGGAACTGCGCAAGCATCCGAGCGTTGATTGATTGCCGTGGCACTCTGGCCAGTCTTCACGTCAATAGTTTCTAGTGCTTTGGGCACAGTAGAAATCGGTTTCATCGCAGCGCGCACTCGCAAGACATCCCCAGTACTCATGCCGCCTTCAGTGCCACCGGCCCGACCAGTGCGTCGTTTGATAGTTCCGTTGTCGTTGTACATCTCATCATGTGCACCAGTGCCACGCCTGCGCGCTGTTTCAAAGCCGTCGCCCACTTCAACACCCTTAATGGCTTGAATCCCCATGAGTGCAGCAGCCAGACGACTATCGAGACGGCGATCCCATTGCACATGAGAGCCAAGACCGACAGGAAGCCCATATGCAAGAACTTCAACTACACCACCGACGGTGTCCCCCGCATCATGTGCCGAACGAATCTCATCTTGCATCAGAGCACTTGCAGAAGCAGAAAAACAACGCACGGGATCATCATCAACACGATTGAGATCTGCAGATGTGGGCAACTCCTCTGAGTCCGTACTCACAGGACCAATCGCAACAACATGGCTCAAGACTTCAATTCCGCAGGTCTGTCGCAAGAATCGCTTAGCAACTTCGCCGAGAGCTACTCGAGCGGCAGTCTCGCGAGCACTTGCGCGTTCCAAGATAGGTCTAATGTCGTCAAGTCCGTATTTTTGCATTCCAGCAAGATCGGCGTGGCCGGGCCTTGGTCGGGTAAGTGGCGCACTGCGGGCCACATTGTCCAAGTCGGCCTCATCCACGGGGTCAGCAGACATGACGACATCCCATTTGGGCCATTCCGAGTTTGCAATGTTGATCGAAATAGGTCCGCCCATAGACAAACCGTGACGGATTCCACCTGTGATTGTCACAACATCTTGCTCAAACTTCATGCGCGCCCCCCGTCCAAAACCGAGTCGGCGACGTGCTAAAGCTTGGGCGATGTCATCTGTTGTGCATTCAATTCCTGCTGGAAAGCCATCAGCGAGCGCTGTCAAAAGCGGTCCATGGGATTCACCCGCAGTCAGCCATCGCAACATGCCTTCATTCTTTCACGATGAAAGGCACAAGGCGAATTACCTGCTTATCAACGCCAGAACTATGGTGGCAGCAGTCATGTAGGGCCCAAACGGTATCCGACTATTGCGATTCATGCGTCGACCTATGAGCAGTCCTATTGACACTAATGCGGCGGCACCGAAGGCTAATGCAATTGCTAATAGCCACTGGTCTGGAAAGTACCAACCGGCAATCAGTCCGACAACGATTGAGTATTTAACATCGCCTAGCCCAAATTGTCCGCGGCTCAGCAGATACAACAGGACGTAGACAAGAAAGGTTTTACCCGTCGTCACACTAACGGTGCGTAGGTCCGAACTTGGATGAGCGGCGCTACTGGCAATCACTTCGCATACAGCAACGCTCACCGTTGCCTGAAGGACGAGCCTGTTGGGTAGCCGGTGTTCGCGTATATCGATACGGGACAGCACATAGCCGAAACCTATAAAGGTAAGTAGCGGAAGAATCTGCAGCACGGAATTCACTACTGAATTCCTCGTGTATCGAGTTCATTGCGCAGGGCCAGGCGCATCTCTTCAAGAGGAGCAGCGTGCGATGTCATCAGCTCAAACTGTTTGGCTGCTTGATGAAGCAACATTGAATGGCCAGGGATAGCAACGAGCCCCGCATCTTGCCACCGCTGTGCCAGTTGCGTCGGCCACGGGTGGTACACGACATCAAGCAGAACGCCACTTGGGTCAGTAAGCGTGCGGGCAATCTCGTCAGCAACTCCTACTGGCGTGGTGTTGACAGTCAGCGTGCTAGGTGTGGTGCTCACCTGTTCAATTGAGATGTTTGTCAACGTCATGCCTAGTTGTTGCGCTAGTTCTTCGCAGTTCGCAATTGCAGCTGAGTTACGCGCGAGAATGTCGATAGAGCGCACCTCAAGTTCATGAGCCGCGATAATTGCTGAGCGTGCGGTCGCACCAGATCCGATGAGTACCAGGCGGGCAATGGGCTCATCCCAATTTTCTTGAACAGCCCGTACGATTCCGTATACATCAGTGTTATCTGCAGTGATGACATCGCCCAAAATGAGAGTGTTAATGGATCGGGCTAATGTAGCCACTGGCGTAACTTCGTGCGCTACTTCGAAGGCGACTTCCTTCAAGGGCATCGTCAGCGACAAACCCATCCATGATTCATCCAATTGACTAACGAATGAGACAAGGTCTTGTGCGACCACTTCGATTGCGCTGTAGTCATGCGCAAGCTGCGTTGCACGATAAGCCGCATTATGAATGCACGGCGACAATGAGTGCGACACAGGCGAGCCAAGTACTGCAGCGTGCATCTAACAACTTCCTGAATTTGCCTTGCAGTACGCTAAAAATTCGTCCTTAAACTTTAAGAACTCCGAGTAGGAATTCGTAAACTTTGTTTCTTGAGTGGACAAGTTAGTTGTTGTGAAGTACAGCCAATCACCAGTTGCCGGATTGAGTGCGGCTTTGATCGCATCTGCGCCCGGATTATCAATCGGTGTCGGAGGTAGCCCGTCATGCAGGTAGGTGTTGTAAGGAGTGTCCTTATTTAACAAGTCGGTTGTCAGGATGACGTCGGTTTTTCCAAGGCCGTAGTTCACTGTTGAGTCGAATTGCATCCGCATCGGCTCCTTAAGTCGGTTGTAAACAACGCGCGAAACTTTGTCAAAGTCGCGTGGGTGACCCTCTACCTGAAGAAGTGACGCAATTGTAATAATTTGATATGGCGTCATGCCGAGAGCCGCTGACTTTGCTGCAATATCTAGTAATCCGATTTCGGAATTATATTTATCGACCATTGTTTTAAGAATCAGTTCAGCATTGGCATTTGGTGGGAAGTCGTAAGTTGCTGGGAAAAGAAAACCTTCAACGTTTCCCTTGGCATAATCTGGTAGACCGAGGCTTCCTGGATTACTCAGTACCGCGTCGAAATCCGTGCGAGCGATTCCGGTTTTTGACGCGAGAGTATCCAGAATCCACGAAGCCCGCTTGCCCTCGGGTATCACAACCTTATTAACAACTCGCGAGGTCGGATCAAGCAAAAACTTAATGGCGTCAGCAGATTTCATTTGCAGCTTAAGCGTGTAGAAGCCAGGTTGAATTCCAGAGCTGTCCGGATTCTCGGCGGCGGCTCGCGTGAATGAATCAACGGAAGCAACAACGCCTTTTGCCTTGAGGTCATTACCGATTTGCGCCAGAGTTTCCCCACTAGTCACTTCCACTTGGACGCTTTGGGTTCCAGGACCCGCAAAATCTGGTGCAGACTGAAAATGTTTGAGTGCCTTTGGCAAAGCAAGTGCGATTCCACCCACGATGACCACTATGACCAGCAGTGTGACGAGGCAACTTTTAACCCGTGATGATTTGTTTTCGGGTTTGCGCCGATCACCGGGATTTGATGGAGGTCGTGGCGACGATGGTGACCCGAAAATATCCAAATTACTCAATGTGCTCGCCCACTTTTATCCCTGCTGGTGACTTCGTTTGGTTTTCGATCGCTAACGCTTGTTCGAGAATCACAATAGCGGCAGCTTGGTCGATAATGTCCTTACTTGTGCGTGATGTTCGTCCCGAGTCCCGCAAGGCAGTTGCTGCCGAAACTGTGCTCAATCGTTCATCTACTAAATACACAGGGCACTTGGCGAATTTGTCCAACGCCCGCGCAAACTCAATCGCATGTTCAGTGGATAGAGTGCGTCCTCCCGAAAGCGACAACGGCATGCCTACATAGATGATGTCGGCGTGATATTCGTCAACTAACTCCATAATGCGCTGCGCAGCGTGCTCGCCTGCTTCAACTGTGGTCACAGGCACAGCCATGATGCCTGCCGGGTCGGTGCGGGCCACACCAATTCGGGCCTGACCCACGTCAATTCCGAATCGGATTCCCATAGTGGATTGCTTAGAGTGCGCTAGCCACAGCGTGGAATGCAGCATCCAGTTGCGTAACATCGGTTCCGCCGCCTTGCGCCATTTCGGCGTTGCCACCACCTCGCCCAGCAAGCAAAGGCAGCATTGATTGCAGGACACTATGCGCACTTGCTCCCATGTCGCGAGCTGCAGCATCTGTTGCACTGACGACGCTGATCTTGCCTTCTTCAAGCGCAGCGCCAACAAGCACGTAGCCCGTTGTGGTGATTTTAGATTTTGCCGCGGTCACAATGTCACGCAGATCTGCAGCTAATGTACCTGCGGGCGCAGTGAATCTGAAGAGAGATAGTTCGCCGATCCGCGTTGGCTCTCCAAGTAGGCCAGCAATGTCATTCATCAAAGCGGCATTCTTCACCTTGTTGATTTCGCGTTCTGCTAGACGCAGTCGTTCTATCAACTTGCCAATGCGGTCAGGAAGTTCTTCGGGACGCACTTTAGTTAATTCTGCAAGTTGCGATACA
Source organism: Actinomycetes bacterium (assembly GCA_037131045.1). Classification (GTDB taxonomy): domain Bacteria; phylum Actinomycetota; class Actinomycetes; order S36-B12; family UBA5976; genus UBA5976. The sequence continues at coordinate 36,215 of JBAXRV010000004.1, forward strand.
AGTGCGTGCTCTCGCGCTAAGAATCGATATGCGTCCGCGCCAACAAGTGCCTCAACGCGTCTTACTCCGGCTCCAATCGAGCCTTCAGATAAGAATGTTACAACGCCTAGTTGACCAGAACTGTGAGTATGAGTACCGCCACAGAGTTCTCTAGCCCAGTCGCCAACACTGACGACGCGCACTTGATCGCCATACTTTTCACCAAAAAGTGCCATTGCACCAGTTGCACGTGCCTGGTCCTGAGTCATGACTTCGGCAGTGACAAGCAGGTCTTGTATCAGTAGTTCATTAACTCGCGACTCAACATCATTAAGCACACTTGGCGGTACTGCTCCTGCACTTGGGAAATCAAATCGTAACCGACCAGGTGAATTCTCCGAACCCATCTGCGTTGCGGTCTCACCTAATGCTTCACGAAATGCTTTATGCACCATGTGCGTTGCTGTGTGCGCCCGAGAGATGGCGAGTCGGCGTTCAATGTCCACTAATGCAGTTGCATGCTGACCGACCGAAATTTCACCATGCTGAACTATTCCGCGATGTACATAGAGACCAGGTACAGGAGTTTGTACATCATTAATCGCAACTATCGTTCCATCTGACAGAGTAATTTGTCCGTGATCAGCAAGTTGTCCGCCACTTTCGGCGTAGAACGAGGTGCGGTCGACGATTACTTCAACTTCCACACCAGCAGTGGCATGAGAAACATCGACACCATCGACAAGAATTCCAGTGACTGTTCCCTCGGTTATGGTTTCCGAGTATCCGGTGAAGCTAGTTGTTCCGGAACGGCCCATGATCTCGCGATACATGGTGACTGGGACCACACCGCTCTTGCGAGAAGCCGCATCTGCTTTTGCACGTGTCCGTTGTTCGAGCATCAGGCTTCTAAAGCCTGCTTCATCAACGGATAGACCCTGCTCGGAAGCCATTTCGAGAGTGAGATCAATTGGGAATCCAAAGGTGTCATGCAATGCGAAAGCAGATTCACCACTAAGCACTGGCGAGGCAGACGATTTCAATTCCTTAACAGCCAAGTCGAACATTGTGGTTCCTCGTTCAAGCGTGGAAAGAAAACTATCCTCTTCGGCAACCGCGATCGAGGTGATGCGACCTTTATCGGTCAGTAGCTCTGGATATTGTGGAGACATCGCAATGATGCTTGCATCGATAAGTTCTGCAATCGTTGAGTCGTGTGCTCCAAGTAGGCGCATGTTGCGCACCACCCGACGAAGTATTCGACGAAGAACGTATCCTCGCCCTTCATTACCTGGAAGTACCCCGTCTCCGATCAGAAACGCGCAGGTCCGGGCATGGTCAGCAATAACACGTAACGCAACATCAGCCTTGGCGTCGAGCCCGTATCTAGTTTCGGAAAGTGCGCTTGCGCGATCCAAAATGATTTTTGTCGTGTCGATTTCGTAAATGTTGTCGACACCTTGTAGTAGCGCTGCCATTCGTTCTAAGCCCATGCCAGTGTCAATGTTTTTAGCGGGAAGTTCGCCAAGAATGTCGTACCCTTCCTTGCCTGGTCCACCACCGCGTTCAAACTGCATGAACACGAGGTTCCACACTTCTAGATAACGATCTTCATCGGCAACTGGTCCGCCTTCGCGTCCATGCTCGGGACCTCGGTCGTAGTAGATCTCCGAACACGGTCCACAGGGACCAGGAACGCCCATCGACCAGAAATTGTCGGCCATTCCGCGTCGTTGAATACGCTCGAGTGGCACACCAACCTTCTTGTGCCAAATGTCGATCGCTTCGTCATCGTCCAAGTACACCGTTGCCCAGAGCTTGTCTTCCGGGAATCCGTAGCCGCCATCTGCAGGTGACTTAGTCAAGAGTTCCCAAGCGAATGGAATGGCTTCCTCTTTGAAATAATCTCCGAACGAAAAGTTACCGCACATCTGAAAAAATGAGGCGTGACGAGTGGTCTTGCCCACTTCTTCAATGTCGAGTGTGCGCACAACTTTCTGCACGCTGGTTGCACGTGGATATGGAGGAGAGGCCTCGCCAAGAAAATAGGGCTTGAAAGGAACCATTCCGGCATTGACGAAAAGCAGAGTTGGATCGTCTAGGAGCAGGCTTGCGCTGGGAACCACTGTGTGTCCGTTTGTCTGGAAGTAGTCCAGAAACTTCTGGCGGATTTGTGCGGAATCCACGGGTGGTGTCCCCTTTCATTGATGTGGCGAATGCGTATTGGTAAACCCTAACGAACCGTGTGCCGTGCTGGTTACTTGCGTCCTAACAGTCCTCGAATGCGTTCCAAAAGAGTTAGTGCAAGCGACTCAGCGCCACGACCACTTGGTCGGTAGTAACGAGCATTAGCAAGGGTGTCAGGCAGATAAGGCTGGGCTGCTACACCTTCAGGAAGATCATGCGGGTAGATGTATCCGACACCATGTCCTAAATCTCCGGCCCGCGCATAATGGCTGTCACGCAAATGTGCAGGCACTTCGCCTATCGACATTGTGCGCACATCGGCAATCGCAGCATCCATCGCAACGTATGCTGCATTTGACTTAGGTGCCATTGCAAGAGCCAGGGTGACGTGTCCTAATGTAATTCGAGATTCCGGCATGCCAATCAATTGCACGGTATGGGCAGCTGCCTGCGCCAGAGACAACATGGAATTATCCGCCAGACCAATGTCTTCGCTTGCAAGTATTAATAATCGGCGAGCTATGAAGCGCGGGTCCTCGCCCGCCTCTAACATGCGGGCCAAATAATGCAAGGCTGCATCAGGGTCTGACCCTCGCACACTCTTGATGAAGGCACTGATCACGTCGTAATGCTGATCACCTGCTTTGTCGTACCGCACGATGTTGTGATCGCTGGCCGCTGACACATGATCAGATGTCACTTCGCTGAAACCCAAATCGACTGCAACTGCCACGGCTGCTTCAAGTACAGTGAGTGCGCGTCGCGCATCGCCTCCCGAGAGGCGCACAATCATTTCGCGAGCATCCTCGTGCAACGTCACCACGTGGTTGAGTCCACGCTCATCGGATAACGCACGATCAACAAGGCGATTCACGTCGTCATTGTTAAGGCTATGCAGAGTGACCATCAGCGAGCGCGAGAGCAGCGGTGCAATGACGGAAAATGATGGGTTCTCAGTTGTAGCAGCAACCAATGTGACCCAACCGTTTTCAACACCAGGTAGAAGTGCATCTTGCTGCGTTTTATTAAAGCGATGAACTTCATCGACAAATAGCACAGTTTGCAAACCGTATAGCGATTTGTTCTCTTGCGCGGTAGTGATCACATCACGTACGTCTTTAATTCCTGCAGTGATCGCTGACAGTTCTACGAATCGAGCAGACCCAGCGCGCGCCATCAACTGCGCCAGCGTTGTTTTGCCAGTCCCCGGTGGTCCCCACAAAATTACAGAGGTGCGCGAGGCGTCAGACTCAGTATCAAGCAAACGACGAAGTGGGCCACCTTGAGTCAGCGCATGACTTTGGCCAACAAATTCGGCAATAGTGCGAGGTCGCATTCGTACGGCAAGCGGTGCAACCACATTGTCGTTATCGAAAAGCGACGTAGACATGAGAGCTATTCGTCTGTCTCAGCAAAGGGGTCGACATCGATACCCGCTTCAAGCCGCTGCTGGGCAGTAATTGGTGTGGGCGCACTCGTGAGCGGATCAAAACCTGCACCCGTCTTCGGGAAGGCAATCACATCACGCAGACTCGTCGCACCAGCCAGAAGCATACAAATACGATCCCAACCAAAAGCGATACCGCCATGTGGAGGTGGACCATAGGCAAAAGCGTCAAGCAAGAAACCAAACTTTTCTTTAGCTTCTTCGTCCGTGAGTCCAAGCATTCGGAATACCCGCTCTTGCACATCGCCGCGATGGATTCGAATCGAACCACCGCCAATCTCGTTGCCGTTGCACACAATGTCGTATGCCCAAGCCAGGGCTTGGTCCGGTGCTTCCTCGAAACGATCAATCCATTGCGCATTCGGCGATGTAAATGGGTGGTGGACAGCCGTCCAACCGCCCTCCTCGGTCTTTTCAAACATTGGAGCATCAACAATCCACAAGAATGACCATTCGTCATCGTTTATGAGGCCGCAGCGACGACCGACTTCTAAGCGAACAGCGCCGAGCAATTGCTGTGAACTGGACTTATCGCCCGCAGCAAAAAATGCACAGTCTCCTGGCTTGGCACCGAGCGCATCAGCCAGCCCAGCACGTTCGACATCAGAAAGATTCTTAGCCACGGGTCCGGACAGTTCACCTGATTCGTCGAATGTCACATAAGCAAGACCCTTGGCGCCGCGTTGTTTGGCCCACTCTTGCCAGGCATCAAAAGTACGGCGAGGTTGATCAGCGCCACCAGGCATGACAACTGCACCTACATACGGGGCCTGAAAAACGCGGAACTCAGTTTGTGCAAAGTGAGTCGTGCAATCGGTTAGCTCTAAATCAAAACGTAAGTCTGGCTTGTCGGAACCGTATCGATCCATTGCATCGAAGTACGTCATTCGCGGAATGTCTGCGATGTCGTGACCAACAGTGCCTTTCCACAAATTGCGAACAATTTCTTCGGCGATTGTGATGATGTCGTCCTGCTCTACGAACGACATCTCGATGTCGAGCTGCGTGAACTCAGGTTGCCGATCTGCTCTGAAATCTTCGTCACGGTAACAGCGTGCTATTTGGTAGTAGCGCTCCATTCCAGCGACCATGAGTAACTGCTTAAATAACTGTGGGCTTTGTGGCAAGGCGTACCAGTGTCCGGGTTGTAGTCGCACTGGTACAAGGAAGTCGCGAGCGCCTTCTGGTGTTGATCGTGTCAAAGTCGGGGTCTCGATTTCAACAAAATCATGGGCGTCGAGCACTTCACGTGCTAACCGGTTAACTTTGCTACGCATGCGAAGTGCGCGACTTGCAGATGGTCGACGCAGATCTAGATAGCGATATTTGAATCGGGTTTCGTCGCCAACATTGATTGTGTCGTCGATTGGGAAAGGTAACGGCGCGCTCTTACTCAGGACTGTGACAATCTCGGCAACAACTTCAATGTCACCAGTTGGAATTTCTGCGTTTTCGTTGCCTGCAGGTCGGATGCGCACAGATCCTGTGATTTGCAAACAAAACTCATTGCGCAGATCGTGTGCCACGGACTCTTCATTGACGACTACTTGCACGATGCCAGATGCATCTCGCAAGTCAAAAAACGCAATACCGCCATGATCACGACGACGTGCAACCCATCCAGCAAGAATGACGTGTTCCCCGGCATCAGATGCACGAAGTGCGCCAGAGTCATGAGTGCGAAGCATGTTTTCCCTTTAGTGCTAATCACAGCTCGGTCGAGCAGTGTGTTGTTAAGAAAGTCGCTGGACGATCTCGGTAACGACTAATTCTAGGGCAGTAGTTCCCTGCTCCCCTGTCGCCAAATTCTTGACCGTCACAGTCCCTGCATCGAGTTCATCTTGACCCACTATGACGGCAATTCGTGCACCGCTGCGATCTGCGCTCTTCATAGCCGCCTTAAGACTGCGTCCGTCAAAGGCAAAATCACTTCTTATTCCAGCGCTACGCAATGTGCCCAATAGCGCCACGGCTGCAGCAGTCGTTGAGTCACCCAAGGCAATCACAAAGGCATCTAGTGAAAGGTTGGCTGTCAGGTCGATGTTTTCGGCCTGGACTGCTAAACAGGTGCGATCAACGCCGAGTCCGAAGCCAACTCCTGCCATGGCAGGTCCACCGATTGTCTCGATCAGACCGTCATATCGCCCACCACCTCCGATTGCAGATTGGGCACCGAGTCCTTCGTGGATGCATTCAAAGGTGGTACGTACGTAGTAGTCCAACCCGCGCACTAGCCGTGGTGCATTTTCATAGCTGACACCAAGAGCGTCCAAGTAGGTCAACACCGCCGCATGATGGGTTGCGCAGTCGTCGCACAAGTGATCTGGCATAAGTGGTGCATGCTCTAAAAGTTTTTGTACCTCGGGACGTTTGTCATCGAGAACCCGAAGTGGGTTAATTGCAGCGCGATTGCGCGTGGCTTCATCTAGTGGCAACGTGCCCAGAAAGTTCAAAAGAAGTTCGCGATACGCGGGGCGGCATGCTTGACAACCAAGTGAGTTGATCAGCAATCGCACTTTCTTTAGTCCAAGGATATTTCGTTGTGCATAGATTGCCATCCAAATCACTTCGGCATCCAGAGCCGGGTCCGATGATCCAATGGCCTCCACACCTACTTGTGTGTGTTGTCGATAACGACCCGACTGCGGTTGTTCGTAGCGAAAGTTTGGTCCTGTGTACCAAACTTTGGCGGGTAAGGCACCGCGATCAAGTCGGTTTTCTAGCATTGCGCGCAAGACACCGGCCGTGCCTTCAGGACGTAGTGTCAAGCTTCTGCCAGATCGATCCTCGAAGGTGTACATCTCTTTGGATACAACATCTGTTGATTCGCCAACGCCTCTGACAAACAATGCTGTGTCCTCGAACATTGGAGTCTCTATATATCCGTAGCCAGAATTGATAGGTGGTGTAGACAGAGCATTCTTTACCGCAAGCCACGTTGCAGAAAACGGTGGAATCACATCGTAGGTGCCCTTAGGCGCTTGGAACATCATGTGGCCGACAATCCTTGCGCTATTCGTACAAGGTACGGATTAGTAAGACGTTCAATAGCCATTGTGCTGGACGGACCATGACCAGGAAAAATGCGTTTGTCGTCACTTAATGACAACACCACGTCCCGCAAGGACGCATCCATCTGCTCTGGCGAGCCAGAAGGCAAATCAGTTCGTCCGATCGCTCCCGCAAAAACCACGTCACCTGTGAAGACAGTTGGGTCAACGTCGGCAAATTCAAAAAGTGCCGAGCCTGCGGTGTGTCCAGGTGCGTGGTGAATTGTGATGTCAAAACCGGCCAACGAGATCCGCATCTGATCTGCTAACTCGACAACGTCTTGTGGGTCGGCAAAGAACTCATCTGTTCCTAACATGCTAGGAAGTGCCTCGCGAGTTTGTTGACTCAGGCCTGGTGTCGGGTCGGCTAGCCATGAACGGTCGGCGCTGTGTATCAGAGCAGGAATGTGGTAACCCGACGCAATGGGAAATACCGACCACATGTGGTCTATGTGGCCGTGTGTCACCATAACTGCCACTGGCAACAGGTTGTGCACAGCTAGGGCATCCCGCACGCCAGGTGCCGCGTCTTTGCCCGGATCAATAATGATGCATTCGCTGTTGGCCGATGGCGCCACAATGTAGCAGTTTGTCTGCCAAGGTCCGGCGGCAAAGGATTCGATAAGCATGGGGCACTTTCACGTGGTTTTGGGTACTTGTAACTAGGCTACCGCCGCTACCCGCCCAACTCTTTGCACCCTAGAATGACTATTTGTGTCTAATAAACGTGATCGCGAACTCGCCCGTGCCAAGTACGAACGTCAACAGGTCCGAAGGACCGCACGACAACAGCGAGCCCACATCCGCAATCGTATTGTTGCCCTATTTGCAGTAGTCGCCGTCATCCTTGGTTACGGTGCGCTGAAGGGCAAGAATCCGACGGATACCTCAGCACAACCGAGCTCATCAGCAAGTGCGCAACCTAGCGCCATCACTACTGAACAGGCCGTTGCCAGTTGCGACAAACCTGCAGCGCTGCGCGCCGACAACGTCACGTTCCAGAGCGAGCCGACAGGTGTGAAGGCCGCCAAGTCAATCGTGCTGTCGACAAATTGCGGAGACATTGCGATTAAGACCAATCCACAGACACCACATACCGCGGGCATCATGTCCTTTTTGACTCAGAAGAAGTTCTTTGACGGAGTCGGTTGCCACCGCCTTACGACGTCCGGCATTTATGTGCTGCAGTGTGGGGATCCATCATTTACCGGCTCAGGAGGGCCCGGGTTCAAATTCGCGGATGAGAACTTGCCCACAGCTGGCGCCGATGGTTCCTACACGTACAAGCGCGGTGATGTGGCTATGGCCAACAGCGGTCCTGATACAAATGGGAGCCAATTCTTCCTGGTGTATCAAGATTCAGTGCTTGGCCCGAACTACACATTGTGGGGCAACATTTCCAAAGGTCTAGATGTCATTGATGCAGTTGCCGGCGCTGGTGTCGTGAACCAACAGCAAGACGGAGCTCCTTCACAAACTATTGTTATTGCCCAGGCCAAGACTGCGCAATAATAAGTACGCACACCCAAGAGCCCACCACGGGACCCGAACGCAAGGACACCACAATGACTGTTTCACACTCTCACGGATACGCAGACGAAGAAGGCAATGTTTTCCTCAACTCTGCCGATGGCCCAGTCAAGCTTGGTCAGTATGTTGCGGGTACCCCTGAAGAGGGTGTGTCATTTTTCGCACGCAAGTACAACGATCTTGTTTCAGAAATTGAACTTGCAATCGCTCGGCTACGTGATGGTAAAGCCAACCCAGATGCGGCCAAGGCTTTGCTCGAAAAAATCGAAGCAGCAATCACCACGCCGAGCATGTTGGGCGACCTGAGTATTTTCCATGGTCATAAAACTGAAATAGAAGAACTGACGGAAAAAGCGCGAGCGCAAGTTGCTGAAAAGAAAGCTGCAGCGAAAGCAATGGCTTTGGCGCGTCGCGAAGAGATTGTCGCGCTTGCTGAATCTTTGGTGAATTCCAATCAGTGGAAATCAACGGGCGAAAAGTTTAAGGAACTGCTCGACGAGTGGAAGACACTGCAGTCAGGCGATCGCGGCAAAGAGCAGGAACTATGGAAGCGCTTCAGTCATTCGCGAACTGTCTTTGATAAGGCTCGACGAAACTATTTCCAAAATTTGGATGTTGCCCGTACTGAGGCACTTCAAGCTAAGAACGCCTTGATCAAAAAAGCTGAAGCGTTAGCTGACAGCACCGATTGGGTAGCGACCGGCAATGCATTCAAGGGTCTAATGGCCGAGTGGAAGGTGCTGCCGCGCACAGGTCGTGGAAGCACTGATTCGCTATGGGATCAGTTCAAAACGCTGCAAGACAAGTTTTTTGATGCTCGAAGCAAGGCACTTTCTGCTCGCGACGAAGAGTTTGGTGGAAATCTGACTATCAAGTTGTCGTTATTAGAAAAAGCGGAAGCGCTTCTGCCGATCACTGACGTTGATGCTGCAAAGACCGCGCTTCGAAATATTCAAGAGCAATGGGAAAAGGCTGGCCATGTCCCCCGTGGTGATAAGGAGAAGATTGAACGACGCCTCAAAAACGTTGAAGATTCAATCCGTAAGGTGCAGGAACAGATCTGGCATCGTTCCAAGCCCGAAGTTATTGATCGTGCAAACGGCCTGGTCACACAATTTGAAGCCTCGTTAGCAAAGCTCGATAAGCAAATTGCCACAGCACAGGCAGCAGGCAAGAGTGACGAATTAGCACGCCTAACAGCTTCCCGCGAACAGGTTGAAGCGTTGCTTGCAGCTGCACGTGGTGGTGCTGCCACGCTTGGTTAAGGCTTTCTCACTCGTAGAAATTCGCCTTCACTAGACCCGATAGACGTCGTAGACCCCGTCAATGCCGCGGACTGCACGAAGCACAGTGTTCAAGTGTGATGGGTCTGCCATTTCAAAAGTAAAGCGTGACATTGCAACTCGGTCCCGTGTCGTAGTGACTGAAGCATGCAAAATGTTTACATGCTGATCAGACAGTGCCCGCGTCACATCCGAGAGCAACCGCGCTCGGTCGAGGGCCTCTACTTGAATATTTACTAGGTAAACGCTGCCTTTGCCTGGTGTCCATGAGACATCAACAATTCGCTCGGGTTGATCTAGAAGCGATTTTGTGTTGATGCAATCCGTCCGATGGACCGACACTCCTGATCCACGTGTCACAAATCCCATCACCGCATCGCCAGGAACGGGTGTGCAGCAACGAGCGAGCTTGACCCAGGTATCGGCCGCGCCCGCAACTGAAATTCCTGAATCAGTTTTGCTGGTCTTAATGGGAATGTTTCTGCCGGGCGTAAGAATGTCAGCAGTGTCTTCGATAGCTTCTTCATGTCCGCCTAAGGCAACAAGCAAGCGTGTGACAACTGTTTGAGCACCAAGGTGGCCCTCACCTACTGCTGCATAGAGCGCTGTCACATCTGCATAGTGAGATTCGGCTGCCAGATTCGTGAGCATGCTATTGGTTAAGAGCCGAAGGGGTACTCCTTGCTTTTTCATAGCGCGAACGATGTAGTCCTTGCCCACTTCAATAGCTTCCTCGCGGCGTTCCTTCGAAAACCACGCCTTGATTTTGGAGCGAGCTCGCGCGCTCACTGCAACATTGAGCCAGTCTCTACTTGGGCCTGCGTTGTCTGCCTTGTTAGTAATAATCTCAACGGCGTCACCATTGGCCAAAGTGGAATCTAGTGGTGCGAGTTTTCCGTTGATACGAGCGCCTACACAACGATTTCCAACTTCCGTGTGTACCGAGTAGGCGAAGTCGATTGGTGTGCTGCCCGCGGGAAGTGCCATGACCTCACCTTTTGGTGTGAAAACATACACTTCGGCTGCGCCGAGATCATCACGTAAGGAATCTAGGAACTCGCCAGGATCTTCGGTCTCGCGTTGCCAGTCGAGTAACTGTCGCACCCAACCAAGATCATCTGGACCACCTTTGCCTGCTACATCCTTTTGCTTGTAGCGCCAATGTGAGGCCACACCATATTCAGCCGCCCGGTGCATTTCGTGAGTACGGATTTGGAACTCAACTGGCTTTCCCGACGGACCAATGACCGTTGTGTGCAGAGATTGGTACATCGTGAACTTAGGCATTGCGATGTAATCCTTGAATCGACCCGGCACCGGATTCCACCGATTATGGATAATTCCTAAAGTCGCATAACAGTCTTGAACACTGTCAACAAGTACTCTCACACCAATCAGATCGTATATCTCTTGGAAATCACGACCACGCACGATCATCTTTTGATAAATGCTGTAAAAATGTTTTGGCCTGCCAGTGACATCATTTTCAATAGCTGACTCTTTGAGATCTGATTCGACTGCTTCAACGATTTCTTGCAAATATTCATCGCGAGCTGGCGCCCGTTCACTCACAAGGCGAACAATCTCATCAAACATTTTTGGATACAGCGAGGCAAAAGCGAGGTCTTCAAGTTCCCACTTGATTGCGTTCATGCCCAGGCGACTTGCTAAAGGTGCATAAATTTCGAGGGTCTCGCGGGCCTTTTGTTCTTGCTTATCAATTGACATGTATGACAACGTGCGCATATTGTGCAGCCGGTCTACGAGCTTAATCACAAGCACACGAATGTCTCGGGCCATCGCGACCACCATCTTGCGGACAGTCTCGGCCCCCGAGGCTTGGCCATATTTCACCTTGTCTAGCTTGGTGACACCATCGACTAGTCCAGCGACTTCATCTCCAAAATCAATGCGAAGCTGATCAACTGAATATTCGGTGTCCTCGACTGTGTCATGCAAAAGCGCAGCGATGATTGTCGATGTTGTCATGCCCAGATCAGCTAAGAGACCTGCAACTGCTACCGGATGAGTGATGTAGGCATGTCCCGACTTACGTTCTTGGTGGCGATGCAAATATTCGGCATAGCGATATGCACGCGTGATTTCCTGGACATTACTGGCGGGATGATAAACAAGCAGAGTATCGATAACGTCCTGCATATCAGCGGGAAGGTCAGGATTCTCGGACGTGCGAGCCTGCACAGCGTGCGCTAACGCTAGCGATGCGGGCATTGTGACCTCCTGTGTACACAGTCTAGGACAATGCTTCCAACGACTTGGTTAAGCAAAAACCGTGAACACTTCAGTCTTTGGATATTCGCGTGCAAATCTGTCGTGACCGCCGAGAAAATCAAGATCAAGCAGTACGGCTAGTCCGGCAACGGTTGCATGGCAGCGCTCAATCAGACTTGCGGCCGCTGTTGCTGTTCCACCGGTAGCTAACACATCATCAACTAACAGGACGACATCACTTTTCTGTAATGCATCTTGGTGAATTTCTAAGGTGTCTGTTCCATACTCCAGGGCGTACTCCACCCCAAATGTTGCACGCGGCAATTTGCCTGCTTTGCGGATCGGAACAAACCCAACATTCATGTGCCCCGCTAATGCCGCGCCCAGGATGAACCCGCGAGCTTCGATGCCAGCAATCCGAGTGATACCCGCTTGCCCAAAATGGCGGGCGCACTCTGTGAGCACCCACTCAAGAGCGGCAGTCTCGGAGAATACTGGAGTCAGATCCTTGAATACAACGCCCGGAGTTGGGTAATCCGGAATCGTGGCAATGAGAGATTCGGCGTATTCCCGCGACATTCCTAGCGACCAGATCGTTTGGAGCGAGGTGCTTTCACACGTTGTTGCCGTGGTCCTGCGGCCGCAACGATTGGTGCTGAGCCAACAGGCACCAATATTTCGTCGCCATCTCGCCCAGCATTCTTGCGACGCGATTCAACACGCTTGCGCAAGGCCACCATGTCATCTTGGCGCTCTTTAATCTGGGCCAGAATTGGCGTGGCAATGAAAATCGATGAGTAGGTTCCTACAAGCATTCCGACAAACAAAGCAAGTGCCAAATCGTTCAGAGTTCCAGCACCCAACTTAACGATGCCAACGACCAAGATTGAAAGCACAGGTAAGAGCGCGACCACAGACGTATTGATGCTGCGGACCAGTGTCTGGTTCAAGGCCAAATTAGAGGCCTCGCTGTACGTCATGCGCGAACCGGTAGTCAGACCGCGAGTATTCTCACGAACCTTGTCGAACACCACAACTGTGTCATAAAGGGAGTAACCCAAAATTGTCAGGAATCCAATGACTGTGGCTGGTGTCACCTCAAAACCGCTGAGTGCATAAATGCCAACCGTGATGAACACGTCGTGCACCAATGCAATAAGCCCCGCGGCTGCCATGGGCCATTCGAAGTACGTGGCTAAGAAAATTGCGACCAAGATGAGAAACACAACGAGTGCTCGCGCAGCGTTCTTTGACACTTCGCTGCCCCACGTTGGGCCGACAAGC